>DMYQ01000044.1:0-1196 GCA_003482555.1 Janthinobacterium sp. | reverse complement strand
TGGAGCCGTTCGCGGTCGCGCTGGAACGGGGCTATGTCGCCAAGGTGCACATGTGGTGCCCGCTGCGCCCGGCCCTGGGTGCGCGCTAAGTAGCCGTGCGTAAGCGATTTCAAAGTTACGAGACGTTCACAGAAGACACACACACGACGCCCCTTGGCGCATGAAATGGGGCGCTTATTTATTGTGAAATCCGTTGTGCAGGCTTACTTACACCTATTTAACGCGCCTTATCCTCTGAATCATTTTCTTTGTCTCCGCAATTACACAGATAGCTTGAGCGGTGGGCTTCATTGATCCACCGCCATAATCCCGCTCCGCCGACTTGGCACAGTCCGTATCGCGTGCTTTTTCCCATTCGTCGATCGCGTGCTTGAATGTCAATTCAACGACGATCTGGTCACGATACGCGCATAGGTTGGTGTTGGTCTGGTTGATATCACAGTTACTCAAGATCTGTTTTAGCTCAGCCTCGGGTAACTTGCTGCGTTGGGACAGTTCGCCCAGCACGTCTCTTTCCGTTGGCACATACCGAGGGTCAGCGCTCACCAAGGACGACGCGGCTATTAGGACTAAGAATAGGTAGTTTTTCATAGAATTCTTCAACGAAATGGACTGGTCTCGTCGCGCCTTCGAATGACCAGACCCTGCACCAATACCGGTGCACCACGTCGTCCGCGGGCGTCACGCGGATGCACATATACGTTCTGGTTCATATGTCCGATGACTTCACGAGTATCGCCTCTATTCGCAGCCCTGAGCGTGACTGCGGCACCAGTTGGGCCAGTGTTATAGGTAAAACTAACAAGTGAATCGAATTGTTCCTGAGTCAGCTGGTGGTCTCTGACCTGCCGCCTTACAGCGACTGCCATAGGTGCAATTGTTGGCGTTGTCATTGTGGCAACTAAATACAGCTCCCTCCCGTCTACGAAGTGCAGCTATTCCTGCAGAACGCATTCTCATGTCTTCATTTGCCATGCCAACCTCCTCATTTGTTGAAGTGTGGTTTTTAATAAGCATTATTTTCAAATTCCGAGATGCCTCCCTATAGCTGGGGCAGTTTTCGGTCGGCGCCAATATATCTCCGATCAGGTCGAAGTGACAGGCTCAGGCTGTCTGATTGGATTGCAGATTCCAGCTGCCTGCGACGTTGCCGCCCGCGACTATCCGATAAAGTCATTGTCCTCATGGAATCAGTA
>DMYQ01000111.1:1725-5656 GCA_003482555.1 Janthinobacterium sp. | reverse complement strand
GCCGCTGGCTTGGCGACTGCTTTCGCCGCTGGCTTGACTGCCGCTTTCGCTGCTGGCTTAGCGACGGCCTTTGCCGCCGGCTTCGCTGCTGCTTTGGCGGCTGGTTTGGCGGCTGGTTTGACGGCCACTGCCTTCACTGCGACCACCGGCTTTTTAGCGGCGGGCGCAGCCTTGGCTGCGGTTTTTTTTACTACTGGTTTCTTAGCGGCTGTTGCCATTTGTCTCTCCTTCATCTGAGATGAGAAATTTACGCTACAAGATTAAAACCCGTCCAGCCCATCATTTTGGGCCAAGCGAATTATTCATCGGCACAAACAACAGGTTTGCGCTAATGAATTCGGCACCAGCTGAACTGCTGCAACTCCTCACGTTTGCAGCACTTCAGCCATCGTCGGTGCCACCCTGCCCTATCTCGCAGCTGGTGGCAAAGTCTGAAAAAGCTCACGTCCCGGCGCGGCGAACGGCGTTCTTTCGACGCCCTTCAGCGCACCCGCAAACACAGCCGAATCGTCAAACAAAAACCGCCATGCCTGAAAAATTTCGGGCACGGCGGCAGAAAAAAACGGCTGTGGTCTTGTGCATATCCGTGTGAATCTGTATCCCGATTTGCGTTCTTTTTGCGGATCGCGCGGCTCAAAAAACCGCGCATTCTAATGCTCGCATTTTCAATCTCATAAAGTACACGAAAACCTTGTCCCTGCGCAACCGGCACGACATGTTTTCGCGTGTTTTTTGCCGCTTAGGTGCGCTATTTAACGCTGGCGCCCGAATGCCGCCGCGCGCGCGCCAAGAATCGTCATTTTTCAGGCATCGCGCACTCACGTCGGACGTCCCGCCGGCGCTCGCTTCCGCATCCGAAAAAGGCGGCCGGCGCGCCTATTTTTTCCAGCCCGGCGCGTCCGTTCGCTCATCGCGACCAGCACCCCGCGCGTGCGCTGACGCACAGATGACGACCCCGCCGGCGCGTACATTGGGGACACCGCCAGCGCATGCAAGCGCGGTTTTTTTCAGCATAATGCACAGCCATTTTTTACAAGACAAACGCACCCATGGAAAACGCTATCGCTCCGTCAGCGACGCTGGTCTGCACGATCGGTCATTCCAATCGCCCCCTGGATGAGTTCCTCGATTTGCTGCAAAAGAACGACGTCGGCCACGTGCTCGACGTGCGGACGGTGCCGCGCTCGCGCCATAATCCCCAGTTCAATCGGGACGCCCTGCCGGCATCGCTGGAACTGCGGCACATCGCCTACACCCACCTTGCGGGACTCGGCGGCTTGCGCCACGCGCTTGCCGATTCCCCCAACGGCGGCTGGCGCAACCTGTCGTTTCGCGGCTACGCGGACTACATGCAAACGCCCGAATTCGCCGCCAGTTTGCAGGAGCTCATGTCACTGGCGGGCACGCGGCGCTGCGCGCTGATGTGCGCCGAAGCGGTGCCCTGGCGCTGCCACCGTTCGCTGATCGGCGACGCGCTGCTGGTGCGCGGTTTCC
Organism: Janthinobacterium sp.; assembly: GCA_003482555.1. Taxonomy (GTDB): domain Bacteria; phylum Pseudomonadota; class Gammaproteobacteria; order Burkholderiales; family Burkholderiaceae_D; genus Janthinobacterium. The sequence continues at coordinate 4,162 of DMYQ01000111.1, read as the reverse complement.
GCGTCGAGGATATCATCGGGCCGAAAGGACGCAAGCCGCACACCTTGACGTCCTTCGCCCGCGTCGATGGAAACCGTGTCACATATCCGCCCTTCGATGACCCCGATGACGATGAGCCATGAAGCCGTCTTGGCTGACTTGGCGATGCGCCAACGTGTCGCTGGGCTGGCGGTCACGTCAAATAGTCCAGCAAGGCGCGGTTCAACTGCTGCGGGGCGCTCAACGGTATCCAATGATTGGCGCCCTCGATCCGCAGGTAGTGCCAGGATTCTTGAACGTAGGCTGCCGAATTTTTCATCTGCGCTTCCGTCAAGAAGATATCAGCGCTGCTCCAGATGCCGAGCACAGGCACTTTCACGGATGGGTAAGCCTGACACCGCAGCATTCCCGGATTTGCCCGGTAATAATTCGCACCCGCGGTGAAGCGGCCCGGCCTCGATAACTGCGCGCGCCAGCGTGGAAATTCATCGCTGTAATTCGTCATGAGGCGAAACAATAGCCAATTGCATTGCCTGGCGAAGAACTCGGAAATTCCACGCATGAGCAAAACCAGGATGTAGTAGCTCTTGATTTTTTGGAGCAAGCCGGCGCGGGCAAAGGCGTTCGGGTGCCCGACCGAGATGGCGACATAGCGCGTGATACGCTCTGGATGATTGATTGCCAGATGCCAGGAGATGATCGCACCCCAGTCATGCCCGACCAGTCGCACCTTCTGGATGCCGAGGACGTCAAGCAGTCCGACCAGATCGGCGACCAGATTCGCCATCACATAATCCCCCACCTTGGGCAAAATGGCGCTGGCGCCGCAGCCGCGGGTATCCGGCGCAATGACACGAAAGCCCGCCGCCACCAAGACGGGAATTTGATGCCTCCATACATCGTGCGAGTCGGGGAAGCCATGCACCAGCAAGATATCCGGCCCCTTGCCTTCAATCACGACATTCATGGCAATTCCGTTAACTTGATACTGCTTGCCCTCATATCGCATGGCTGCTCCAAGTTGTGTGGCGTACCCGACCTTCTTGATACGAACAAGTTTTCGAAATGAAAAATATTACTCCAGATAACACAAAACCCAGCGCATTGCGCCGGGCTTCGTCTGGGTGTCGCTTGCGACCGTCAATCAGGGAACGGCGGCATGCAAACCCATGCCGCGTTCACGCCGGGGATTATTCCCAGTTCAGCGCGCCGCCGGTCTGGTACTCGATGACGCGGGTCTCGAAGAAGTTACGTTCCTTCTTCAAGTCGATCATTTCGCTCATCCACGGGAAGGGATTCTCTTCTTGCGCGAACATTTGCTCGAGCCCGATCTGCTGGGCGCGGCGATTCGCGATGAAGCGCAGGTAACCCTTGAACATGGGCGCGTTCAAGCCCAGCACGCCGCGCGGCATGGTGTCTTCCGCGTAAGCGTATTCCAGGTCGACGGCCTTGAGGAAGAGCACCTTGATCTCTTCGCGGAATTCCGCCGTCCACAACAGCGGGTTTTCCATCTTGATCGTGTTGATCAGATCGATGCCGAAGTTGCAGTGCATGGATTCGTCGCGCAAGATGTACTGGTATTGCTCGGCCGCGCCCATCATCTTGTTTTGCCGGCCCAGGGCCAGGATTTGCGTGAAACCCACGTAAAAAAACAAGCCTTCCATCAGGCAAGCGAAGACGATCAGGGACTTGAGCAGCTTCTGGTCGTTTTCCACGGTGCCGGTGGTGAAAGCGGGATCGGTCAGCGTATTGATGAAGGGGATCAGGAACTCGTCCTTGTCGCGGATCGATTTGACTTCATTGTAGGCGTTGAAGATCTCGCCCTCGTCCAGGCCCAGCGATTCGACGATGTACTGATAGGCGTGGGTGTGGATCGCTTCTTCGAAAGCCTGGCGCAGCAGGTACTGGCGGCATTCCGGCGCCGTGATGTGGCGGTAGGTGCCCAGCACGATGTTGTTGGCGGCCAGCGAGTCGGCCGTGACGAAGAAGCCCAGGTTGCGCTTGACCAGGCGGCGCTCGTCGTCGGTCAAGCCGTTCGGGTTCTTCCACAGCTCGATGTCGCGCTGCATGTTCACTTCTTGCGGCATCCAGTGATTGGCGCAGCCGGCCAGGTATTTGTCCCAGGCCCATTTGTACTTGAACGGCACCAGCTGGTTGACGTCGGTCTTGCCGTTGATGATGCGCTTGTCGTCCGCGTTGACGCGCTTGGCGAGCAGGGCCGCGTCGACGGCGACGGGCGCGTTGGCGGCCGGCTGGGTCAGCTCGACATTGCCCAACGGTGCTTGTGGCGGCGTGCGGGGAGCGGCGGCCGGCGAAACTTCATCATCCCAAGACAACATGGTGTATTTCCTTTTCGTGCCGGCCCGGGGCCGGCGCTGTTCTGTATAAAGCCCGCCCGGCGCGGCCGGACGGGTGAAACAAGGTACTACTTCAAGCTCATTGGCAAACTCATTGGCAA
>DMYQ01000111.1:0-1592 GCA_003482555.1 Janthinobacterium sp. | reverse complement strand
AACTCATTGGCAAACTCATTGGCGAGCTTATTGGCAGGCTTCGCATTCCTCGAAACCGTCGTCGCCGGGACGCAGATAGCAGGCTTCGCCATCCGCTTCCGCCGCCACCGTGGCCGTCGCCGTGGCCGCCACAGCCAGCGTGGCCGCTTGCGCCGCCTGGGCGCTGGCCGACATGCCGCCGTCGACCGCGACCGCGTTCAGCGCGCCGGTCTTGGAAGTCGATTTCTCCATGTGCGTGGCGGCGATGGTGCGCAGGTAGTAAGTGGTCTTCAAGCCGCGCAACCAGGCCAGCTTGTAGGTCTCGTCGAGCTTCTTGCCGGACGCGCCAGCCATGTAGATATTCAGCGACTGGGCCTGGTCGATCCACTTCTGGCGCCGCGACGCCGCTTCCACCAGCCAGCTCGGCGACACTTCGAAGGCCGTCGAATACAGTTCGCGCAAGTCTTGCGGGATGCGGTCGATCTTGGCCAGGCTGCCGTCGAAATACTTCAGGTCGGAGATCATGACCTCATCCCACAGCTCGCGCGCCTTCAGGTCGCGCACCAGGTAGCCGTTGATCTCGGTGAATTCGCCCGACAGGTTCGACTTCACGTACAGATTCTGGTAAGTCGGCTCGATGCAGGCCGACACGCCGATGATGTTGGAAATGGTGGCCGTCGGGGCGATCGCCACGCAGTTCGAATTGCGCATGCCGAATTGCTTGATGCGCGAGCGCACCAGCGACCAGTCCATGGCCGAGGAATCGTCCACTTCCAGGTAGCCGCCGCGCTCTTGCGCCAGCAGCTTGACCGAATCTTGCGGCAAGATGCCGCGGTCCCACAGCGAACCCTTGTACGAGCTGTAGTGGCCGCGCTCTTCCGCCAGTTCCGTCGACGCCAGGTAAGCGTAGTAGCACACCGCTTCCATCGAGGTGTCGGCGAAGCTGACGGCCGCGTCGGAGGCGAAAGGCACGCGCATCATGTGCAGGCAATCCTGGAAACCCATGATGCCCATGCCGACCGGACGGTGGGCCATGTTCGAGGCGCGCGCTTTTTCAACGGCGTAGTAATTGATGTCGATCACGTTATCGAGCATGCGCATCGCCGTGCGCACGGTTTTTTGCAGCTTGACGTGGTCGAACTTGCCTTCCTTCATATGCGCCGGCATGTTCACCGAGCCCAGGTTGCAGACCGCGATTTCCTTGTCGTTCGTGTTGAGCGTGATTTCCGTGCACAGGTTCGAGCTGTGGACGACGCCGACGTGCGACTGCGGGCTGCGGATATTGCAGGGGTCCTTGAACGTGATCCATGGATGGCCCGTTTCAAACAGCATCGACAGCATCTTGCGCCACAGGTCGAGCGCGGCGATCTTCTTGAAGACGCGGATGTCGCCGGCGGCGGCGCGCGCCTCGTAGCCCGTGTAAGCGAGTTCGAAGGCCTTGCCGACCTTGTCGTGCAGATCCGGCGCTTCGCTGGGCGAAAACAGGGTCCAGTCGCCCTTTTCCATCACGCGCTTCATGAACAGGTCGGGAATCCAGTTGGCCGTGTTCATGTCGTGGGTGCGGCGGCGGTGCGTCGCCGGTGTTCTTGCGCAGGTCCAGGAATTCCTCGATG
>DMYQ01000275.1:4867-7603 GCA_003482555.1 Janthinobacterium sp. | reverse complement strand
TCTTGCTGATACTGCATGAAACGCTTGTTTGGTTGCGGGGACAGGATTTGAACCTGTGACCTTCGGGTTATGAGCCCGACGAGCTGCCAGACTGCTCCACCCCGCAGACGAATTATATGTCAGTTCGATGACTTAGGCAATGTCTATCCGAAAAGAATCCGCAATAGCCCGGCAAGTCCGCCTTGCGCGCCCCCTCGGCATGACCTGCCGCATGCGCCGATTGCGGCGCTGGCCCCGCAATCGGTGTAGAGTAAGCACTAAACCTACTTTCGCTCTCCGCCCATGAAATTTTGCTCCGAATGCGCCCATCCCGTCGAATTGTCGGTTCCCGCCGGCGACAACCGCCCGCGTTTTGTCTGCGCCCGCTGCGCCACCATCCATTATCAGAATCCAAAGATGGTGGTCGGCTCCATCCCCGTGTGGGAACGCGACGGTAAATTGCAGATCCTGCTGTGCAAGCGCGCCATCGAACCGCGCCACGGTTACTGGACCCTGCCGGCCGGCTTCATGGAAAACGATGAAACCACGTCCGACGCGGCCATCCGCGAAACCGTCGAGGAAGCCGGCGCCAACATCGAACTCGGTAAGCTGTTCACCCTGCTCAACGTGGCGCGCGTCCACCAGGTGCACCTGTTTTACCTGGCCCGCCTGCGCGACCTCGACTTTGCGCCCGGCATCGAGAGCCTGGAAGTGCAACTGTTCAGCGAGGCCGACATCCCGTGGGACGACCTGGCCTTCCCCACCATCCGCGCCACCCTGGAGCTGTTCTTCGCCGACCGCGCCGGCATGCGCGAAGGCGGCGGATACGGCTTCCATGCGCACGACATCAACCGGCCGATGCGGGCCGGTTGACGGGAAGCGACGGAGCGCGGCGATGATACCCTGGCTCGATTCCCACAGCCCCTTTCCCGACGTGTCGCAGGCGCTCACGACGGACGCGCCCGGCCTGCTGGCGGCCGGCGCCGACCTGTCGCCGCAACGCCTGCTGGCGGCTTACCGGCGCGGCATCTTTCCCTGGTTTTCCGAGGGCCAGCCCATCCTGTGGTGGAGCACCGACCCGCGCATGGTGCTGATGACGGAACAATTCAAGGTCAGCGCCAGCCTGAAGAAAGCCCTGCGCCGGGTGGCCCGCAGCACCGCCACCGACGGCCGCTGGCAAGTGCGCTTCGACAGCGCCTTCGAAGCCGTGATGCGCGCCTGCGCGGCGCCGCGCAGGGACGGCCCCGGCACCTGGATTTCGGACGAGATCGTCGCCGGCTATTGCGGCTTGCACCGGCTCGGCTACGCCCACTCGACCGAGCTGTGGCTGGACGGCGAACTGGTGGGCGGCGCCTACGGGGTCTCGATCGGGCGCATGTTTTACGGCGAATCGATGTTCGCCCGCGTCACCGACGGCTCCAAGATCGCCCTCGCCTACCTGGTGCACTTCCTGCGCGGCCAGGGCGTGGCGATGATCGATTGCCAGCAAGAGACGGCGCACCTGGCCTCCCTGGGCGCGGCGCCGATTTCGCGCGCGCGCTTCCTGGCCCACCTGGGCGCGACCATCGACCAGGAACAGATAAGAACCTGGCAGCCGCTCGCCCCCTTCGCGCCGGCCGGATAAGCTGGCGCCGCCACGCCAACGGGATATGATAGGGGCAGATATGCCAGGCCACCCACCACCGCAACGACAGGACGCGCATGACGCATCTTAACGATCTGCCCTTTTCGACCCTGCAGTTCTACACGACTGCACCCTATCCATGCAGCTACCTGGAGCAGCGCCAGGCGCGCTCGCAGGTAGCCACGCCCTCGCACCTGATCAACGCCGACGTGTACTCCGAACTGGTCAGGAACGGCTTCCGGCGCAGCGGCATCTTCACTTACCGGCCCTACTGCGACGGCTGCCAGGCTTGCATCCCCGTGCGCGTGCTGGTGGCCGCCTACGCGCCCAGTCGCGGCCAGCGCCGGGCCTGGGCCAGGCACGCCGAACTGCGCACCGGCGTGGCCACCCTGGCCTTCCTCGACGAGCACTACGAGCTGTACCTGCGCTACCAGAGCGCGCGCCACGCCGGCGGCGGCATGGACCAGGACAGCCGCGACCAGTACGCCCAGTTCCTGCTGCAAAGCCGGGTCAACACGCGCCTGGTCGAATTCCGCGAGCCGGACGGCACCCTGCGCATGGTCAGCATCATCGACGTGCTGGCCGACGGCCTGTCCTCGGTCTATACTTTCTTCGATCCCGACGTCGCCGGCGCCTCTTACGGCACCTACAACGTGATGTGGCAAATCGCCCAGACCCGGGAACTGCAACTGCCGTATGTCTACCTCGGCTACTGGATCAAGGAAAGCCCGAAGATGGCTTACAAGATCAACTTCAAGCCGCTCGAGGCGCGCATCGACGGCGCCTGGAGCCCGCTGCAAGCGTAACAGCCCGCGGCGGCCCGGCCATGGCGGCGATGGTTTAAAATGTGGGCACATTCACGGCGGGCCGGCACCTTCCCGGGCGCGCGCGCCGCCCCAACCAAAAGTGCCCATGTCCGAAAAATTCCTGTATGCCCTCGCCCGTCCCCTGCTGTTCGCCATGGACGCGGAAGCCGCCCACCACCTGACCCTGCCCGCCCTGAAGCGCGCCGCCGCGCTGGGGCTGACGCGCCTGCTGAAAAAACCGCTGCCCGATGCGCGCACGGTGATGGGCGTCGCCTTCCCCAATCCGGTCGGCCTGGCCGCCGGCCTGGACAAGGACGGCGCCTTCAT
>DMYQ01000275.1:382-4713 GCA_003482555.1 Janthinobacterium sp. | reverse complement strand
TTCCGCCTGCCGCGGGCCGGCGCCATCATCAACCGCATGGGCTTTAACAACGGCGGCGTCGACGCCTTCGTCGCCAACGTCCAGGCCTCGCGCTTTTACCAGAACCGGGCCGGCGTGCTGGGCCTGAACATCGGCAAGAACGCCGATACGCCGATCGAGCGCGCCGCCGACGACTATCTGCACTGCCTGGAAAAAGTCTATCCCTACGCCAGTTACGTGACGGTGAATATCTCTTCGCCGAACACCAAGAACCTGCGCCAGTTGCAGGGCGCCTCGGAACTCGACGCCCTGCTGGCGCAGCTGAAAGAGGCGCAGGCGCGCCTGGCCGACAAGCACAAGCGCTACGTGCCGCTGACCCTGAAGATCGCCCCCGATATCGACGCCGAACAGGTCAAGACCATCGCCGCGGCCCTGCTGCGCCACAAGATCGACGGCGTGATCGCCACCAACACCACGCTCAGCCGCACCGCCGTCGAGGGCATGCCGCACGGCGCCGAAGCGGGCGGCCTGTCCGGCGCGCCCGTGTTCGAACTGTCGAACACCGTGATCGGCCTGCTCAAGGCGGAACTGGGCGCGGCCCTGCCCATCATCGGCGTGGGCGGCATCATGCGCGGCGCCGACGCCAGGACCAAGATGGAGGCCGGCGCCCAACTGGTGCAACTGTATAGCGGTTTGATTTACGCCGGCCCGGCCCTGGTGCGCGATTGCGCCGACGCCGTGCGCGGCCGCTAAGGGGACGGACATGGATAGGGTCACACTGGGCGCCAGCGATTTGAAGGTGAGTAAAATCTGCCTCGGCAGCATGACCTTCGGCGAACAAAACAGCGAGGCCGAGGCGCATGATCAACTCGATTACGCCTTCGAGCGCGGCATCAATTTCATCGACACGGCCGAGATGTATCCGGTCATGCCGCGCGCCGAGACCCAGGGCGCGACCGAACGCTTCATCGGCAGCTGGCTGAAGAAAAGCGGCCGCCGCGGCGCCGTCGTGCTGGCCACCAAGGTCGCCGGTCCGAATCCGAACATCCACTGGTTGCGCGGCGGCGCCAACGACCTCGATCCGGCGAATATCCGGGCCGCCGTGGAAACCAGCCTGCGCCGGCTGCAGACCGATCACATCGACCTGTATCAATTGCACTGGCCCAGCCGCAACGTGCCCATCTTCGGCGCCAACGCCTTCCAGCCGCAAGCCGAGCATCCCTCGGCGGCCATCGAAGATACCCTGGCGGCGCTGGGGCAATTGATCGAGCAGGGCAAGATCGGCCACATCGGCGTCTCCAACGAGTCGTCCTGGGGCGTGTCGGAGTACATCAAGCAATCCGAGCTGAAGGGTTTGCCGCGCATCGCCACCATCCAGAATCTGTACAACCTGACGGCCCGCAATTACGAAACCAGCCTGCTCACCGAAACCTGCTTCCGCGAAAACGTCGGCTTGCTGGCCTACAGTCCGCTCGCCTTCGGCCAGTTGAGCGCCAAGTACCTGGACAATCCGCAAGCGGCCGGCCGCCTGACCCTGTTCCCGCCCACCTGGAGCCCGCGCTACCTGCGTCCTGGCGTGCTGGCCGCCGTCGCAGAATACGCGGCGCTGGCGCGCGCCAACGGCATGACGCCGGCGCAAATGGCGCTGGCCTGGTGTTATTCGCGCTGGTTCGTGGCGTCGACCATCATCGGCGCCACCAGCCTGGAACAGTTAAAGGAAAACATCGACGCCTGCTCCCTGCGCCTGCCGGACGAGGTCGCCTTGCGCATCGACGCCATCCACGCCGGCCGGCCCAATCCCGGCCAGTGAAGGGCGCGCCGCCGTCGCGTGCCTGGCAACACAACAACAAGCGCATATCGAAAATCGAAACGCTTACTGTGCAGATTATTAGCTCGCTGTTAAGCTATGTCTCAAAGGCAAGGCCAAGTTTTTTCTGACTTGCCCGTGCCCGTCCGCCACTAGACGCCAGCGTGTTGCGCCTCCACCGCCATTCACCGAAAAGACGATACACCATGAGTTCACGCGCCTCCCGCCCGCTTTCCGCTTCCCGCACCCTATTGCTGAGCGGCCTGATTTCCTCGCTCGGCTTGCCGGCCGCGGCCCAGACCCAGGAGCCGGCGGAGGGCGAACTGCAATCGGTGCTGGTCACCGGCACCTTCGCCAAGAACCGCCGCACGGTCGACTCCGAATCGCCGATCGACATCTTGAGCGCGCGCGACCTGCAAAGCACGGGCTCGACCGAACTGGCCACCGTGCTGGGACGCCTGCTGCCGTCGGTGAATTTTCCGCGCCCGTCCGGCGCCGACGCCAGCGACGCGGTGCGCCCGGCCCAGTTGCGCGGCCTCTCGCCCGACCAGACCCTGGTGCTGGTGAACGGCAAGCGCCGCCACAGCTCGGCCGTGGTCAATGTCAACGGCACCCAGGGCCGCGGCTCGGCGCCGGTCGACCTGAACGCGATCCCGCTGGCGGCCATCGACCATATCGAAGTGCTGCGCGACGGCGCGGCGGCGCAGTACGGCTCGGACGCGATCGCCGGCGTCATCAACATCATTTTGAAAAAAGGCGCCGATGGCGGCTCCATCGAGGCCGGCGTCGGCGAATACCAGAAGCGCGACGGCAAACAAGCCTCGCTGAACGGCTCGGTCGGCTTCGCGCTCGGCGACAAGGGCTGGCTGCGCCTGGCGGCCGAAGTGGCCGATCGCGACCCGACCAACCGCGCCGGCGCGGACCTGCGCGACCCGCGCGAACCCCGCTACGGCCAGGTCACCCAGCGTTTCGGCGACCCGGAAAGCCGTCCCCGCACCCTCTTCCTGAATAGCCAATACCAGCTGACGGACGCGATCGACTGGTACGCCTTCGCCAACTACGGCCAGCGCGACACCTCGGCCGCCGCCACCTGGCGCGGTGCCTACAATGGCAACGCCCTGCGGGCGCCGACGATTTTCCCGGAAGGCTTCTTGCCGCTGGAAAACAGCACCCTGAGCGACCAATCCCTGGTCACCGGCGTGCGCGGCGAAACGGCCGAATGGCGCTGGGACGCCAGCGTCAACCACGGCAGCAACCGCTTTCAGCTCGACCTCGACAACACCGTCAACCAGACCCTGGGCGCAAACAGCCCGACCCATTTTTATGCCGGACAACTGACTAACGCGCAAACCCTGTTCAACCTCGACATCGCGCGCGACTTTCCACTGCCCATCTTCAGCGGCCCGCTGACGGTCGCGCTGGGCCTGGAAGCGCGCCACGAGCGCTACGACATCGGCGCCGGCGAAGAAGCGTCCTACATGGGCGGCGGCGCGCAGGGTTTTTCGGGCTTTCGCCCCGTCAACGCGGGCAGCCACGGCCGCCACAGCACAGCGCTGTACCTGAACCTGGAAGCGGAGCTGAGCAAGAAGCTGTCGGGCGCCCTGGCCCTGCGCCACGAGCGCTACAGCGACTTTGGCGACACCACCTCGGCCAAGGCATCCAGCCGTTACGCCTTCAGCGACGCCCTTTCCCTGCGCGGCACCGCCTCCAGCGGCTTCCGCGCGCCGTCGCTGGCGCAACAGTTCTACACCATCACGACCACCAATTTCGCCGTCATCAATGGCGCCAACACGGCCATCGAGACCGGCACCTTCGCCGTCGGCAACCCGGCCGCGCAGGCGCTCGGGGCCCAAGCCCTGAAAGCGGAAAAGGCGCGCAACCTGAGCCTGGGCCTGGAATGGCAACCGAGCCACAACTTCAGCGCCACGGTCGACGCTTACCGCATCGACATCGACAAGCGCATCCTGTTGTCCGCCAACCTGATCTTGCCGGATGCCTTGAAGCAGACCCTGGCGGCGCAGGGCTACCCGGTCGGCGCGGCGCGCTACTTCACCAACGCCATCGACACCCGCACCACCGGCGTCGACGTGGTCGGCACTTACCGTGTCGACTTGAGCGACAAGGACAGGCTGGACTTCACCCTGGCCTACAACCACAACCGCACCGGGGTGACAAACGTGGCGCCGAATCCCTCCGTGCTGACGCAATACACGCTCTTGCTGGTGGATCGGCAAACCATCAACCGCACCACGGTCGGCTCGCCGAAGGACAAGTTCAGCCTGGCCACCGACTACGCCGTCGGCAACTGGAACGCGCACCTTGTCGCAACCCGCTACGGCAGCTTCACGGTGCCGCAAAACGACGCCAGCCTGGACCAGGTCTACGATCCCCAATGGGTGCTGGATTTGTCCGGCAGCGTTCGCGTGGGCAAGAACTGGAAGCTCACGACCGGCATCGACAACGTCAGCAACCGCTATCCGGATCAAATCACGACCCTGGGCAATTTGAACTTGAACGGCATTAATTTGTATAGCGGCTTCGCGCC
>DMYQ01000275.1:0-245 GCA_003482555.1 Janthinobacterium sp. | reverse complement strand
TCCCGCCGCCCGCGGCCCCATATCGACCTGTGCGACCCGTGACAAAGAAGCGACAAGTATTCATTCTCTTGTGAGCGTCGTCGGCAGCGTTCAGCGACCCCGCCTCAGAAAACATCCTCGCCGTGCATCGCCCGGTCGATATCGGCGCGGTTCTGCTCGGGCGCGAATTTTAAAATGAAATCATAGACATAGGCGCGCAGGTATGTAACACCTCAATAAGTCGGGGCGAGCGCCGGCCCCTCGGG
>DMYQ01000051.1:5749-7437 GCA_003482555.1 Janthinobacterium sp. | reverse complement strand
CACTTACACCAGGACGGCGTTGATTTCCGCTTCCGCCTGGGCTTGCGCCTTCGTCACCGCGTCCGGACCCATGCCCATGCCTTCGGCGAAGATGAAATGCACATCGTCCATGCCGAGGAAAGAGAGGAAGGTTTTCAGGTGCGGCAACTGGGTGTCGGTGGCGCCGTCGCGGTGCATGCCGCCGCGGGCCAGGGCGACATAGACTTTCTTGCCGGTCAGCAGGCCGACCGGGCCCGTTGGCGTGTATTTGAACGTGACCTGGGCACGCGCGATGGCGTCGAACCAGCTTTTCAATTGCACGGTGATGCCGAAGTTGTACATTGGCGAACCGATGACGATGACGTCGGCCGCCTGCACTTGGGCGATCAGGGCGTCGTCCAGGGCGACGCGGGCGTTTTGCGCTTCGTTGCGCTGGGCCGCCGGCGTGAACAGGGCTTGCAGGGTGGCTTCGTCGATGATCGGGTGCGGGTCGGCGGCCAGGTCGCGCCGGCTCAGGGTGGCGTTCGGCACGCCAGCGCGGATGCGGGCGACGATGGCGTCGGCCAGACGGGTGGATTCGGAACCGCTGCTGCGGGCGCTGGAATTGATTTGCAGGATGTTCATATGCTTTCTCCGTTGATGTGTTGTTTGTTGCAATGTAGGAACTATATCAGTTCCAAAATCATTGGGGAAGACGTTAAAATGAATAACACTAAACAGTGGATGGAACAATCAAATGGATATTGACCCAGGTGACCTCTTGCTGTTCGCGCGCATCGTCGAGTGCGGCAGTTTCAGCCGCGCGGCCGCCCGCGTCGATTTGCCGAAGTCGACCGTGTCGCGCCGCATCGGCTTGCTGGAAACCAGGCTGGGCCAGCGCCTGCTGCAAAGAACCACGCGCAAGCTGGTGCTGACGGAATTCGGCGCCAGCCTGCTCGAGCACGCGCGCCGGGTGGCCGACGAGACGGAGGCGGCCGGGGCGCTGGCGCAGCACCGGCAATTGGCGCCCAGCGGACGCTTGCGCATCTCGATGCCGGCCGATTTCGCCAACTTTGCCATGGGGCAGGTGCTGGCGGCCTTCATCAAGCGCTATCCCGACATTTCACTGGAATTGGATTTGTCGCCGCGCCGGGTCGACCTGGTGGCGGAAAATTTTGACCTGGCCATCCGCATGGGCGAGTTGCCCGACGACGCCAGCCTGGCGGCGCGGCGCGTTGCCTTCAGCACCCATGGACTGTATGCGGCGCCGGCCTACACCAGCTTGCGCGGCTTGCCCGAGCATCCCGACGACCTGTTCCTGCATGACTTGCTGAGCCTGCCACCGACGGCAAACGGCTTGTCGCGTTGGGTTTTAATGCGCGGGAAAACCCGCTGGGAGCGCGAGCTGCCGACCCGCTTGCTGGCCAATTCGCCGGAATTGCTGGTGCGCATGGCGTGCACCGGGATTGGCATCGCCGCCAGCACCGAGTCGTTTGCCGAGGCGTATCTGGCCAGCGGCGCGCTGGTGCGGGTCTTGCCGGAGTGGCGTTTTCCCGTCGTCAACGGCTGGGCCGTGTTTCCGGGCCGGCGGCTGATGCCGGCCAAGACGCGCGCCTTTCTCGACATGATGGAAGAAATGTACGCGATGGGGAGCGCCGCCGCCGCCGCTTGATGCACGCCGGCACGCCGGCGGGCCGGCGCGTCGCTGCGTCAGGCCAGGGTGGCCATGG
>DMYQ01000051.1:3687-5706 GCA_003482555.1 Janthinobacterium sp. | reverse complement strand
AGGAAGCGGCCCATTTCCTCGCCTTTTTTCAGGCGGATGTCTTGCTCTTCATAGCTCCAGTTGCGCACCTCGGGCAAGCGCGGCGGATTGACGACGCCGTGCCAGACGGTGGCCATGCTGCCGACGATGGTGGCGCCGACCAGGGTCATGACGAAGGGGCCGTGGGCCGTGTCGAACACGCAGACGACGCGTTCGTTGCGCGCGAACAGGCCGGGAATGCCGCGTGCCGTCGTCGGATTGACGGAAAACAGCTCGCCCGGCACGTAAATCATGCGCGTCAGGCGGCCATCGCAAGGCATATGGATGCGGTGGTAATCCTTCGGGCTCAGATAGAGATTGGCGAAGCTGCCGTGCTGGAATTTGGCGGCCAGCGCGCGGTCGCCGCCGACCAGGGCCGTGGTGCTGAAATTGTGGCCCTTGGCCTGGAAGATCTGGTCGTCGTCGATGGCGCCGAACTGGCTGATGCGTCCATCCACGGGGCAGATAAAGTCGGCCTCGGCCAGCGGGCGCGCATCCGGGCGCAGCGCGCGCGTGAAGAATTCGTTGAAGCTGGCGTAGTGGCTGATGTCGGGGTCGAGCGCCTCGTCCATGTTGACTTCGTATCGGCCGACGAACCAGCGGATCAGGCGCGTCGTCATGCTGCCGCCCTTGGCGCCGGCGACGCGGCCGGCGAAGTTGGTCAAAGCCCCCTTGGGGAGCAAGTACTGCGGCAATACGGCAAGACGATCGGACACGGTGGAAGCCTCTGACATAGACGAATCCGAATTATAACGGGGTGGGGCGGGGCGGGGATGAAAACCGTGCGCGGCCCGGCAATCTGTCGAAATTGCCAGGATTGCCCGCGCGGCCTGCCTTCGTTCACCTCAATACGGGCGGCCATCCTTGTGCGCGAAGCGCCAGCTGCCGTCCGGCGCCAGCGCCGCTTGCAGATCGTCGGTTGGATAACTGGCCTCGTCGCCGGCCGTGCGGTCGCCCACCTCGAGCAGGACGACATCGGCGCCGGAGCGGTTTTCCAGCCGGTGGGCGCGCCCGCCTGCCGCGAAGCCGGTGCACATGCCGGCCCGCATCACGGTCTCACCCTCGTCGGTGACCAGGGTGGCCTCGCCCTCCAGGATATAGATCATTTCATCTTGCCGGCTGTGGCGGTGCAGCAGGGCCGACACGGCGCCCGGCGGCAGGGTGCAGCGGTTCATGCCGAAGTTCTTGATGCCGAACGACTCGCCCAGTGGCTGCTTGCGGCGGCCGGCCATTTGCGCGGCGAACGGTTGCGGGTAGTTGGACGCTTTGGCGCGCACGACGGCGTCGGCGGCGGTGATGGCGAGCGGTAGCGTATCCATGCTTCCTCCTAAAAGATTAATTTTCCTGGGGGGCGCCGGCCAAGGCTTCCGGCAAGGGGGCGGCCGTGCGCGCCGCCAGTATCATGTCGGCCGCTTTTTCCGCGATCATCACCGTCGGCGCGTTGGTGTTGCCGCCGATGAGGGTCGGCATGATGGAAGCGTCGACCACGCGCAAGCCGGCGATGCCATGCACCTTGAGGGTGGCGTCGACCACCGCCATCCGGTCGTGGCCCATCTTGCAAGTCCCGACCGGGTGGTAGATGGTGCCGGCCTTGCGGCGGATGAAGTCGCGGATATCGGCGTCGCTGCGCACTTCGGGGCCGGGGAAGATTTCGGCGCCGCGGTAATCGTCGAAAGCCGTGCCGGCCAGCACGCGGCGCGCCGCCTTCACGCCGCCCACCAGGGTTTCCATGTCGTCCGGGTGGGACAGGTAGTTCGGTTCGATCAGGGCGTCGGCCTCGGGATCCAAGCTGTGCAGGCCGATGTGGCCGCGGCTCTTCGGCCGCAAGTCGCACACGTGCAGCGAATAGCCGTGGCCGAGCAGGGTGAAGGCGAGGCGCGAGAGGTTGCGGCCGTGGTCGTCGAGGTGGGCCGGGGTGAAGTGAAATTGCAGGTCGGGGATGGCTTGCCCGGGCGCGCTCTTGACGAAGCCGCCGCCCTCGGCCGCGTTGGTGGTCAAAGG
>DMYQ01000051.1:2484-3583 GCA_003482555.1 Janthinobacterium sp. | reverse complement strand
CCACCAGCACGTCCAGGTGGTCTTGCAGGTTTTGGCCGACGCCGGGCAGTTCGTGCAGCACGGCGATGCCGTGGCGGCGCAACTCTTCGGCCGGGCCTATGCCCGAGAGCAGCAGCAACTGCGGCGAGTTGATGGCGCCGCCGGCCAGTATCACTTCGGCGCTGGCGGCGATGTCGTGCGAACGGCCATCCTTGCGGTAGCTGACGCCGCTTGCCCGCGCGCCCGCCAGCAGCACCCTTGTCGCGCGGGCGCCCGTGATGACGGTCAGGTTGGGGCGCCCGCGCACCGGGCTCAGATAGGCGCGCGCGACGCTGCAGCGCTCGCCGTTCTTTTGCGTCACCTGGTATAGGCCCACGCCTTCCTGGCTGGCGCCGCTGAAGTCGTCGTTGCGCGGGTAGCCGGCTGCAACGGCGGCCTCGATGTAGACGCCCGACAGCACATTCGGCGAGCGCAGCTCGGCCACGTTGAGGGGGCCGCCGGCGCCGTGAAACGGGTCGGCGCCGCGCTCGTGGTTTTCCGCGCGCCGGAACAGCGGCAGGACCTCGGCGTAGCTCCAGCCGGGGTTGCCCAGCGCGGCCCAGTGATCGTAGTCGCTGGCATGGCCGCGCGTGTACACCATGGCGTTGCTGGAACTGCTGCCGCCCAGGGTTTTTCCGCGCGGCCAATACATGCGGCGCTGTTGCAAGTGGCGCTGCGGCTCGGTGTAGTAGCGCCAGTTCAAGGTTTTGCTGAGCATCAGGAAGATGATGCCGATCGGCATATGGATGAAGGGGCTGCGGTCGGCCGGCCCCGCTTCAAGCAGACAGACGCGCAGCGCCGGGTCGGCTGACAGGCGGTTGGCCAGCACGCAACCGGCGGAGCCGGCGCCCACAATGATGTAATCGTATGTCGTCATGACTATCCCTCCCGGTCGCGCCTCATGGCCGCGCGTGCAATATTGATAGTTCAGATAAGATAGTTCAGATAATACAGGCTTTCCCCGCGTGCGCGCGGGAGGCGGCGCGCTTTGGCCGCTGGGGTCATGAAAGTGGCGGCGCGGGTGAAACTTGCTTGCCACCTCGCTTGTCACCCCGTTTGTCATCCCGCCGCTCGTCCCGCC
>DMYQ01000051.1:1921-2301 GCA_003482555.1 Janthinobacterium sp. | reverse complement strand
TCCCGCCGCTCGTCCCGCCTATTGCCCTGGCCCGCGATCGCCAACAATCGGGCCCGCGCGGGGGCTTGCGCCGCGCCAGCGGGCCGCCATGGCCTATAATCGCGCCTGCGGCCGGCATCTTTGCGCCGCCCACGTTCCCACACCGTATTTTTTTTGCCTTCAAGGTTGCAATATTCAATGACGTTCCTCTCGCTCGGCCTTATCGATCCCCTCTTGCGCACCCTGGCCGAACTCGGCTATACAAAGCCGACCCCGGTGCAGGCAAAAGCCATCCCGGCCGTGCTGGCCGGGCGCGACCTGATGGCCGCCGCCCAGACCGGCACCGGCAAGACCGCCGGCTTTGCCGTGCCGCTGCTGCAGCGCCTGACCATGGAAGGCCC
>DMYQ01000051.1:0-1774 GCA_003482555.1 Janthinobacterium sp. | reverse complement strand
CCGCAGTTGAACAAGCTGCGCAAGGGCCTGGACGTGCTGGTGGCGACGCCCGGCCGTCTGCTCGATTTGTACGGGCAGGGCGCCGTCAAGTTCGAGCAGTTGCAGACCCTGGTGCTGGACGAGGCCGACCGCATGCTCGACCTGGGTTTTTCGCGCGAGCTCGACGCCGTCTTCGCGGCCCTGCCCAAGCAGCGCCAGACCCTGCTGTTTTCGGCCACGTTTTCTGACGCGATCCGCGCGCTGGCCGGCGCGCTGCTGCGCGACCCGCTCAGCATCGAGGTGAGTCCGCGCAACAGCACCGTGAAAAGCATCAAGCAGTGGCTGGTCGCCTGCGACAAGAAGCGCAAGCCGGAACTGTTTTGCCACCTGCTCAAGAAGAAGCGCTGGGGTCAGGTGCTGGTCTTCGTCAAGACGCGCAAGGGCGTCGATCAACTGCTGGCGCATTTGCTGGCCCAGGGCATACGGGCCGATGCGATCCACGGCGACAAGACCCAGCCGAACCGCCTGCGAGCGCTGGCGCGCTTCAAGTTGGCCGAGGTGCAAGTGCTGGTGGCCACCGACGTGGCCGCGCGCGGTCTCGACATCGACGACTTGCCGCAGGTGGTCAATTTCGACTTGCCGACCGTGGCCGAAGACTACATCCACCGCATCGGCCGCACCGGCCGCGCCGGCGCCAGCGGCGAAGCCATTTCCCTGGTGTGCGCCGACGAAGTGGAATTGCTGGCGGCCGTGGAAGGCTTGATACGGCAGACTTTGCGCCGCGTCGAAGAGTCCGGCTTCGAGGCCGAGCACCGGGTGCCGGCGACGGCGGCCGGCGGCACGGTGGTGAAAAAAGTCGAAAAAACCCTGTCGCCGAAAGCCGGCGAGCGGGCCAGCAAGCGGCGCTTTTACCGCTGAGCGGCGGCGCGCGGCTTACGGGAAGGCGCGCCGCCGCGGTCCTTGCCGCGCCTCCTGTTGGCGGGCGGCCTTAAAACAGGGTTTGCTGGCGGCTGGTCAGCGTGGCGAAGTCGTCGCGCAGGAAGGGCAGGATGGCGTCCGCCACCGGTTGCAACTGGCGCGTCAGATAATGCTCGTAATCGATGGGCGAGCGCTGCGTTTCCAGCGGTTCCGGGCCGGCCGTCGTCATCACATAGCGGATCGAGCCGCCGTTCTGGTATTGCAGGGGGCGTCCCTGCAAGCGGTTGTATTCATCGGCGACGCGGGCCGCGCGCACGTGCGGCGGCACGTTGCGCTGATACTCGTCCAGGGGCCGGCGCAGGCGCTTGCGGTACACCAGCAGCGCGTCGAATTCGCCGCTGGCCGTGCGGCGGGCATAGTCGCGCACATACTCGCGGTAGGCTTCGCCCTTGAAGATGCGCCGGTACAGGTCTTGCTGGAATTGCTGGGCCAGCGGAGTCCAGTCGCTGCGCACCGTTTCCAGACCCTTGTAGACCATTTCCTCGCCGCCGTCCGCCTTGCCGATCAAGCCGGCGTAGCGCTTCTTGCTGCCCAGGTCGGAGCCCCGTATGGTCGGCATCAGGAAGCGCCGGTAATGCGTCTCGAATTGCAGTTCGAGGGCGCTGGCCAGGCCGAATTGTTCGCTCAGGTGGCTTTCCCACCAGCCGTTGATATGCGCGACCAGGGCGCGCCCGATCGCGCCCGCTTCTTCTTCCGTGTGCGCGTGCCTGAGCCAGACGAAGGTGGAATCGGTGTCGCCGTAGATGACGGGATAGCCTCGTTCTTCGATCAGTTCGCGCGTGCGGTGCATGATTTCGTGGCCGCGCATGGTGATCGA
>DMYQ01000052.1:6457-8488 GCA_003482555.1 Janthinobacterium sp. | reverse complement strand
ACCGTGCTGTCCGAGCAGATCGCCCATCACGTCGAGGAAGAAGAGAACGACATGTTTCCGCAAGTACGGGAAAGCAATCCTCGTCACCACGCCCGAATCGCTGTACGTGCTGCTCGGCTCCGACAGCGGCCGCGCCATGCTGGCCACCGTGCGCAGCGTCATCGTCGATGAAATCCACGCGGTGGCGGGCAGTAAACGCGGCAGCCACCTGGCCCTCAGCCTGGAGCGCCTCGACGCGCTCTGCCCGCGGCGGCCGGTGCGCATCGGCCTGTCGGCCACGCAAAAACCGCTGGCGGCGGTGGCGCGCCTGCTGGTCGGCGCCGGCGCCGATTGCGCCATCGTCGATGTCGGCCACGCGCGCGCGCGCGACCTGGCGCTGGAGCTGGAGCTGCCGCCCGTGCCGCCCGACGCCGTCATGCCGAACGAGGTGTGGGAGCGCGTCTACGACCGCATGGCCGAACTGGTGGCTTTGCATCGCACCACGCTGATATTCGTCAACACCCGGCGCATGGCCGAGCGCGTGGCGCGCCACCTGAGCGAGCGCCTGGGGCCGGAACTGGTGGCAGCCCACCATGGCAGCCTGGCCAAGGAATTCCGCCTGGCCGCCGAACAGCGCCTCAAGCGCGGCGAATTGCGGGTGCTGGTCGCCACCGCCTCGCTGGAATTGGGCATCGACATCGGCGACGTCGACCTCGTCTGCCAGGTCGCTTCGCCGCGCAATATCGCGGCCCTGCTGCAGCGCGTGGGACGCTCCGGCCATCAGGTCGGCGGCCTGCCCAAGGGCCGCCTGTTCCCCACCTCGCGCGACGACTTGATCGAATGCGCGGCCCTGCTCGACTGCGTGCGGCGCGACGAACTCGACACCCTGCGCATCCCGCGCGCGCCGCTCGACGTGCTGGCGCAGCAAATCGTCGCCGAATTGGCCAGCCGCGAATGGGACGAGGGCGAACCGTTCGACCTGGTGCGGCGCGCCGGACCGTATGCCGGCCTGACGCGCGCCAGCTACGACGCCGTGCTGCGCATGCTCAGCGACGGGCATACCGGCCGCAACGGCGTGCGCGCCTCCTATCTGCACCGCGACAACGTGGCCGCCACGCTGCGCGGGCGCGCCGGCAGCAGGCTGACCGCCGTCACCTCCGGCGGCACCATCCCCGACAACGCCGACTACGCGGTGCTGCTGGAACCGCAGGGGCAAAACATCGGCACGGTGCACGAAGACTTCGCCGTCGAAAGCCTGGCCGGCGACATTTTCCAGTTGGGGAACAGCTCCTATCGCATCCAGCGCATCGAGACCGGCAAGGTGCGCGTCGAGGACGCCCACGGCGCCCCGCCCAGCATCCCCTTCTGGCTGGGCGAGGTGCCGGGCCGCAGCGACGAATTGTCGCGGACGCCGCAGCCCGATCCACGAGATCGCGAATGTAATCGCGAAGCTCGGGCGGGATGGCGGAAAGGAGGTCGGGTAAGTGCATGCCCGAGACTTTACCAAAACGAAATCCATTTTGGGTTTACGTCATTTGCTTATTGACGAAATATATTTTTCAGAGCACGGCGCGCCGCTCGAACGGCTGGTGGGCAACCGCGTTTTGCCAGTTCAGGCCATCGATCAGCCAGCGCAATTGACGCGCCGTCACGGCCAGCGATTGCTGGTCGCCGGCGTCCTTGGGCCAGTGGAAACGGCCCTGCTCGAGACGTCGGCAATGCAGCCAGAAACCGTTCGCCGGCGACTCAATACCAAGGTGAAGGTATTTATCGACTGGGCGAGTACATTGCTGGTAGATTAAGGAGCGGCATATGCCAGGTAAGGCCCAACTGAGCATGTTGTACGTGGCGATCTACACTAGTAATTGCGTTACGTCGGCGGTAATTTACAATAAATTTTGCGTGATTACTTAGTGCAGGCTGCCTCGCTCTACGGCGGGCGTGATGAAAGCGTATCCGTTCACACCCCGACAGGAATCGCAGGCAGTGACGGGATGGTCAGGCCCTTTCTTGCGGCGGCAATGACGCTGGCAATGAAGACCCAAGAGGATG
>DMYQ01000052.1:5784-6352 GCA_003482555.1 Janthinobacterium sp. | reverse complement strand
CGCAGGCGTTCGATGTCGGCGGCGTGCCTGATCGCCAGCGCGCCATTTTCCTGGCCGGGCGCGGCGCGGGCGGCGTAAATCGCCGCCATCAGCGTGTGTAGCGCCTCGTGCATGCCCTTGCCGGCGGCCACCACTCCGGCATCGGTGGAGTCGATCAAGCCCTGGCACTTCCTGATCAAATGCGCCCAGCAGCGCAGGCGCCGACCCAAATGGCGATAGGCTTGATAGCCATCGCTCATCAGGTTGCCCTTGAACTTGTCGGTCAGCACGTTCGACAGAATTTCCAGGCCGCGCGAGCAGATGTAAAACAAGGTCGTGAAACCGGCCACGAAGACCCACATCCAGAGCGGCTTGCCGGCCTCCTTCCACGGGGTTTCGTCGGCATGCAGCAGCACGGCCTGCTCGATGTCCTCGACCATTTCGTCCTCCAGCGCCGCCACGGCACGCCCGGCTTCGCGGATGGTTTCGTCCAGCGCGCCCGTGCTCAGTTGCAGGTCGAACAGCTCGATGAAGAACTCGCGGATGCGTGCGCGCGACAAGCGCATGCGCAGCGCCAGAAACACGATGG
>DMYQ01000052.1:2782-5631 GCA_003482555.1 Janthinobacterium sp. | reverse complement strand
TGTCCGAGCGCGACCTTGTCTCAGAACGGGTCGTCGGGGGCCACGTTGTGCGCGGCGCGCGTCACATGCCCGCATGAGCAGGCGCTGACATACAGCGTGTGACGCGTAACCTTCTGGTAAAGCCCGGCCTGGCCCGCCACTTTCTCGGCGCTATCGACGTCGTCCCAGGCGGTGTAGGCCAGCGCTCCGTCGGGCGCGAGGCATTTGCCGCAACCGGCGCAGGCGCGCGGATGGTGCGCTTCGGCGTTGGTGAAGGCCAGCTTCTGGGTGCGCCCGAACCCTTGGGCCCCAAGCTGCTTGCCGGCCTTCTTCTTGGCGGCGTCTTTGCCGCCGGCCGGCTTTTGCGCCGTCGCTTTGCCGGGCGTTGCCGTCTTGCCTTCCCGGGCCGAGTCGGCGTCGGCCGTCGCCGAGGCCGTTTCGCTCAAGTCGTCCGCGCTCGACGGTTCATCGGCTGTCTCGTTGGCGGGACTTGCTTCTCAAGGCGCGCGGCTAGACGGCGGCTTCGAGCTATTGCGCGGCGATTGATTGAGCCAGTCCCGTGATTTACGCAACTCGAACAATGCGCGAACCAGCAATGCCTCCTTCTCCGCAGCAGTGAGCGCACTCACCCACTCGTCGTCCATCTGGCGAAGGTCGTGGTCGGTCAATGGGATTGGCTTTAATGACATAGTTAATAATTATATCATACTGTGGAATGATAAATTGAGGCAAATCGGTCGGGGGAGTGATTGATTACGCGGCATCGGATCCGGCCCGGTTAAATATTGCCGACTTCCAAGTCTTGTCCCCCGCACTGATATATTCGTCAAATTTTCCCATCCATAGCATTTCGAATCTTTCCTGGATGCCTTGGGTTTCCCAAGGACTTTCACCTTGAGACGAACGTCCATGAAACCGAATTGCACTGGCGTCCCCGGAGGAGTTGATCAGCTCGCCAAACAAGGCGATGCCCATTGCAAGCAGAAAAATTATTCGAAAATATGTATTTTTATAAAGATTTCTAATTTTCATCAATCTTGCACTTAGAATGTGGCAAACGCTCTAATTATATGGAATATTACCAATTTGACATTTATTTATTGGCAATATGCATTTAAAAATGCGTCGTGAATGACGATCTAGCTGGAAAAATTGAATAGATGGAAGGGCGCGACGGTCCTTCTGGTGCGTATCAAAGTCACTGGCCCGCAAGCCGCCGCTTGATCTTCGCGCCAAACCATTCCATAATTCAATCAATGGTTTTAATTGCAACTCAGGCATCCACCATTTCCGCGCGCGCGATACAGGCGTTTCGGGCGCGCCCGATCCGATGTGTTCCACAGAAAGCCGACCATGTCCGATGAAAATGCCGCCACCGCGACCCACCTTCCCCTGCGCTGCGACTGCGGGACGGCACAGGGCGTCCTCACGCTGGAGCCGAAATCCGGCATGCACCTGGTGTGCTACTGCGACGATTGCCGCGCCTTCATCCACGCGCTGGGCCGCCCCGATATCCTCGACGCCGCCGGCGGAAGCGAGCTGTTCGTGACGACCCCTTCGCGCCTCAGCTTGAGCGCCGGACTGGAACACTTGCGCTGCCTGCGCCTGAGCAAAAAAGGCATGCTCCGATGGTATTGGGCCTGCTGCGACACGCCGCTGGCGAACACCAGGGACAGCGCCGGCCCGCCCTTCGTCAGCATCCACAGGGCTTGCATTGCCATCGCGGACGCGGCCATGCTGGGTCCGCCGACCCGGGTACAGGCCCGCTTCGCCACGGGACCGACGCCAGCCGGCGCCAAACGGGGAAACTCGCTGGCCACCATCCTGAAGATTGTCCGCTTTCTGCTGCTCGGTCGGCTACGCGGCGAGAACATGCCGACGCCGTTTTTCGGGGCCGGCGCGGCGGTCGTCGTACCGCGCGTGCTGAGCCACGCCGAGCGCAATGCCCTGCGCCCGCCCGCCTGACGCGCAAGAACCGGGCCGAAGCGGCCGAGGTGACGCGCAACGGAAACGCGCAACGATAGGGTGCGCTATGATCCGGCGCGGCGCCTTCGCCGACGACACACTCTTAAAGGAGACACAACGATGATGAAAGCCATTCTGACCGGACACACGCGCGGCCTCGGCGCCGCCATCGCCGCCGAGCTGCTGGCGCGCCACATTCCCGTGCTGGGGCTGGCGCGTGCCCGCAACACCGACCTGGCCGGCCGCTTTCCCGCCATGCTGGAGGAGTGCGCACTGGATCTGGCGGACGGCGCGGCCGTCGCCGGCTGGCTTGCCGGCGCGACTCTGGGGCGCTTCCTCGACTCGTGCGGCGCCGTACTGCTGATCAATAACGCCGGCACCGTCCAGCCCGTCGGGCCACTGGCGACCCAGGATGGGACGGCCATTGCCCGCGCCGTCGGCCTGAACATCGCCGCGCCGCTGATGCTGGCCGGCGCGCTGGCGGCGGCCGGCGGCCCCGCCCTTGAACGCCGCATCCTGCACGTGTCCAGCGGCGCGGCGCGCAACGCCCAGGCCGGCTGGAGCGTGTATGGCGCCACCAAGGCGGCCCTCGACCAGCACGCGCGCGGCGTGGCGCTGGATAAAACGCCAGGCTTGCGCATTTGCAGCCTGGCGCCGGGCGTGATCGATACGGATATGCAAGCGGAGTTGCGGGCCAGCTCACTGGAGCGGTTTCCGGGGAGGGATAGATTCGACGCATTGAAACGCGAGGGTGGACTATCCGATGCGGCCAGTTGCGCACGCCGCCTGGTCGACTACCTGCTCAGTGAGCAATTCGGCCAGGCGCCGGTGGCAGATCTGCGCCAGTTGGACTGAGCCGGGCGCTGCTGAGCCGATGCCGCTCGCCGCTCGCCGGGCGCCGCTCG
>DMYQ01000052.1:0-2522 GCA_003482555.1 Janthinobacterium sp. | reverse complement strand
GGGCGCCCCTCGCCGGGCGCCCCCATCCCTCAGTCGGCATGCTACTGTTGATGCGCCTGCTGATGCTGTCCACCCTGCTGATGATGCTCTTCATGCGAGGCCGGATGCTCGCGCTGTTGCGGTTGCTGTTGCGCTCGCGGTCCGGCCGGCGCCATCGCCTGGGGATGGGGAGCCTCCTGCCGCTTTTGCTGCTGAATCGGTTGAGGTCGCGGCTGCATGTGCTGCGCCTCCTGCACAGGCTGAGGTCGCGGCTGCATGTGCTGCGCCTCCTGCCCGGGCTGCGGTCGCGGCGCCATTTGCTGCGCCTGCTGAATCGCTTGCGGCCGCTGCTGCGCACGCATGTCTTGGCGTTCCGTCGGCGACTCGCCGCGCTCGTGCCGCTGCCATGAAGTATCCTGCTGCCTTGCCTGGGGCATGTTCGGCGCCAAGGGATGGGCGGTCCGCTCGGCCTGCTGTGCCGGCCGCGGCGCGGACGCGCCATCCTGCCGGTGCGCCCGCATGTCCACCGGGGAGGAGCGCGGATTCGCGCCGCCCTGCCACGGCCCTTGCGCCGGCCCGGTTCCAGCCGTGATGCCGTGACGGGCATCGAACTTGCCCGCGTTACGGGTGGCGGCAATGGCTGGCACCCCATGATTGAACGATGCCCGTAAATCCGGATTGGCGCTGGCCGCCCGCTGATGTTGAAATTGCTGCGGCGTGGCGCCGGTGTGGCGCATGCGCCCCATATCCATTTCCGCCCGGGTCTCTTGCTGGCGCACGCCGCCATTGCCGCCGTTATAACTGACGCGCGTAGTGTTCACATTGTTGATGACCGTCGTATTATATACATTGGTAATGTGAACATTATTGATGTTATTCACGCTGCGATTATAGTTGAATTGGCGATTATCCCAACGTCCGCCCTGATAACCGTTGCCGACATAGCCGTAGCCATAATTGATGCCGCCGTAATAACCGACGCGCGTTCCCCAATAGCCGTCATGCATGAAATAGCCGCCGTCGCGCCAACCCCAGTAGCCGGGCGTCCAGAGCGCGCCGACATAAGGCGCCCGCACCCAAGTTCCCGGCACCCAGTAATAGTCCTGATCGTAGTCGTCCCACGACCAAAATCCGGGCGTCCAAAGGTAGCCATTGCCGGGAATCGGCGGTTGCGCATACACCGGCAACGCCGGCGGCGCCAGGTTGACGGAAACGAGTATATCCGCATGGGACAAGGCTGGAACAAAAGCCGCGGAAATGGCCAGCGCCACGCCACAAGTTGTTTTTTTCATCAAGATCTCCAGGTCGCGCAAACGACCGCCAAATTACCGCAAAAGAATATCGACTATCGAAATGAACTTGCCGTGATAGTTTTTCCTGCTGACATAGTGCGCTTGGCCGGCCCGTCCTCTTGCCGCTATTACATCATGAAACAATTTCATAAATGGAATCTCGGGCACGGCGGACGAGGAAGTAATGCGCGCTAACAAGCGCCTATCTTGGAGATTTTGGCGTGAATTGTTCAAGCGCATTGCCGCTTGCCGGCGCCCGGCGTCTTGGCGCGGCGCGCGGCGCGCCCCTCAGGGCAGTGCCCGCAACTCCAGTTCGGTGAAGCCGGCCTGGCGCCGCGCCTCGATATTGAAGGGGCCGCGCAATATCGGCGCCCCGTAGCGCAAGGCCACTTCCGTATAGGTCGCGAGCGGATCGAGGCCGCGTTGCCGGCACAGGTAGTTGTACCAGCGGTTGCCGATCTCGACATGGCCTATTTCGTCGCGCAACAGAGTGTCGAGGATGGCCGCCGCCTCCGGGTCGCCCGCCTGCGCCAGCTTGGCGCGCAGTTGCGGGATGGCGTCGAGCCCGCGCGCCTCGAGCGTGCGCGGCACCAGCGCCATGCGCGCCAGCGCGTCGCCGCAGGTCTTGCCGACCATTTCCCACAGGCTGTCGTGGCCGGGGAAGTCGCCGTATTCCTGTCCCAGCACGCGCAGGTGCCCCGCCAGCAACGAAAAATGCAGGGATTCTTCCGAAGCCACGCGCAACCAGTCGGTGTAGTAATCGGGCGGCATGCCGGGAAAGCGCCACAGCGCATCGAGGGCCAGATTGATGGCGTTAAATTCCAGGTGGGCCAGCGCATGGACCAGCATCGCGCGCCCTTCCCGCGTCAACATCGAACGCCGTCCCACCAGGCGCGGCGCCACCAGTTCGGGCCGGACCGGCCGACCCGGCACGGTCCCGGCCGGCACCAGCGCGGCGCCCTCGTCGGGCGTGTAATCGCCCGCCAGCACGGCCGCGACCAGCGCCGCCACGGCGGCCACCTTGGTCTCGGGGTCCGCTTCAATCAGGCATTCCAGCGCGCGGGCCCGCAAGCCGGGCGGCGCCGCGCCTTCAGCGGCCATGGCGGGCAAACGGAATGACGGGGAAATGGGAGCGATGCATGGTGTTTCCTTGGTGCGAATGAAAGGACGCAGTGTAACAAATGCGTCCGCACCCGGCGCCACGAAAAGCACCGCCCCGGCTATCCGTGCGTGGCGAACGGCCCGCGAACG
>DMYQ01000237.1 GCA_003482555.1 Janthinobacterium sp. | reverse complement strand
CGCCCGCTTTGGGGGCCGCGCCGGCGCCGGCGCAGGCACCCAGCAGGATGCAAGAGGCGAGCAGGCGCGCCAGCGCGACCGCCTTCATGTGGCAAGGGGGCGCGGGCGCGCGAGGCGGGCCGCCACCGGCTGGCTTCGCGCGCCGCGCAACGGCCGGGCCGAACGGGAATCGATAGGGCTCATGTGGGTTCAACGCTGCAATAAATAGCCCGCCGCACCGCAGGAATACCGGCTTATGCCGATGAGCATGTAATTTACGTTCAACAAGAATATAGCACTTGCCTGCGCATTTTGTTGCATAAAATATGAGCCCGCGCCGCTTGGGGCCGGGAGCGGGCCGGGGAGCGGCCATTCGGCGCGCCGTCCGGCCAGGCGCTGGCGCCGTGCCCGGTGCTCAGGCGGTTTCGGCGCCGGCTTCGCGTAAACCGCGCTCCAGGCTGGAAATACTGGGATTGTCGATGAAGACGCAGCGCTTGCCCGTGCGTTTGCAGTGCTCTTTCACGCGCCAGTAAGCGCCGTGGCTGATGCAAGCGCTCTGGCAGATGACCAGGTCGGCCGCCGCCAGGCTGGAGTCGAGCATCCTGGCGTTGTCCTCCAGGCCGCCGTCGTGGTGGGAGAACTGGGCGCCAACCCGCTCGATCATGGCGCGATAGCTGGCGACGTTGCCGCTGCGTCCGCCCACGCACAGCACGCTTTGTTCGAGCAGGTGGATCGTGGTTATTGCAGGCGGCGGCGCCGATACCGGCAGCGCCGCCGCGGCCGCCGGGCGCGGCGCCGGCTGTTTCCATTCGGCCAGTTGCATGCGCAACTCGCGCTCGCGCTCATCCATCTGACTCAGGCGCTGGGCCAGGCGCTGGCGCGAAGCCAGTCCCGGAATGGCGGCCCGCAATTGCGCCAGTTCGGCGCGCAAGGCATCGATGGCGCTATCCTTGCCGATGGCCAGGGCGCGCGCCTGCATCAGCAGGGCGTCGTGGCGGGCCAGTTCGGTCGTTTTTTCCAGCAACAAGGCTTGGCCGCGCAGCCGCGATTCCGCCAATTCCCGACCCAGGCTGGCGTTTTCGTCGATCAGACGGCCGAATTTGTCCATGTCGGCGCGCAGGCAGGCGCCGGCCTGGTGCTGCACCATGTGCAAGTCGCGGCACATGCGCTCTTCCAGCGCGGCGTCGCAGCGGGGATGGCTCAAGCCGGCCCAGAAGGCGCCGGCGACGTCGCCCTTGGCCATGGCGTCGGCCCACAGTTGCGCCACCTGCGCGCCATTCCGGGCGGCCCGGAAACGCAGGACGATGGGTGCATAGCGCCGTTCGAGTTCCTTTTGCAGGGCTTCCGACAGGCGGTTGCGGCTGCCGCATTCGCTGACGGCGCCCACGTGCACTTCATAATCGTCGGCGATGACGCGGCCGCCGGTCGCCTTGCCGACCAGCTTGCGCAGACAGGCCAGCGGCAGGCCGACGCCCACCAGCGGGCAATGGCAAGCCTGCGACAAGTCCCAGACGCGGCGCCGGCGCGAGGCCGGCGCACCGGCCGCTTCGCCGGGGGCATGCTGGTCACGCATGGTCGGCCTCGCGCGCCATCAGTCGGCTCAAAAAGGACGTCTTTTGCGGACGCGGCAAAGCCCGTTCGACGTCTTGCGCCCACTGTTCCGACAATTGCTGGCAGGTGGCGCGCAGCACGGGACTGAGGCCGGGCAGGCCGGCCAGCGCTTTCAGGTGGCGCTCGATCACCGAGGCCAGCTTCAGGCAGGCGCCGCCGCCGCCGTCGCGCGCCGTGTAGTGCGACATCAGGTGCAGCACGGCCGAGAGCATCAGCTCGGGTTGCTGCCGGTTCTGGGAAACATGGATAGGGTCGATACGGTCGTTCGCCATCAAACGCTCCTGTGGATGGTTTGGCTGGCTGGCGCGGGGCTGGCTGGCTGTGGGGTGGGCCTTGCCGGAATGGCTCAGGCGGTCAGAATCAGCTTGTTTAACTGCGTCACGCGCAAACGGTAGATCTTCCCGGCATGGGTGATTTCCAGTTCTCTTCCTCCTTGCAGCAATGCCCCGCTGCCGAGGCGGGGCACAGGGGGGCGCGGTGGCGCGGGCGGGGGAAGTGGCGTGACGCTGTCGATTTGCTTCGGCATGATAATCTAATTGAGAATGATTCGTATTTGTATTTTGGTGTAAATTGAATGAAAACACAAGTTCTTTTCGCCGCCATCCTCTAGGTACGGCAACGAACGGACTCAAGCTTGGTGGACGGTTAAGCTGGGTTCATCGGGACAGCCCACCGTCCCGTGCGTCCAGGCGCCCCATCCATGCAAGGAGAGCATCATGAACGCCACATCCCTTTATTTCACCGCCCGCTACGCCGTCCAGTTCGTGATTGTGCCCCTGGTGGGATTGACTTTGGGCGTGCTGCAAATCATGGGCCACTTCCAATAATGGGATGGTCGGGGCGGGACGGACTGGACAGAGCCGGCCGCGTCTCTGACGTCCGTTGCCAAGACGGAAAACCCGCAGTATGGATTGACCGGCAAGAATCCGCAGATCGGATCTCACTACCCACGGGTAACGCGGCACCACCGCTCCGACGTTGGCAGTCGGTGCAATGACAGATGTGGAAGGTTGGCTTGTCGTAAAGAAAATAATAAGATATAATTAATTTTCAAATGGATAATTAAATGTCCATGTGAAACGCGCCAGACCGACCCTGCCAAGCGAGATTGTCTGCGCCCCTGTCGCATCCCCCTCCGAATACACAACAACGTCGCCCCGCCATGCTCGACATACCGCTCGGCCCCGACGTATTGGTCCCGCAACCTATGCCGGGCCACAAACCAAAACCGAGCCAGAGCGACATTGACGCCTTACTCGACAAATATGCAAGCAAACAAAACCCGGGAGAAATATGATGCACGCCACTTTCAGAAAATCGCTTCATTGGGCCGTACTGACAACCGGTATGACCTGCGTCCTCGCATCGGCCTTTGCATCGGAGTGGGCCGACGTCGGACCATCGATTGATGGCGATGCAAAAATTCAAATGAGCAAAAAATTCAGTAACAAAGCAGGGAAATTCAGCGCTACGCCTGAATCGATGCTCGACAAGCGCGAGTTCATCGAAGGACATTTCATTGTCGGCATTTACCGCTACGTCTACAACACGGCAGAACAAGAAGACGGACGGTCGGTCGATGAAATGGTGTCGATGGAGATCATGGATTGCCCGAACAAATATTACGGCACATTGAAGCAAACCAAAAAATACAAAGGCAAGATCGTTTCAGAAAAAGTGACGGCTGAAGGGCAAATGAGGATGATGCAAATGAACGGCAGCAATATTGACAGTCAATTGTGCGACCTGCACGCCGGGCAGAAACCGGCGCCGCTGGACAAACGGGCAGTCAATAACCCCGACTACAAGCCCAAAATGACAGTGGAACAAATGGATGCCTTAATGGATAAATACGCCCCTCCAGGCGCAAAAAAATGAGTGCCCCCTGAGCCTGTCAATGAATCCGGGCGCTCTCTCCGGCTAGGAGTTGAAATACCGTGCCACGCAATTGCCGGTCTGGTTTTGGCAGAATTTGAATAATGAACCGTGCCGCAACGAGCTTGCCTGCGGCAATACATTAACCGGATTGACGCTACGCATGGTCCCGTTAAAGACTGACACCAAGGTCCTAAAAAACTGGGCAATGATCGTCGCGATGATGCTCAACGGCACAGAGCACATCTTATCACCGCGCGGCAAAAAAAAGCCCGGACGCAGATGATCTGGCCGGGCCGAAGCT
>DMYQ01000108.1 GCA_003482555.1 Janthinobacterium sp. | reverse complement strand
CGGCAAGACCGTCTGAACGAACTATGCAAGAGGGAAATCCAATGCTCACTCAATCACTCAAGTCCAGCCTCTGCAAATGGACAGCTTGCGGGGCCGACGCCGGGGCACAAGCCGAGCGCGATAGCTGAAAAGCACTAGCGCCGCCGCCCGCTCGACCTGCGCATGTGGCACATCAAGATTGAGGCGTGGATACTGGAACAGGCTGCTGCCGGCTGCGCCGGGCCTGCATGTTGTGAAGGCCGCCGCACTTGAGACATTGCATCCATTGTAAAGCTATGCTTAACAGACTATGATTACATCATTTCGCCATAAAGGGCTTGAGGGCTTCTTTCGCACTGGTAGTCTGGCGGGTGTTCAGGCAATACACGCTAAGCGTCTGCGCCAACAGTTGACGGCGCTCAACGTGGCGCACGGCCCGGAAGATTTGGGCAATCCCGGTTGGCGCTTGCACAGGCTGGCTGGAGACCGAGCCGGATTTTATTCGATAACGGTGCAGGCAAATTGGCGGATAATTTTCCGGTTCGACGGTAGTGACGTGGAACTTGTCGATTATCTCGATTATCACTGAGGATGGCATTATGGACATGCACGACCCCGCCCACCCTGGCGAAAATCTGATGGACTGGCTGGAAGGCTTGAATCTGAGCGTCACCGCTTTTGCGCAACATTTGGGAATATCGAGGGTTATGCTTTCGCGCATCCTTCATGGTCACGCCGCAGTCAGTGCCGACATGGACTTGCGCCTGAGCGAAGCGCTGGGCACATTGCCCGGTTTCTGGGTTGGGTTGCAGGTGCAGCGCGATTTATGGGAGGCACGCCAAAGGGCCAATGAGCGCCAGCCTGTCGCAAGATTGGCCACCTGAATGTTACGAGTCAAACCCTGCCGGCCGAGTTCGACGCGGCCGGCTTGAAATTGGGTGCGCATCGCGCTGCCGTCGCCTGATGGATAGCAAGGTTCGCACGGCCACCAGTATTTATCACGTTGGCTTACACAGCAGTACTTGGAGTGTGATGGGTGGCCAAAAAAAAGAGCTACAAGCCGAAGCGTGTAACTCTTTGATCTTGCTACAAATTCTGTGGGGTGACTGATGGGGCTCGAACCCACGACAACAGGAATCACAATCCTGGACTCTACCAACTGAGCTACAGCCACCACTGAACTACCACTTGTCTCGGTGTTTCCTGGACAGGTGCCGAATTATACAAACTTCCGCGCCCCCTGGCAAATCTAAATGCGCGATTTATGAGGAAATTTGAATTTTAGACAAAATGCTCACCTGTTCGACGGGTGGACGCAGGCCGAGCAGGCTGGAAAACGCGTCCGACAGGGCCGCCGCTGGCGCCGAACTGGTGCAACCAAGCAGGCTGGGCGCCTCACCGCCGGCGCGCAGCAAGCCGGCGCCATCGAGCAGGCGCGCCAATTGCCGCGCCACCGCCTCGCCGGTATCGATGAGGATGATTTCGCGCGTCGTATTTTGCCCGATGATGCGTTCGATCGCGCCTTGCGCAAAGACGTAATGGGTGCAGCCCAGCACCAGGGTATCGATGTCCTGTTGCAGCAGCGGCACGATGAAGCGGGCCAGCATGGCGCTGGTGGCATCGCCGTCCACCTCGCCAAGCTGGCCCAGTTCAATCTGGTCGGCCAGACCGGGGCAGCCTCGCAGCAAGAATTCGGCGCCGCTGCTGGCACTGATCTGCGCCCGCAGCAGCAGGAATTTTTCACCGGCCAGCGTGCCTTCCGTCGCCAGCACGCCGATCTTGCCGTTGCGGCTCAAGACGGTGGCCGGCTTCAGGCCAGGCTCGACGCCGACCACGGGCATGGCCGGGTAGCGCGCGCGCAGGGCCTTGATGGCGGCGACGGTGGCCGTGTTGCAGGCCACCACCAGCGCCTTCGCGCCGCGTTCGACCAGGAGGGCGGCGATCGCCAGCGCGCGCCCGGTGACGGCCGCTTCAGACTTGCCGCCGTAGGGCGCGCCCTCGGTGTCGGCAAAATAGATCAATGCTTCTTGCGGCAGTTGCGCGCGGATGTGGCGCAATACCGACAAGCCGCCCACGCCGGAATCAAACACGCCGATGGGCGCATCCGCCGGGGCGGGGAAGGACGGGATAGTTGTCATGGTGCTCTTTGCGTGAAGCGCCGCGCCGGGCGGCGCGGCTGACATGGGTGCTTGACTTGCTTAGGCGACGCTCACCGGGATCTTGCCGACGCTGCTGAGCGCCTCGATCTTGGCGGCCCATTCCTTCGGACCGGTGGTGTGCACCGAAGTGCCGGTGGAGTCGACCGCCACCGTGACCGGCATGTCGACGACGTCGAATTCATAGATCGCTTCCATGCCGAGGTCGTGGAAGCCCAGCACCTTGGCCGACTTGATGGCTTTCGACACCAGGTAGGCGGCGCCGCCGACGGCCATCAGGTAAGCCGACTGGTGGCGCTTGATCGAATCGATCGCCGCCGGTCCCCGTTCGGCCTTGCCGATCATCGCGATCAAGCCGGTTTGCTCGAGCATCATGTCGGTGAAGCCATCCATGCGCGTGGCGGTGGTGGGGCCGGCCGGGCCGACGGCTTCGTCGCGCACGGGATCGACCGGGCCCACGTAGTAGATGACGCGGTTGGTGAAGTCGACCGGCAGCGTCTCACCTTTGGCCAGCATGTCCTGGATGCGCTTGTGCGCGGCGTCGCGGCCGGTCAGCATTTTGCCGTTCAGCAGCAGGGTCTGACCCGGTTTCCATGCCGCCACTTCCGCCTTGGTCAGCGTGTCCAGGTTGACGCGCTGCGATTTTTCAGTGTCGGCCGTCCAGTGCACGTCCGGCCACGAAGACAGCAGCGGCGGTTCGATATAGCTGGCGCCCGAGCCGTCGAGGATAAAATGGGCGTGGCGGGTGGCGGCGCAGTTCGGGATCATCGCCACCGGCTTGGAGGCGGCGTGCGTCGGGTACATCATGATCTTGACGTCGAGCACGGTCGTCAAGCCGCCCAGGCCCTGCGCGCCTATGCCGAGCGCGTTGATCTTGTCGCACAGTTCGATGCGCAACTCTTCCGTCTTGTTTTGCGGGCCGCGCTGTTTCAAGTCGAACATGTCTATGTCGTCCATCAACACTTCCTTGGCCATCAGCATGGCTTTTTCGGCGGTGCCGCCGATACCGATGCCCAGCATGCCCGGCGGGCACCAGCCGGCGCCCATCGTCGGCACGGTCTTCATGACCCAGTCGACCAGGGAATCGGAAGGATTGAGCATGACGAACTTGGATTTGTTTTCCGAACCGCCACCCTTTGCCGCCACCTTGACGTCAACCGTGTTGCCTTCGACCAGTTCCATGTGGACCACGGCCGGCGTATTGTCCTTGGTGTTCTTGCGCTCGAAATGCGGGTCGGCCACGATCGAGGCGCGCAACTTGTTATCGTCGAAATTGTAGGCCCGCCGCACGCCTTCGTTGACGGCGTCGGTGACCGTGCCCGTGAAACCTTCGAAGCGCACGCCCATGCCGATTTTCAGGAAAACGTTGACGATGCCGGTGTCCTGGCAGATCGGCCGCTTGCCTTCGGCGCACATGCGCGAATTGGTCAGGATTTGTGCGATCGCATCCTTCGCGGCCGGGCTTTGCTCGGCGTCGTAGGCGCGCGCCAGGTGGGCGATGTAGTCGGCCGGATGGTAATAACTGATGTATTGCAGGGCCGCGGCGACGGATTCGATCAGATCTTCTTGCTTAATGATGGTCATGCTGTTCTCTCGATTAATGTTGCTTGGATTCGTTTTGGGTGCCAACCATGATGCGGTCGGTATACGCGATGGCCAGCGCGGACAGCAGGAAGACCAGGTGGATGACGGTTTGCGCCACCAGGGTCTTGACGTCGTAGGCGTGGGCGTTGATGAAGGTCTTCAGCAGGTGGATCGAAGAAATGCCGATGATGGCCATGGCCAGCTTGGTTTTCAGCACGGAGGCGTTCACGTGCGAGAGCCATTCCGGCTGATCCGGATGACCGTCCAGGTACATGCGCGAGACGAAGGTTTCATAGCCTCCGATGATGACCATGATCAAGAGGTTGGAAATCATCACCACGTCGATCAAGCCCAGCACCACCAGCATGATGGTCGACTCGTTGAGCTTGGTCGGCAACTCGGCGCCCGGCACGGCGACGGCCGTGAAGATGTGTTCCAGTGCCGTCTCGTTGCCCATGACGGCGCCGATCAAATCCTTGAGTTCGACCCAGAAATGAAAGACGTAGACGCACTGCGCGAGTATCAGTCCCAGATACAGGGGCAATTGCAGCCAGCGCGTCATGAAAATGAAGGCGGGCAGGGGGCGTAACTTGGCCGGCGGCCTGGTTTGTTGCGGGGCTGTCATCGTTGCATTCTCCTGGGCCGCGGCAAATTGATATGCCGACATTTTACACGTGCTGCAAACACCTGCGTGTGGGCGGCAGCGCGGCGACCGGCCTTGATTTGCCACAATCGCCGGTAAATATGAGGGGCCATCCCGCATTTTTCGGCGATGATGAGCAAGGCTTCGCGCATGAGCACAATAAGGGGGCGCAATAGGGGGGCGCAATAGGGGAGCGCAATAGGGGAGCGCAATAGGGGAGCGCAATACAAGCGAGAAATATTGGTAAAATTGTATAAGTAGACAGCTTGAGGTAAAAACTGGCCCTGGTCGCCGCGCCTTTGTTCCGGCGATAGCGGAAAGAACAGGGCATGTAAGGCCATAGTAAGCGACGAAGACTATGTTCTTGGCAAACGATCACTACATTGGAGACAAGCATGGCCGGTACAGAGAAACAAGGGCAGGGCACGGAACAACAGGGACCACAGGAATCGCGCGTCTTCACGGCGCCGACCGCCTTTGTCGAGCAGGCGGCAATTTC
>DMYQ01000285.1:19955-30212 GCA_003482555.1 Janthinobacterium sp. | reverse complement strand
GCCGCCACGCCCAGGTGGTAACGGGGGGCGTAGTCGAAGACGACGATGCCTTCCATGCGCGCGCGGTTCACCAGCAGCGACAGATAGTTGGCCGGGCCCTTGACCGGGGTCGTATTGTTGTATTGCGAGATGGCGCCGCAGATGACGATGCGCGCCTTCAAGTTGATGCGGGTGAGCACGGTATCCAGGATGTCGCCGCCCACATTATCGAAATACACGTCCACGCCTTGCGGGCAATGTTCTTTCAAACCATCCTTGACGGCGCCATTCTTGTAGTCGATGCAAGCGTCGAAGCCCAGTTCATTGACGACGAAATCGCATTTTTCCTTGCCGCCGGCGATGCCGACGACGCGACAGCCGAGTTGCTTGGCGACTTGGCCGACCGTCATGCCGACGGCGCCGGCGGCGCCCGACACGAGCACCGTCTCGCCGGCCTTCGGCTGGCCCACTTCGAGCAAGCCGAAATAAGCGGTCAAGCCCGGCATGCCGAGCACGTTCAGATAGGTCGGCAACGGCGCCAGGGCCGGGTCGACCTTAATGAAGGCGGCGCTCCTGTCGTCGGCCGCGCCGGCCCAGTATTGCTGCACGCCGAGGGAGCCGGACACATACTCGCCGACGGCGAAGGCCGGCGCTTGCGAGGCGATCACGACGCCGATGCCGCCGGCGCGCATGACTTCGCCGATCGCCACCGGACGGATATACGATTTGCCTTCGTTCATCCAGCCGCGCATGGCCGGATCGAGCGACAGGTACAGGGTCTTCACCAGGATCTGGCCGGGGCCGATGGCTGGCACCGGCTCCCGCGTTTGTTGCCAGTCGCTGGCCTTGGCCATGCCGAGCGGACGCGCGGCCAGGCGGAATTGCAAATTTTCTAAAGAAGTCATTTTATTTCCTATTCAAGGGAGTTTGTGACTCACTATAACGTAAATTGAACGACCGTGCTATTTTTGAAAAGATGCGTTTTCATGCTCAGGCGTGCGACAATACCGACCTCTTCGCCCTCCGTTGCCGCCGCCATGACGCATCCCGAATATATCCTGACCCTGTCCTGCCTTGACCAGCGCGGCATCGTGCACCGCGTGTCCGGCTTTTTGGCCGAGCACGGCTGCAACATCATCGATTCGGCCCAGTTCGGCGATCCGGAGTCGCGCCTGTTCTTCATGCGCGTCCATTTCGCCCTCGAAGACGGCGGCCTGGGCGACGCCGAATTGCGCGCCGATTTCGCCGTGCTGGCCCAGGCCATGCAATTCAAGGCCCAGTTGCACGACGCCCGCTACAAGCCGCGCGTGATGCTGATGGTATCGAAAATCGGCCACTGCCTCAACGATTTGCTGTTCCGCTACAAGAGCGGCCTGTTGCCGGTCGAAATACCCGCCATCGTTTCCAATCACATGGATTTTTACCAGTTGGCGGCCAGCTACAACATCCCCTTCCACCACTTGCCGCTGGCGGCCGGCGCGCCGGCCGCGGCCAAGCTGGCGCAAGAGGCGCGGGTGATCGAGCTGATGGACACGCACGGGATCGACCTGGTGGTGCTGGCGCGCTACATGCAAATCCTGTCGCCGCAATTGTGCACCGCGCTGGGCGGCCGGGCCATCAATATCCACCACTCCTTCCTGCCCAGCTTCAAGGGCGCGAAACCGTATGCCCAGGCGCACCACCGGGGCGTCAAGCTGATCGGCGCCACCGCCCATTTCGTGACCGGCGACCTGGACGAGGGGCCCATCATCGAGCAAGACGTCGAGCGGGTCGACCACGCGATGGATGCCGAGTCCCTGAGCGCGATCGGGCGCGACGTCGAATGCGTGGTGCTGGCGCGCGCCGTCAAATGGTTTGTCGAACACCGCATTTTGCAAAACGGCGACAAGACTGTCGTCTTCAAATAGACCTTTTTAGATATACGCAAACAGATGGCCCTCAAAGCAACGATTTTCAAAGCCGATCTCCAGATCGCCGACATGGACCGGAACTATTATCATGACCATGCGCTGACCCTGGCACGCCATCCCTCCGAGACGGACGAGCGCATGATGGTGCGCCTGCTGGCGTTCGCCATCCACGCCGACGCGGCGCTGACCTTCACCAAGGGCTTGTTCGACACCGAGGAACCGGACCTGTGGCTGAAGGATTTGACGGGCGCCATCCAGCTGTGGATCGAAGTCGGCCAGCCGGACGAGAAACGCATCCTGAAAGCCTGCGGCCGTTCCGAACAAGTCATCGTCTACAGTTACGGCGCCACCAGCCATATCTGGTGGAAGCAGATCGCCGGCAAACTGGAGCGGGCCAAGAACTTGACCGTGATTAACCTGCCATCGGAAGCCGCGATGGACATGTCCAAGCTGGCCCAGCGCAATATGCAATTCCAGTGCACCATCCAGGATGGCCAGATCTGGCTCACCGACGGCGCCACCACGGTGGAGATCGGGCGCGACACCGTCAAGGCGCCCCGCTAAGTTGCCCCGCCAAGTTGCCATGCTGAGTTGCCACGCTAAATCGCGTTTTCGCGCTCGCTTCTACGTTATCATTCGCGCATGATGAAAAATGCAATGTTAAGGCGGCTGCATATCTGGATCGCCTGTTGCGCGATCTTGCTCAATGCGCTGGGTCCGGCCGTCACGCACGCGGCCGACGCCTGGCGCGGCGCGCCCCTGGCCGGGGAAATCTGCCGCGCCGTGCCGGTGGCCGCCGGCAAGCGGACGCCCGCCGGCGACGCCAAAATGGAACGGCACTGCGCCTATTGCACGCCGCACGCCGGCAGCTTCGCCCTGGCGCCACCGGCCGCCGCCGTCACTTTGAACATCGCCGCACACTTGCCGCGTCCGGTTTTCTTTTACCGCTCGGCACAGCCGCCCACGGCTTGGCCGGCGGCCCGTCCGCGCGCGCCCCCGACCCGGGTCTGAACGGGCCAGCCCGGCCTGAAACGCCGCTTGTTCACGTCCCTGTTTTGGCGCGCTTGCGTCCATCTTTTTTGAGTACACCATGAAAAAACACATCTTTGCATTTTTGACGGGCTTGGCCCTGAGTACTTGCGCGCTGGCCCAAGTCACCGTGACGGCGCCGTGGATACGCGCCACCGTGCCGCAGGGGAGCGCCACAGGCGCCTTCATGCAATTGCGCTCCGCGCGCGACGCCCGCCTGCTCGAAGTGCGTTCCAAGGTGGCCGGCGTGACCGAGATCCACCAGATGGAAATGTCGGGCCAGATGATGCGCATGCACGCCGTGCCCGGCCTCGACCTGGCGGCCGGCAAGACCGTCGACCTGGCCGGCGGCGGCTATCACATCATGCTGATGGACTTGAAGCGCCAGTTGAAGGAGGGCGAGACCGTGCCCCTCACCTTGCTGGTCGAGTATAAGGACAAGCGCCGCGAAACGATACAACTGGCGGTGCCGGTGAAGGCGCTCACCTACGCCAATCCCGTCAGCCCGGCGCCGCCGCGGCACTGAGAGCGCGCGCCGCCGGCGCCGGGCGGCGCGGTTTTCCAGCGCCTGGCTGACCCTGCTTCACGGGCTTCCCGGACGCCACTTTCCCGCCGGCGTGCGGGCCGGCGTCCGGGCAGGCATCCCGCCGCCGCCGCTTCAATCGGGCGCCGCGCCCAGGCGTTTGATCCGGCCCGAACCGGCCACGCCGCGGCTCAATT
Source organism: Janthinobacterium sp. (assembly GCA_003482555.1). Classification (GTDB taxonomy): domain Bacteria; phylum Pseudomonadota; class Gammaproteobacteria; order Burkholderiales; family Burkholderiaceae_D; genus Janthinobacterium. The sequence goes on along the minus strand of DMYQ01000285.1, from coordinate 26,574 downwards.
GCGGGTCGCCGTAATAGCCGACATCGCCCGACCCGGCGATGCTGACGTTGAGCGCCTGCCTGGCCCAGACCACGGCTTGGCCGGAGCCGCCCATGCTCACGTTGACCCGCTTGGCGGCGAGGCCACCCGCTTGCGCCTGGCCCGAACCGCCGATGCTGACGTCGAGGCGGTCGGTGGCGCCGCCCGCCTTGAAGCTGCCACTGCCGCCAATGGCCACCGAGACCGCTTCGCTCGCCAGCTTTCCCACCGTGATGCTGCCCGAGCCGCCGATGTTGAAGCGCAGCGCGGGCGCGCGCAGGGCGGGCGCGTCGATGGCGCCGGAGCCGTCCACGCTGAGCCGCTCTACGCTTTTCGCCCGCACCACGAATTTCAGCGCGCCCGGCGCGAAGCTGAGACCCCGTTTGGCGGAGCCGATCTTCAAAGTGCCGTCCTCGACTTTGATGTCGATCAAGCCTTGCAAATTGTCGTCCGTTTCCACGCTGACGCTTTCCGTGTCGCCCAGACGCAGTTCCAGCGTGCCGGGCAAGGCCAGCGTGAGCGCGTCGAAGTGGTCCACGGCGCGGGTCTGCCTGTGCGCGGTGCCGTTGCCGCGCGGCGCCTCAAAGCTGGCCGCGCTGGCCGCGCGGGCCAGCGCCAGACCGAGCGCGCCGCCGGCCAGAGCCAGGCGCCTCCGGGCGCCCGCATGGGATGGTGCAAATATCATGGTGATTCTCCGTGTCCGGCCAGCACCCGCGGCGCCGCGCCCATATGGTTGAAATATCAGGATTTCCACCATATACACCATCCTCGCGCGTCGTCGCGCCGCTTGCCGGCCCCGTGCGACAGACCGCGTCCACGGTCAGCCGAAACGCGCATCCGTGGGAGCGGACGGCATGAGGTATCATGCCAGTCTTGGCTTACATGCCAGGCGCGCGGCTTGCCGGCGCCATCTCGTCTCAATGACTGGCCGCGGCCGGTCCATACCACTGGAATTACATGCTGATCATCACCATCAAACAGGGCAAGGAAAAAAGCTTGCTGGACGGCGAGCCCTGGATTTACGCGTCCGCGATCGACAAGGTCGACGGCAAGCCGCAAGAAAAAATGAAGCCCGGTTCGACCGCGATCGTGCAGTCGTCGGCGAAAAAATTCCTCGCCCGGGCCGCCTACAACTCGCATTCGCAGATACGGGCCAGGGTCTGGACCTTCGACGAAAGCGAGCCGGTCGACCATGCGCTGATCAAGCGGCGCGTCAAGGCGGCGCTGGAAAAACGCGGACTCGGCCTGGCGAAGGCGGGCGCGAATCAGCTGCTCAGCCTGGTCAAAGGGGAAGAGGACGGATTGCCCGGTTTGCTGGTCGACCTGTTTGGCGGCACCAAGGGCTATCTGATCTGCCAGTTCCAGGCGGGCGGCGTCGACGCCTGGAAAGTGGCCATCGTGCAAGCGCTGATGGCTGGCACCGGCTGCGTCAACGTCTACGAGCGCTGCGATCCCCTGATGCGCAAGGGCGAAGGCTTGCCCGTCATTTCAGGCGCGCTGGCCGGCGAAGAGCCGCCCGACGAAGTGATATTGAACGAAAACGGCGTGCGCTACGCCATGAATCTGCTGACCGGAGCCCGCGGCAAGTTCCGCTGAGGGATTAATAACGGGCCTTCAAGTTGTCGGCCAACTCCCCGCCGCAGGCGCCGCTGAGGTGAAAGGCTTCGTCTTCCGTGTCGAGGGCGGCCTGGAACAGTTCCACTCTGTGCATTTCAGTCTTGATCATCGGCCACAGCCAGTCGTCCACCTGTTCCTGCAGCAAGGTCAAACCCTGGCCGGAAGCCGCGTACAGCGGCGCGCCCCGATAGCGCCGTTCCAGTTCCGCGCGCAGCAGCGCCGCGACCGCGGGCAAGTGTTCCAGATACAGCCGCACATGTCGCATTTCGTGTTCGAGCACGGCGCGGTAAGGGCAGCCGAAGGGTGAAAATTCGCGCGCCACAAACACTTGCAAGGGCAGGTAGCGCAATTCGATGTCGATGCGGGGCGCCAGGCATTCCCGGCCGCTGGATGGATCTTGCAGGGTACTGCCCGCGACGCCCACCTCGACCCGCGACGTCACCGCCGTCATTCCCAGCATCAGGTCGCTGGCATGGCCGTGCGCGCCCCGATTGTGCAAGACGCGCGAAGACACGGTATTGTCGACCTGATAGCCGGACTCGATCGCCTGTATCGTCAATGCGGGGCTTAGCCTGGCGACGCAACTGGCCTCGAAGGCCGTCTTTGGCGCCGCGCCAGCCGCGCCGAAGACGGCTGCCAGGGCGGCGCACAGGAGGGTGGCGCGCAAAGTGGGCATGATGTCGGATACGGAAAACGATCGATGCCGGCGCTGCCGCCGGCCCCCGTGCTACAGCAATCATTCTATCCCCACATTGCGGATTTTCAAGCACGGGCACGGCGGCAACACTAGTCGAGCGGCACGCTGCGGTAGCGGTTGACGTCGAAGGCCGACACGGGGGCCGCCTTGTTGCCCCAGGAAGCGCGCAGATAGGTGACCACGGCCGCCACTTCGGCGTCGTCGAGCAGCGGGCCGAAGGCTGGCATGCCGTACGGGCGCGGATTGCCGGCGGTGCCGGGCGCGAAGCCGCCATTGAGCACGATGCGGATGGGATTGACGGCTTCTTCCGTGGTCAGGGCGCGGTTGCCGGCCAGCGCTGGGTAGGCCGGGGCGGCGCCAGCGCCGTCGGCGTGGTGACAGTCGGCGCAATGGGTTTCATACAGCTTGGCGCCGGCCGCCAGCACCGCCTTCGCCTCGGGCGTGGCGGTGGATGGCTCCTTTGGTGTCGCTTGCGGCGTTCCCGGCAAGGTTTTCAGGTACACCGCCATGGCGTTCACGTCGGCCGTTTCCAGATGCTGCAGGCTGGCTTGCACCACTTCGGCCATCGGCCCGAAGACGCTGGCGCGGGGCGACACGCCCGTCTTCAGCAGGGCCACGATGTGGGCGTTGTCCCAATTGCCCAGGCCGGCTTCCGCGTCCGAGGTCAGGGATGGCGCGTACCAGCCCAGGATGGGAATCAGGCCGCCGGAGAGGCTGTCGTCGGCGGCGCCGAGCGGGTTGCGGCCGCTGTGGCAGGCGCTGCAATGGCCCAGCCCCTGGGCCAGATAGGCGCCGCGGTTCCATTCCACGCTCTGGCCGGCCCGCTCGCTATACACGGCCGGCTTGAAGTAGAGCGCGCGCCAGGCCGCCAGCGCGATTTGCTGATCGTAGGGAAAGCGCAGGCGGTGCGGCTGATTGGCTAGTCGCACCGCCGGCACGGTCTGGAAAAAAGCGTACAGGGCGTCGGAATCTTCGCGTCTGACCTTGGTGTAATTGGTGTACGGAAAAGCCGGATACAGCAGGCGGCCATCGCGCGACTTGCCGTTGTGCAGGGCGCCCCAGAAATCGGCGGCGCTCCAGGCGCCGATGCCGGTGGCGCGATCCGAGGTCAGATTCGGCGACAGCACGCTGCCAAACGGGGTTTGCAGGGCGCGCCCGCCCGCGTATTCGGCGCCGCCGCGTGCCGTATGGCAAGCCATGCAGTCGCCAGCCTTGGCCAGGTAGGCGCCGCGCGCCACGGTGGCGGCCGGCGTCAGCGTGGTGGCGGTGGCCGGCGGCCCGAGGTCGTCGCCTGGCCACAGCAGCAGCCTGGCGGCACCGGCCAACAGTGCCAGCGCCGCGCCAACGACGATGAGGGAAGTTTTTTTCATGGGTGGGCCAGCGATGAGGGCACGCTGCCGCAGGGTAGCGGCAAGGGCAGGGTGATGGTGGCGGCCGGCCTGGCGTCGGGCGGCGCCACTTGCGTGCCGAGCCAGCCGGAGACGGCGGCCACGTCGGCGTCGGACAGGCGCTCGGCGATGACGGCCATGCAGTCGGGGGCGGCGGCGCGGCGCACGCGGTTCTTCCAGGCGCCGAACTGGGCGTTGATGTAATCGCGCGGCAAGCCCAGCAAGCCGGGGACGGCGGGCGCGGCGCCGGTCAACTGTTCGCCGTGGCAGGCGACGCAGGCCGGCACCTTCCGGGTCGGGTCGCCCATCGTGACCAGGGCGCGTCCGCGCGCCAGCACGGAGGCGGGGGCGGCGCTGGCCTGGGCCGGCGGCGGCGCCGGATGCTGTTGGGAAAAATACTGGGCGATTTCGCGCAGATAGGCGTCCGGCAAATGCTCGACCATATACGTCATCATCGGGTATTGGCGGCGGCCGTCGCGGAAATTGCGCAACTGGTTGTACAGATAGCCGGCCGGCTTGCCCGCGATGCGTGGGAAGAAAACGTCCGCGCGCTCCTTGCCGGAGTGGCAGGCGGTGCAGGCCAGGATGCGCTGCTCCAGCGTATCGGGCGGCACGGCCGGAGCGGCGGGGGCTGCGCGCGCCGCCCCGGCCAAGGTCAGGGGCAGGCTCAGGGCAAACAGGAGCAGGGCGGGCCCGCTTGGGGGGGTGGAAAACATTGACATGAAAAAATCCGCCTATAAAATTGGGCGCCGCCGTAACAGGCCGCGGGCACAAGGATATACTGCCGGGCCAAAGAAGAACAGGCTCAGAAGTACGATAAAACTATGGCTCAGTTGGCCGCTCGGGAGGGAGTGCGGGTGAAACGTTATGAAGAACTGGCGGCCGAGATCGGCGCGCTGATCGAAGCCGGCTTGCTGCTGCCGGGCGAGCGCGTGGCCTCGGTGCGCCAGCAGCGCGCCCGTTGCGGGGTCAGCCCGGGCACGGTATTCCAGGCCTATGGCTTGCTGGAGGCGCGCGGCTTGATCGTGGTGCGCGCCCGGTCCGGTTATTACGTGGCGCCGCGCCCCGGCCCGGCCGGACCCGAGCCGGACGCTTCGCGCCCGCCGGCCGCGGCCAGCGCGGTCGACGTCAGCGCCCTGGTGTTCGAGGTGCTGGGCGCGGCCGGCGCGCGCCAGTTGGTGCCGTTCGGCTCGGCCTTTCCCAGCCCGCTGCTTTTTCCCCTCGATAAGCTGGGACGGGCGATGGCGGCCAGCATGCGCCGCCTCGACCCCTGGAGCACGGTGCTCGATCTGCCGCAGGGGAATGCCGACTTGCGCCGCCAGATCGCCCTGCGCTACCAGCTCGACGGCGTCGCCGTCGGCGGCGACGAAATCGTGGTCACGAATGGCGCGCTGGAAGCCCTGAACCTGTGCCTGCAAGCCGTGGCGCGGCCGGGCGACACGGTATTCATCGAGTCGCCCAGCTTTTACGCCGGCTTGCAGGCGCTCGAACGGCTGGGCCTGAAGGCGCGCGAAATCGCCACCGGCGCGCGCGACGGCATCGACCTGGGCGCGCTGGCCGAGGCGCTGGCGCGGCAACGCCCGGCCGCCTGCTGGCTGATGAGCAGTTTTCAAAATCCGCTCGGCAGCCTGATGGCGCCGGAAAAGAAGCGCGCCCTGGTGGCCCTGCTGGCCGAGCATGAGGTGCCGCTGATCGAGGATGACGTGTACGGGGAATTGTATTTCGGCGCGCGCCCGGCGCTCAGCAAACGCTACGACGAGAAAGGCTTGGTGTTGCACTGCGGCTCGTTTTCGAAATGCCTGGCGCCCGGCTTCCGGGTCGGCTGGGCGGCGCCGGGCCGCTTTGCGCGCGCCGTCGAGCGCCTCAAGCTGAGCACCAGCCTGACGGCGGCGCTGCCCTCGCAACTGGCGCTGGCCGAGTACCTGGGGCGCGGCGGCTACGAGCGGCATCTGCGCCAGTTGCGCCTCACCTTGGAGGCGCGGCAGGGCGCGATGCTGGCCGCCCTGGCCGCGCATTTCCCCGCCGGCACGCGCGTGACGCGCCCGCGCGGCGGCTATTTTCTGTGGGTGGAACTGGCGTCCGGGGTGTGTGCGCTCGACTTGCACCGCCGCGCGCTGGGCGAGGGGATCAGCATCGCGCCGGGGCCGATCTTTTCCGCCAACCGGGGCTTCGGCAATTGCATACGGCTCAATTACGGCCACCCCTGGAGCGCGGCGCACGAGGCGGCCATCGCCACCCTGGGCCGTCTGATCAGGGAGCAGTCGGCGCCTTGAGGGCGCGCGCCGGCTTGGCCGGCGCCACCTTGCCGCCCTCGGCGATCCAGCGCCGGTAGACGCGCAGGGCCACTTGCGCGTCGTCGGCCGCGTACAGGATCTGGCGCTCGCTCAGGCGCGCGCTCGACCAGTTGGTGGTGGAAATCTTTTTCGATTTTTGCAGGCGCAAGCCGAAGAACTTCGCCACCGCGCTCTTCGCGCCCAGATCGTTGCGCTGGCCGCCGCGCAGGGCGACCGACAAGTCCAGCACGTGGGCCGGGGCGATGCCGAGTTTATTGCGCAAGCGCTTGACGTCGTCGCTCAAGCCGAAGCCCACCTTCAGGGTGGTGGTCGATTCGAGGATGGCCTTCAATACTTCCAGCGCGGGGCTGGCGCCGATCTGGAACAGATAGGCGGTGTCGTCGGTGGCGAGCTGGATCAGGTGCGGCCCGGTCGACGTCTCGCCCTTGAGGAAGGTGGGCTTCGATTCCGTGTCAAAACCGATGGCGTCGCTGGCCAGCAGCGCCGCCAGGGCCAGGGCCGCCTCGGCGCCCGTCTGTACCAGGCGCACGTCGGCCAGCGCAATGCCCAGGTAGGGCGGCAGCGGCGCCGCGGTTCCCCCTGTTTCCGTGCTTATTTCCACGCTT
>DMYQ01000285.1:16551-19807 GCA_003482555.1 Janthinobacterium sp. | reverse complement strand
GCTTATTTCCACGCTTGTTTCCGCGCTTGTTTCCGTACTCATTTCCGTACACATGGGGCCGGATCAGCCCTTGCGCGAAAATTTCGCGGTCAGTTGGTTCAGCTTGTCGGCCCGGACCTTGTTTGCTTCTTCTTCGGCGGCGGCGTCCCGTTCGGCCTTCTTGCGCTCGGCTTCCTTCTTGAAGCGTTGCTGCAACACGAGGCTGGCGTGGTCGCGGTGCACCTGGGTCACTTCGGCGCCGGCGGTGCCGTCCAGGTCATACCTGAGCTTGGCTTTTTCCATCACGCGCAAATAGCGCAGGGAACCCGTGTGGATGCCCAGGGCGGTGCGCATCAGCTTGCGATCAAGTTCGGGCAGGCGGGCCAAAATTTGCTTGTCGATACCGATCGACAGGGGCAGGCAGTCGCGGAAAGGCGGGAACTGATCTTGGAATTGTTTGAGCAAGGCGCGCGCGGTCAGGGTGGTCGCGGGGGCGGTAGTGGCGGCCGGGACGGGCGTGGCGGCTGCTTGAGGGGCAAGACTAGGCGTGTTCATCGACTTCATTGGTTAGGCTGGAAACGGGAGCATAGCACGCGAGAGGGGTGAGTGCATTGTCTTTTATTGCAACAATATCATTTCACCTATGCAGTCTTTGTAGTGCGGTTGCCTGGAAATGTGTATAATGTCCGCTTGCGCTGGTTTCTGGTTTGCGCCAGCTCAAGTGTGCAAGAGCTTGCAGCGGATGTTGTCATGCCGACTCTATTGGATTATTTGATATCTGATATGTGAACTATCAATTATCCAAATAACGGGCCGTGGGGCATAATCCCGCTCTCTTTTCACTGAATAATAGATTCAAGCCCGTTTTGGTAGCGGGCTTTTTTTCATTCCGCAATGTCAATGTCTATCGTGCCTATATTACCACCAGCGCGGGCGCGCCCGCTCTTCAAGTGCGGCGCCGGGCTACGGCATTCAGGCGGATAGACCACGCCGCCCTTGATTGGCGGCCGCAATAACACGCTCCATCGAGTCCGATTCGCAGGCTTGGGTGGGATCATTCACTTCGCGCCGACGCCACCTAGTCTCGCATAGAGAGATATTTAATGAAAAACACGCCAAAAACATTAACCTTGTCAGTCAAGGCGACTCGCCCCGCTTCGGCGCAACTGGCGGTGCCAAAAACAACTCTATCTTATTTCGTCGACAATACGCAAGTGGATAATTCCGCGGCGCCCAACATGGTCGTCACGGTGGTCAAAAAATCGCGTTCGCGCCTGATCGCGCCCGAGGCCTCCGTTGCGCCGGTCGCGGCCGAGACTGTGTCGCCGGTGCCGCAAGAGGCGCCCGAAGCCGCCGCGCCAGCCCTGGTGGCGGGCGCCGCCAAACCGGCCCTGCGCAAGGCCAGCGAGAGCGCGGCCACGGCCAAGGTGGTGGTGGCGGCCCGTTCCAAGGTGGTGCGCGCCAAGGCCGAACCGGCGCCCGTGGTGATCGTCACCGCCGGCCCGGCCGTCAGCCAGACCACCGACGCCGACACGCTGGCGGCCATCGACACGTCCAGCTATTTCTTGCCGACGGTCAAGGTGCCGGGCCGGCGCGGCCGCAAGCCGAGCGAATTCACGCCGGAAAACGATGAAGTGGCGGCACTCAACGCGGTCGAGCGGGCCGAGTTGAAGGCCGTATCCAAGGCGCGCGACCGCAAGGCCAAGGGCGCCGCGGCGGGCGCCCACGGCAGCGACGCGGAAGCGACGGCGGCCGACCTGGAGCGTCGCCGCCAGCAAATCAAGGGTTTGATCAATATGGGCAAGGAGCGCGGCTTCTTGACCTATGCCGAGATCAATGACCAATTGCCGGAAAATATCATCGATCCGGAAGCGATCGAAGGCATCATCGCCACCTTCAACGACATGGGCATCGCCGTCTACGAGCGGGCCCCCGACGCGGAAAGCCTGTTGTTGACCGACAACGTGGCCACCGTCACCAGCGACGACGAAGTCGAGGCGGCCGCCGCCACGGCGCTGTCGACGGTCGATTCGGACTTTGGCCGCACCACCGACCCGGTGCGCATGTATATGCGCGAAATGGGCGCCGTGGCCCTGCTCACGCGCGAAGGCGAGATCGAGATCGCCAAGCGCATCGAGGGCGGCTTGAAAGACATGATACAAGCCATCTCGGCCTGCCCGACGACGATCGCCGAGATCGTCGCGCTGTCGCAAAAGATCGCCAAGGATGAGATCAAGGTCGATGAAGTCGTCGATGGTTTCGTCGACATGAACGAGGCCAGCACGGCGCCGGCGCCGGCCGCCCACGCGCCGGCCGCGCCCGGCGACGACGAGGAAGAGGAAGAAGAAGTCGAAGAGGAAGACGGCGACGCCAATGGCGGCGCGGCCGGCTTTTCCAGCGAACAACTGGCGCAACTGAAAAAGAATGCGCTGGAAAAATTCGCCGCCATTTCCAGCCAGTTCGACAAGATGCGCAAGGCCCCGGAAGGCTATAACTCGAAGGCGTATATCAAGGCCCAGGAAGCCATTTCCCAGGAATTGCTGGGCATCCGCTTCACCGCCAAGGTGGTGGAAAAGCTGTGCGACACCCTGCGCGGCCAGATGGATGAAGTGCGGCATATCGAAAAAGCCGTGATCGAATTGTGCGTGAACAAATGCGGCATGCCGCGCGCCCATTTCATCAAGGTATTCCCGGGCAATGAGTGCGACCTGGACTGGGTCGACGGCGAAGTCGATTGCCGCTATCCCTACAGCGCCATCCTGGGCCGTAACGTGCCGGCCGTCAAAGAGTTGCAAAAGAAGATGATCGACTTGCAGGCGCGCGTGGCCCTGCCGCTGGCCGACTTGCGCAAGATTAACAAGCAAATGGCGGCCGGCGAAAAGCGCGCCCGTCACGCCAAGCGCGAAATGACGGTCGCCAACTTGCGCCTGGTCATTTCGATCGCCAAGAAATACATCAACCGGGGTTTGCAATTCCTCGACTTGATCCAGGAAGGCAATATCGGCTTGCTGAAGGCCGTCGACAAGTTCGAATACCGCCGCGGCTACAAGTTTTCCACCTACGCCACCTGGTGGATACGCCAGGCCATCACCCGTTCCATCGCCGACATGGCGCGCACCATCCGCGTGCCCGTGCACATGATCGAAACGATCAACAAGATGAACCGCATCTCGCGTCAAATCATGCAAGAGACGGGGAGCGAGCCGGATCTGGCGACCCTGGCGATCAAGATGGAAATGCCGGAAAACAAGGTGCGCGAGATCATGAAGATCGCCAA
>DMYQ01000285.1:15805-16453 GCA_003482555.1 Janthinobacterium sp. | reverse complement strand
TCGATGGAAACGCCGATGGGCGAGGACGGCGATTCGCAACTGGGCGACTTTATCGAGGACAACACGACCCTGGCGCCGCTGGACGCCGCCCTGCACGCCTCGATGCGCAATGTCATCAAGGAAGTGCTGGACTCCCTGACCCCGCGCGAAGCGAAAGTCTTGCGCATGCGTTATGGCGTGGAAATGTCGAACGACCACACCCTGGAAGAGGTGGGCAAGCAGTTCGACGTGACGCGCGAGCGCATCCGCCAGATCGAAGCGAAGGCCATGAGCAAGCTGCGCCAGCCTTCCCGTTCCGACAAGCTGAAAACTTTCTTGACGCAAAACTAAGCGGCGGCGGGCGGCCCCGCGCCGCCCGCTATCGCTTGAATCGATTCATATCTGTTCGCAAGAGACGTCGTCCGGCGCCTCCTGGCGCGGCGCCGCCGTTGCCGGCATCAGTATGGACAGCACCGTCCCATCGCCCTTGCGGCTATCGATCACCAGTTCGCCGCCGAAGGCGCCGATTCTTTCCTTGATGCTTTTCAAACCGTAGGAAGCTTCCTTGCCGCGCGCGTCCGGCTGCATGCCGATGCCGTTGTCGGCGATGACGATGGTGATGCGGCTGGGCGTCAGATTGAGCGACACTTCGACCTTGCTCGCTTCCGC
>DMYQ01000285.1:10679-15650 GCA_003482555.1 Janthinobacterium sp. | reverse complement strand
ACCAGCCGGTATTCGATGGCGCTGCGCCGCTCGAACTGCTTGAGCAGCCATTCGACGGCCGCGCACAGGCCCAGTTCCAGGGTGCTCGGGTGCAGATCGTTGATGATGCCGCGCACCGACTTGATGGTGGCGTCGATGGTGTCGAGCACGCGCCCGACTTGCTGGTGCAGGCGCGGATGGCTGGCGCCCGTCCTGGCGTGCAGCATCGAGATATCGATTTTCAAGGCCATCAGGTTTTGCCCCAGGTCGTCGTGGATGTCGAGGGCGATGCGCTTGCGCTCTTCTTCCTTGATCGTTTCCTGGTGGTCGGAGAGGGCGCGCAATTGCATCAGAGAGAGGCGCAGCGCTTCTTCGTTGCGCTTGCGCTCGGTGATGTCTATGCTCATCGCGATCAGCAGCAGCGGTTCGCCGGCGGCGTCAAAGATCGGCTTCTTGAAGGTTTGCGCCAGGCGGCTTTCCCCCAGTTGCGCGTTCCAGATCAATTCCTCGCCCACCTGCAGGGTGCCGGTGGCGAAGGCGCGGCGGTCGGCGGCGACGAAACCGGCCAGTTGCTCGGGCGGGAAGTACGCTTCTTCGCCGATGGCGTCGAGCTCGGCGAAGCCGATGCCCCACTGTTGCTCGCAAGCCTCGTTCATCAACACCACGCGCGAGTCGGCGTTTTTCAAAAACAGGGCCAGCGGCGTCATCGAGATGATTTCCCGCAAGCGCACTTCGCTTTGCTCGAGGGCCCGCTCGGTGGCCTTGCGCACCTCGATTTCGCTGCGCAGGTGAGTGTTGGCGTCGACCAGTTCGGCGGTGCGCAGGCGGATCCGGCTTTCCAGCTCGGCGTGCGCTGTGACCAGCGCCTGTTCGGCCAATTTGCGCTCGCTGATGTCGGTCGCCATCACCAGGGCGCCGTTGATGGCGCCGTGCTCGTCGCGCAGGCGGCGGCCGCCCACGATGGCCCAGCCCAGGCTGCCGTCCCGGCGCCGGTAGCGCAAGTCGCGCAAGGCGCCGCCGCACTGTTCGCCGCTCTGGAAGATGCCGCAGTCGCCGCTGATCTCCTCGCCCAAAAATTCGTAGATCGAGCGTCCCAGCAGCTCGGCCACGGTATGGCCGAGCATCTCGGCCACGCGCCGGTTGGCAAAGCTGATGCGGGAATCGACGTCGGTCAGCCAGATGCCTTCGTGGCCCGTTTCGACGATTTTCCGGTAACGGGCCTCGTTGTTTTGCAAGAGGATATGGGCGCTCTTGTGGGCGGCGGTGAGGCGGCGTATCTTCAGCAAGATCGGGGTGATGGTGACCGCCAGGGTGAGCAGCAGGGTGATCAGGCTGGCGCGCGCCCGCTTGGCGCGCGCCGTTTCGCTGCGCTTGGATTGCCCCAGCGCGCCCCGTTCGGCGCCGATGATGGCTTCGATCATCGCGCCGGCCTGGTCCAGGTAGGCGTCGGCCAGGGCGTGTTCGATGGCGTTGTGATACCCCTTGTCGGGTTGTTGTCCGGAAATTTGAGCGTGCACGAATTGCCGCAAGTGGGTCAGGCGCGCGGTGCCGGCGGCGCTGCCGTCGGCCCAGCTCTCGCCCTGGGCCAGTTTCGCGTCCAGGGCCGCCAGCATCGCATCGCGGCGGGTGCGGCTTTCCTCGGCCGGGTAGCTCAGATAGTGGCGCTGCTCGCCTTCCGCCCGGTACAGGTCGGCGCGCACCTGTTCCAGCCAGACCACGCGGTCATAGGCGCGGTCGACCTGGCGGCTGGCGACGCCGGCTTGCACCATGTCGTGGCAAGTCATGCCGCCCAGGGCGCTCAGCAATGCCAGCACGGCGCCCGCGCCCGCCAGGCTCAAGCTTTCAATCGACCACTTCCTCATCAGCGCTTTCCCGTATGCCCCATGTTTTCGCGCGGCCGCGCGAGTTATTTGTTGCGAGTAACTTGTATTGTAATACCAGCTTTGTGTTTTTGAATTTATTTTTAAATAATGTTGCCATGCGTCGGCATGGGTTGGCATGTTGCGGGCGTAAAAAACGGCGCTCGCGGCGCCGTTGCGTGACTGTGCCGCGGCTCAGCCGGTATTGCGCAAGCCGGCCGCCACCCCGTTGATCGACAGGTGGATGCCGCGGTGGACGCGCTCGTCGACCTGATCGCCGGCGCGGTGGCGCTTGATCAGCTCGACCTGCAAGTGGTTCAGCGGGTCGAGATAGGCGAAGCGGTTCATGATCGAGCGCGCCAGCAGGGGATTGCCGGCCAGGCGCTCGGCGGCGCCGGTGATGCTCTCCAGGCAAGACAGGGTGCTCGCGTGCTCCTCCGTGATGCGGCTGAAGATGCGCTCGCGCAGGGCCGCGTCGGGCACCAGTTCGGCGTAGCGCGAGGCGATCGCCAGGTCGGTCTTGGCCAGCACCATGTCCATGTTCGAGAGCAGGGTGGCGAAGAAGGGCCAGCGCGCGTGCATGGCGCGCAGGGTGGCCAGCTTGTCGGCGTGCGACTGGCCGCCATCGTCCTTGTCTTCGCCCTCGGAGTCGGCCAGCCAGGCGCCGACGGCGCTGCCGAAGCCATACCAGCCGGGCAGCAGCAGGCGGCACTGACCCCAGGAAAAGCCCCAGGGAATGGCGCGCAAGTCTTCGATGCGACGCGTCGATTTGCGCGAGGCCGGGCGGGAGCCGAGGTTGAGTTCGGCGATCTCGGCGATCGGCGTGGCGGCGAAGAAGTAATCGGTGAAGCCCGGCGTTTCATACACCAGGTGGCGGTAAGCCTGGTAGGCGCGCGCCGACAGCTCGGCCATCACCGCTTCGAAGCGCGCCAATTCCCCGGCGTGGGCCGGATCGGCGGCGGGCGGCATCAGGCTCGCTTCCAGGGTCGCGGCCACCAGCAATTCCAGGTTGCGGCGCCCGATCTCGGCATTGGAAAACTTGGAGGCGATGATTTCGCCCTGTTCGGTGAGGCGGATCTGGCCGTTCACCGTACCCGGCGGCTGCGCCAGGATGGCTTCGTAGCTGGGCCCGCCGCCCCGGCCGACGGTGCCGCCGCGGCCGTGGAACAGGCGCAGCTTGACGCCGGCCCTGGCAAACACGGTCACCAGCAGTGTTTCGGCGCGGTACAGTTCCCAGTTCGAGGTCAGGAAGCCGCCATCCTTGTTCGAGTCTGAATAGCCGAGCATGACTTCCTGCAATTGCCCCTGTTGCGCGATCAAGCGCTTGACCAGGGGCAGGGCCATGGCGTGCCCCATGATGTCGGCGGCGCGCTGCAGGTCGGGGATGGTTTCGAAGAGCGGGATCACCATCAATTCCAGTTCCGGTTCGGCGCCGGCGGTGCCCCGCAACAGGCCGGTTTCCTTTTGCAGCAGCAACACTTCGAGCAAGTCGGACACGGTTTCAGTGTGCGAAATGATGTAGTTGCGGATCGCCCGGGCGCCGTAGCGCTGGCGGATTTCCCGGGCCGCGCGCAAGATCGCGAGCTCGGAATCGCTTTCCTCGGAATAAGCGATGTAGGGCGAATACAGCAGGCGCGGCTGGGCCAGTTCGGCCAGCAGCAGGGCTTCCTTGGCGTCTTCGTCCAGGCCCGCGTAATCGGCCGCCACGCCGCTCTTGGCGAACAGTTCGGCCAGTACGCGCTCGTGGACGTCGGAAGTCTGGCGCATGTCGAGCGAGGCCAGGTGGAAGCCGAAAATCTCGGCGGCCCGCTTCAGTGTGCTCAGGCGCGGCTTGACCAGGGCGGCGCCGTGGTTGGCGCGCAGCGATTCGAGCAATACCTCCAGGTCGGCGCAAAAGGCGGCCGCGTCGGCGTAGGGCGCGGCCGGGCCTACTTCCTTGCGCAAGATATTGGTGGCCCCCAGCGCGCGCGCGGTGGCGGCCAGACGGGCATAGACGCCGATCAGGGCGCGCCGGTAGGGTTCGTCGCTGCGGTGCGGCGAATGGTCGGGCGAATTCCCGGCCAGGGCCAGGAGAGCCGGGCTGGCTTTCACCATCAGGGTCGAGACCGACAGTTCGGCGCCCAGGGCGTGCGCCTCGTCCAGGTAAAAATCGAGGATGGTGGTGGCGTGGCGCACCAAAGCGTGGCGCATGGTGCCGGCGTTGACGTTGGGATTGCCGTCGCGGTCGCCGCCTATCCAGCTGCCCATCTGCACGTAGGAAGCCTCGATGGCGGCGCTCCCGTCTTCCTGCGGATAGTGGGTGGCGATGTCGTCCTCGATGTCGTCGTACAGGCCGGGCAGTTCGCGCAGAAAGGTGATGCGGTAGTAAGACAGGGCGTTTTCGATTTCATCGGCCACCGTCAGCTTGGAATAGCGCAGCATGCGCGTCTGCCACAGGGTGGTGATGCGCGCGTGCAGCAATTGCATGTTGGCGACCCGCTCTTTCGGGATCAAAGGCAGGTCGCGCTCGGCCAGCAGGCGGGCGATGTCGTGCTCGGCGTCCAGGATGCTCTTGCGCTGCACTTCGGTGGGGTGGGCCGTCAGCACGGGCGCGATCAAGGCGTCGCGGAAAAAGCCGGTGACGGTGGCGCGCGCCACGCCGGCCTGCTTGAGTTTGCACAGCGCGAAGCCGACGCTGCCCTTTTGCTGGGGCGAGCCGGCCAGCAAGTGGGCGCGGCGGCGGCGGATGTGGTGCTGGTCTTCGGCGATGTTGGCCAGGTGGGAAAAATACGAAAACGCCCGCACCACGGAAATGGTCTGCTCGCGGCTGAGCTTTTTCAGCATGCCGTCGAGTTCCTCGGCGGCGCTGACGTCGGCTTCGCGGCGAAAGCGCACGGCCGTCTGGCGGATGGTTTCGACGACATCGAAGACGGCGTCGCCCTCCTGGTCGCGCAACACCTCACCCAGCAGGCGGCCCAGCAGGCGGATGTCTTCCTTCAGGGGGGCGTCCTTGTCGGCGCCGGCCGGTGATGCTGTTGCGGTGGCTTCTTTAAGCATGGGATAAACCAAAAAAAAGAGGGTGGACGGGGGCAAACGGCGGCGGGCGGCGCTCGGTCCGGGAGGGGCGTGATAAAATTTGCGATCCAAAAGTGAT
>DMYQ01000285.1:0-10469 GCA_003482555.1 Janthinobacterium sp. | reverse complement strand
CGCCTTGCCATGTGGCAAGCCGAGCATGTGCGCGCGCGCTTGTCGGCATTATATCCCCAGTGCCAGGTCGAGATTCTCGGCATGACCACGCGCGGCGACCAGATCCTCGACCGCGCCCTCTCCAAGGTGGGCGGCAAGGGCCTCTTCGTCAAGGAGCTCGAAGTGGCGATGGCCGAGGGCCGCGCCGACCTGGCCGTGCACTCGCTCAAGGACGTGCCCATGGACTTGCCGGAAGGCTTCAGCCTGGCCGCCATCCTGGAGCGCGAAGATCCGCGCGACGCCTTCGTCTCGAACGATTACGCCAGCCTGGCCGACTTGCCGGCCGGCAGCGTGGTCGGCACCAGCAGCCTGCGCCGCCAGTCGCTGATCGCGGCCCGCTATCCCCTGCTCGTGATCCAGCCCCTGCGCGGCAACCTGGACACACGGCTCGGTAAACTCGACCGTGGCGATTACGCGGCCATCATCCTGGCCGCGGCCGGCCTCAAGCGGCTCGGCCTTGAGCAGCGCATCCGCGCCCTGCTCGATCCCGAGACCAGCTTGCCGGCGGCGGGGCAGGGCGCGATGGCCATTGAAATCGCGGCCCGCGCCGACGGCGTCGACCTGGCGCGCCTGCTGGCGCCCCTGAACCACCTGGCCACGGCGCAAGCCGTGACGGCCGAGCGCAAGATTTCAAAAGTCTTTGGCGGCAGTTGCCAGGTGCCGCTGGCGGCCTACGCGACGGTCGACGGCGCCGGCATGCGCCTGCGCGCGATGGTGGCCACGCCGGATGGCAAGCGCATGGCGAGCGCCGACGTCAGCGGCCCGGTCGACCAGGCCGGGCAACTGGGCTTGCAAGTGGTGCAATTGCTGCGCGATCAAGACGCGGCCGCCATCCTGGCTTCCTGCGCGGTCGAGCCGCATGCCTGACACAAGCACGGACACAGGCACGGAAAAAAGCGCTGACGGCGACAGCGGCGGCGCCGCCAGCGCCGTCGTCATCACGCGGCCGCTGGCGCAAGCGGGGCCCCTGGCGGCGCGCCTGGCCGCGCTCGGGCGCACGGTGGAAGTGCTACCCTTGCTGGACATTTCGCCGCTGGCCGACACGGCGCCGCTGGCGGCCGCGCTGGCCGACTTGGGCGCCTACGCCATGGTGGCCTTCGTCTCGCCAAATGCGATCGACGCCGCCTTCGCCCACATCGCCCGCTGGCCGGATGGCGTCGCCCTGGCCGTGCTGGGCGAGGGCAGCCGCGTGGCGCTGGCCGCGCACGGCTTGACGCCGGCCTGCGCCCGCATCCTCAGCCCGCCCGACGCGGCCCACAGCGATTCCGAGCACTTGCTGCTCAGTCTTGACCTGGACAGCTTGCGCGGGCGCCGCGTGCTGATCGTGCGCGGCGAAAGCGGGCGCGAGCTGATGGGCGACGCTTTGCGCCAGGCCGGCGCCGAGGTCAGCGTGGTGGCCGCCTACCGGCGCGCCGTGCCGACGCTGACGCCGGCCTTGGCGGCGACCCTGCGCCGCCTGCTGGCGCGCGGCAACGACTGGATCATCACCAGTTCCGAAGCCCTGCGCGGGTTGATGGGCTTGTTGGCCGAATTGGATGGCGATGCCGATGGCGGGGCAATTGCAAGTAAAATCGACGCCCCTGTCCATGCTTATGTCGCAAAAATGCAACAACAACATTTAATCGTGCCCCATGCCCGCATTGCACAAACGGCGAGCGCACTGGGCTTTACCCGACTCACACTGACAGGATCAGGCGACGAACGGCTGCTCGCCGCGTTACAATCACGACCATGAACGAATCGCCTACCGAATTGCCTAAATTATCCGCGCCGGCCGAGCCGGGCGCGTCCGCCGGCGCCGGCGCCCCTTTCACGGCCGCCGCGCCGTCGCCGGCCATCGGCGAGGTGCTGCAAAAGCCGCTCGTGATCGCCGTGCTGATCCTGGCGATCCTGCTGGCCGCGCAGAGCTGGTCGACCCACGCGCAAATCCGCAATTTGCGCGAAGACGTGGCGCGCCGCCTGCAAAAGGGCGACGCCAGCAATGCCGAAACGGGCACGCTGGCGCGCGCCGTGCAGGAAAGCGCCAAGGAATTGGAAGCCAAGGTGGGCCAGCTGGAAAACCGCCAGGCCGAGGCGCAGAGCCAGCAACTGGCTCTGGAGCAACTATATAATGACTTGTCGAAGAACCGCGACGAGTGGGCCCTGTCTGAAATCGAACAAGTGCTGGCCACCGCCAGCCAGCAGCTGCAACTGGCCGGCAACGTGCCGGGCGCGCTGATCGCGCTGCAAAACGCCGACCATAGCCTGTCGCGCTCGGACAAGCCGCAATTCATTTCGATCCGGCGCGCCATCGCCAAGGACGCGGAAAAGCTGAAAGCCCTGCCCAGCCTGGACTCGACCGGGGTGGCGCTGCGCCTGGACGCCGTCATCGCCCAGATCGATACCTTGCCCATGCTGGCCGATGAAAAACCGGCCTTGCCGGCGCCCAAGCCGGGCAAAGTCGCGGCGAAGGGCCGCGGCGCCGACCTGGTCGGGCCGGCCCAGCCATCCAGCCCCTGGCTGGGCAAGCTGCATGACATCTGGAGCAGCTGGAGCAGCGAAATGTGGGTCGACGTGCGCCAATTGATACGCGTGCGCAGCGTGGAAACGCCGGAGGCGCTGATGCTGTCGCCGACGCAATCGTATTTCTTGCGTGAAAACGTCAAGCTGCGCCTGCTGAACGCGCGCCTGGCTCTGCTCTCGCGCAATGAAACGGCTTTCCGCAACGACTTGATCGTGGCCCAGGACGCGCTGGTGAAGTTCTTCGACACCCGCGCCAAGCCCACCCAGACGGCGCAAGCCCTGTTGCGGCAAGTTCAAACCAGCAATCTCACGATCGAGATGCCGACCTTGTCCGACAGCCTGAACGCCGTGCGCAACTACAAAGCGAAGCCTTAAGCCCCATGCGTCTATTTCTCTGGTTACTCGCGCTGATGGCCACGGCCATCGGCATCGCCGTGACGGCGCGCTTCAATCCCGGCAACGTGGTGCTGTTTTACCCGCCGTACCGGCTCGATTTGTCGCTCAACTTCTTCCTCGTGCTGCAAGCGCTGCTGTTCGTGCTGCTGTATTTGCTGATCCGGGCCTTGCGCGGCACCATGAAAATGCCGGGCCGGGTGGCCGCCTACCGCCAGCGCAAGCGTGAACGCGATGGCAACAAGGGCATGCGCGAAGCCTTGAAAGCCCTGTTCGAAGGGCGTTTCGGGCACGCGGAAAAAGCCGCCCTGCGCGCCGCCGACTTGCCGGAAAACGCGGGCCTGGCGGCCCTGATCGGGGCGCGCGCGGCGCACCGCATGCGCCAGGGCGAACGGCGCGACCAGTGGTTGCGCAAGGTCGAGGGCGATCCGGCCCTGAAGACGGCGCGCCTGATGACGATGACGGAATTGCTGGTCGACGATCACCAGCCCGAGGCGGCGCTGGAAGCCGTGCGCGAATTGAGCGTGAGCGGCACGCGCCACATCCATGCCCTGCAATGGTCGCTGAAGGCCCAGCAGCAAGCCAAGAACTGGCCCGAAGTGTTGCGCCTGGTGCGCTCGCTCGACAAGCACCGCGCCCTGCACCCGGCCCTGTCGTCGCGCCTGCGCGAGCTCGCTTACGACGATTTGCTGTCGGACCGTTCGCACGACGCCGAGTCGGTGCTGCGGGTCTGGTCGACCATCCCCACGGTGGACCGGATCAAGCCCTATGTGGCCTGCCGCGCGGCCAACGCCCTCAACGAGCGCGGCTTGCACAACGAGGCGCGCCAGGTGGCCGAAGTGGCGCTGGCGGCGAACTGGGACGAGCGCGTCGTGCGCGCCTACCGCGAAGCGGCGGCCCCGGCCGGCTCGCCGGCCCTGCTGGCGCAGATCGAACATTGCGAGCAATGGCTCAGGCAGCGTCCGCTGGACGCGGAACTGGCCCTGACGCTGGGCTCCCTGTGCCTGAAACAGCAGTTATGGGGCAAGGCCCAGTTGCATCTGGAGCAAGCCCTGTCAGACGCGTCCGAACCGCGCATGGTGCGCGACGCCCATTTGAAACTGGCGCAGATGCACGAAGCCTTGCAGCAGCTTGACGAGGCCGCCGCCCATTATCGACAGTGCGCCTTGGCAACGATCCTGTGAAGACGGCCCGTTTTTCTCGCGAAGAACGGGCCGTCTTGCTTGCTGCAGTGCACAAGGCGGTCGCCTTTCGCTATAATTACGGCACTGGAATTACAGCACCAGAATTACGCCGTCAGAATTACATCAGCAGCAAACATTATCCGCAAATTGAGGAATCTCCATGAGTCTGAATAAAGTGTCATCCGGTCGCGACCTGCCGAACGATTTCAACGTGATCATCGAAATCCCGATGAACGCCGATCCGATCAAGTACGAAGTCGACAAGGAAAGCGGCGCCATTTTCGTCGACCGCTTCATGGGTACCGCCATGCACTATCCGTGCAATTATGGTTATGTGCCGAACACCCTGTCCGACGACGGCGACCCGGTCGATGTGCTGGTCATCACCCCTTTCCCGCTGTTCCCGGGCGTGGTGGTGCGTTGCCGTCCTATCGGCGTGCTGAAAATGACGGATGAAGCGGGCGAAGACGCCAAGGTGCTGGCGGTTCCGGTCGACAAGGTCTTGTCGATCTATAGCCACTGGCAAAAGCCGGAAGACATGAACGAGTTGCGCCTGCGCCAGATCCAGCATTTCTTTGAGCATTACAAGGATCTGGAAAAAGGCAAATGGGTCAAGATCGACGGCTGGTACGGCCCTGAAGACGCGAAAACGGAAATCCTGAACGGCGTCGCTTCGTACAAGAAACAAATGGAAGCGGCCGCCTCTTAAGCCTTCCCTGGCCGCAAGCGGCCCGATCCGGGCCCGTGAAAAACGCATTCCCGTCCTGCCGGCGGCATGCGTTTTTTTTCGTCCGCGCATACGCGTTTGACCGGCATGATGGCGATCAAGCCCCAAGCCACGAGCGCGGAACCGGCGCCGGCGCCGGCGATCTGACTTCTTATCGGGCCCGTGGTCCGTTTCGGGAGGTTAGTGATGAATGCGATTCCCATGCTGATGCGCTCCTGGTGGATACTCGCCTTGCGCGGCGCAATCGCCTTGTTGTTCGGTATTTTTGCGCTGGCGATGCCGGGCCTGACCCTGTTCTCGCTGATCGCCATCTTTGCCATCTATGCCTTGCTGGTCGGTGCCGTCTCCGTCATCGGCGCGCTGCGCAACTGGCGCAGCGAAGGTTGGTGGGCCCTGTTGCTGCTGGGCCTGGTGAGCCTGGCCGCCGGGGTGCTGGCGACCATGCGGCCCACCTTGACGGCGCTGGCGCTCGTTATCGTCATCGGCGTCAACGCCCTCGTGACCGGCGCGCTCGACATTTTCCTGGCCGCCAAGCTGCGCCATGTCATGCGCGACGAATGGCTATTGATACTCAGCGCGGTGGTCTCCATCGCCTTTGGCGCATTGATCATTGCCTATCCGGGCGCCGGCGCCCTGGCCTTGGTGTGGCTGATCGGCGTGTATGCGCTGCTGACCGGCGTGCTATACCTGGTGCTGGCCTTCCGCGCCAACAGCAAGCGGCGCTTGACTCCCGTCGCGCCGGATGGCCGGCCACGCCTGGAGCGCCGCACGGGCGAGCGGCGCATGACGGCCGCCGGCCACTAGTGTAGTGTTGCGCTCTTCTTGCGACATAAAAATGCGTCTTTTCCGCCGATACTGCGTCAAAAATCCTCGCAATACCTCGGTATTGCTGCGGTTTTTTCCTTGTCTCGGCGAAAAATCGGCTATTTTTATAAGTCGCAATCAACGCGCAACACTACACTAGCGCGCCCGCGGGAGGGCGCTGTTGACACAGCTTGGATGCGCGGTTGCTTGCGGCTGCTTGCGGCTGGCGTGCAGGTTTGCTTGCGGGTTGACCGAGCTTGGCCGCGGATTGTTGGCTGAGGTACGCACGCCGGCGTTTTCCGGCGCTTCGAGGAGGGTGCATGAGCATATCGAAAATCGACAAGCCGAACTGGCACGACTACTTTAATCACATGTCGAAGATATTGATCGGCAAGAACACGGAACTGGACGTCGATGCCCTGGAAATCGGTGCCCAGGTGCAGTCCGACTGGGCGCCCCTGCTGGGCATCGTCTACGATCCCCACAGCGATATCCTGGCCGTGATGGTGGAAGGACTCGATCACATGATACGCCGGCCGCAGACCGTCTATGTCGACATGACCGGCGCCGCCCTGGCCAGCATGGAAGTGATCGATGCCGATCAGGTGCGTCACATCATCAAGTTGCGCGACCCGCTGATGCTGCCGCCGCCGCCGCACTGAGGCGCAAGGCGGCGCCGAATGTCCATCCCCCGAGGGTCAGGTGGGACGGAAGGGATTGCGCTCGTTGAGTTCGTCGATATAGTTATCGATGCCACCGCTTTCGCGTTCCAGGAAGCGTTCCACGGCGTCGGCGAAGGCGGAGTGGGCCAGCCAGTGGGCCGACCAGGTTTTTTGTGGCAGGAAGCCGCGCGCCATCTTGTGCTCGCCCTGGGCGCCGCCTTCGAAGGTGGCGATATTTTGCTCGATGCAAAACTCCAGGGGCTGATAGTAAGCCGTCTCGAAATGCAGGCAGGGCAAGTGTTCCAGGGCGCCCCAGTAGCGCCCGTACAGGGTGTCGGCCGTGTGTATCAGCAGCGAGGCGGCGATGGCGTGGCCGTCCCGTTCCGCAATCACCAGTAAGATGTTTTCCGGCATGGTGCGGCCTATGCGCTGAAAGAAATCCAGGTTCAGATAGGGCGTGGAGCGGTGTTCGGCGTAAGTGTTCGCGTAGCAACGGTGAAACAGGCGCCAGTCGGCGTCGCCGGCGTCGACGCCGCGCACGCGGCGCATGGTGACGCCGGCTTCAGCCACCTTGCGCCGCTCGGCACGGATATTCTTGCGTTTTTTATGTTCCAGCGTGGCCAGGAAGGCGTCGAAATCGCGGTAGCCCCCATTCAACCAGTGGAACTGTACGCCGCTGCGCAACATGAAGCCGGCCGCTTGCAATTGCAGGGCCTGGGCTTGCGGCGGAAATAGCACGTGGGTGGACGACATGCCGGCCGCGCCCTGCTGGGCACACAGCAGTTCGACCAGGGCGGCGCGGGCTTGCTCGTCGCGCGCCAGCAGTCGGGCGCCGCTGACGGGCGTGAAGGGAATTGCCGACAACAGTTTCGGATAGTAGCCGACGCCGTTGCGCTCGTAAGCTTCGGCCCAGGCCCAGTCGAACACGTATTCGCCGTAAGAATGCGATTTCACGTACAGGGGCATGGCCGCCGCCAGGGTGTCGCCTTGCCACAGCGCCAGGTATTGCGGCTGCCAACCGGTGTCGGGCGCGGCGCTGCCGGACTCGTGCAGGGCATGAAGGAAGGCGTAGGACAGGAAGGGATTGCTATCTTCCTGTACCGCCAGCAGAGCGCTCCAGGCCGATTCGCCAATTTCAGCCAGAGAAGAAACGATACCCGTGCGATAATTCATTTTTGTCGGTTTGCATTCACCAGCCGTTAGCGGGCCGCTGTTCGCCCCCGGGAACCATCCCGCAATATGTCATCCATCCATAGACCATCGAATTTACCACCAACACCATCATGACAGTCAAAGTCGCAATCGCTCAAATGAATAGTACCGTCGGCGATCTGGCCGGCAACCGCGCCAAGATCGTCGACCTGTCCCGCCGCGCCTTCGAGGCCGGCGCCGATATCGTGCTCACGCCGGAATTGTCGCTGGTCGGCTATCCGCCCGAAGATTTGTTGTTGCGCACTGCATTTTACGCAAAAACCCAGGAAGCGTTGGCGGCCCTGGCCAGCGAACTGGCCAGCTTCAAGGATTTGCACGTGGTGGTCGGCTTGCCGCTGCTGGAGGTGGGCGGCGAGCGGCGCTACAACGCGGCCTCGGTGCTGCTCAACGGCGAAGTGCTGGGCACTTACCGCAAGCACGATTTACCCAACACCACGGTATTCGACGAAAAGCGCTATTTCTCGTCCAGCGACCAGGCTTTCGTGTTCGCCGTCAAGGGTGTGCGCTTCGGCATCAACATCTGCGAAGACACCTGGTTCGGCCACGCGCCCCGGCGCGCCCTGGAAGCGGGCGCGCAAGTGTTGCTGGTGCCGAACGGCTCGCCCTATCACATGAACAAGCAGCATTTGCGCTATGAAACGATGCGCAAGAACGTCAGCGCCCTCGGCCTGGCGCTGGTGTACGCCAACCTGGTGGGCGGCCAGGATGAATTGATCTTCGACGGCGATTCCTTTGTCATGGACGGCGCCGGCACCATTTGCAAGCAGCTCAAGCATTTCGAGGAAGACTTGCAGGTGGTCGAGTTCGACGGCGCCACGCCGCGCCCGACGGCCTTGCCGCCGCCCTTGTCGACCGAGGCCCAGGTTTACCAGGCGCTGGTGCTGGGGGTGCGCGACTATATCGGCAAGAACGGCTTTCCGGGCGTGCTGATCGGCATGTCGGGCGGCGTCGATTCGGCTCTGACCCTGGCCATCGCCGTCGACGCCCTGGGCGCCGACAAGGTGCGCACCGTCATGATGCCTTCGCCTTACACGGCCGATATTTCCTGGATCGATGCGCGCGACATGGTCAAGCGCCTCGATGTACGCTACGATGAAATCTCGATCACGCCGACCTTCGACGCCTTCCGCGCCACTCTGGCGCGGGAGTTCGCCGGTCTGGCCGAGGATGCGACCGAGGAAAACATCCAGGCCCGCATCCGCGGCACCATCTTGATGGCGCTGTCGAACAAGCATGGCAGTATCGTGTTGACCACCGGTAACAAAAGCGAGATGGCGGTCGGCTATTGCACCCTGTACGGCGACATGGCGGGTGGCTTCGCGGTGATCAAGGATATCGCCAAGACGCTGGTGTACCGTCTGTGCGCCTACCGCAACGGCGTCTCCGACGTGATTCCGCAACGCATCTTGACGCGCGGGCCGTCGGCCGAGTTGCGCCCGGACCAGCTCGATCAAGATTCGCTGCCGCCCTACGAAGTGCTGGACGCCATCATGCAAATGTATATGGAAGAAAATCGTCCGATCGCCGACATCATCGCGGCCGGTTATCCGCCGGCCGACGTGGCAAGGGTGACGCGCCTGATCAAGATCAATGAATACAAGCGCCGCCAGTCACCGGTCGGCATCCGCGTGACACACCGCGGTTTCGGACGCGACTGGCGCTACCCGATCACATCCAAGTTCTACGAATAAACGTCATATTTAAAGGGGAAGACCATGAAACAGATTACCGCCGTCATCAAACCGTTCAAGCTCGACGAAGTGCGCGAGGCGCTCGCCGAAGTCAATGTGACGGGCTTGACCGTGACCGAAGTGAAGGGTTTCGGCCGCCAAAAGGGGCACACCGAACTGTATCGTGGCGCCGAATACGTGGTCGATTTCTTGCCCAAGGTCAAGGTTGAAGTGGTCGTCGACGACGCCATGGCCGAGCAGGTGGTGGACGCCATCATCAAGGCGGCGCGCACCGGCAAGATCGGCGACGGCAAGATTTTCGTGCAAGATGTCGAGCAAGTCATCCGCATCCGCACCGGTGAAACGGGTCCGGACGCCGTCTGAGGCCAGCCCGGGCCGGCGGCGCCGGCCCCGCTCACTTGCCCAGGCGCATGTCGAATTTCCAGGTCAGCAGGCGCAGGCAGCTGATCGTCGCCGCGCTGGTCCACAGCGCGATGTCGGCCGAGACGCCGAAGTGTTTTTCCAGCAGATACATCCAGCAGCCGATGAAGGCGCAAATCGCATACGGTTTGCCGTCGCGCAAGACCATCGGCACTTCATTGCAAACGATGTCGCGCAAGACTCCGCCGAAAATCCCCGTGATCACCCCCATCATCGAGGCGATGAAGAGCGGCATGCCCGCGCGCAAGGCTTCGGCCACGCCGGCGATGGCGAACAGGCCCAGGCCGATGGCGTCGGCGATGACGATCAAGCGTTCCGACACGATCTGGCGCAGGGTGCGTATCAGCGGCGCGGCGATCAGGGCCAGCACGAAGATGAGAATGGCGTATTCCTGGTGCGCGACCCAGAACAGGGGGCGCTTGTCGAGCAGGATGTCGCGCAGGGTGCCGCCGCCGAAGGCCGTGATGAAGGCCACCGTGAACACACCCACCAGATCCATCCGCTTGCGCCTGGCCTCGATGAAGCCGGACAGGGCGCCCACCAGGATCGCCATGATTTCGATAACCTTGATGAGCGCTACGTGGGTCAGGGACATCATGGGCGGCTAGCGGAATGGAAGATGCCCATAGGTTAACATGACGGAGCCGTCAGCGGGGGCGTTGCTGTTAGGTAATTAGCGGATGGGCTGCAGCGCGGCTTGGAGCAGCACCAGCAGGGCGCCGTCGCCGCCTTCGGATTGGCGCGCCACGCAAAAGGCGATCACTTCATCATTTTGCACCAGCCAGCTGTGCACCATGGACTTGAGCACCGGTTCCTGTCCCTTCGAGCCCAGGCC
>DMYQ01000137.1:7309-7748 GCA_003482555.1 Janthinobacterium sp. | reverse complement strand
CTTCCTTCGGCTCGACGACCGACAGGCCGCCGATGGCGATGCCGGGGAAGTCGACTTCTTCCAGCCCGGCCAGCGATTCGTCGCGCAAGTCTTCGAACATGCCACCCTGGACGATGCCAAACAGCGCGTTCGGGTTCTCGCCGCGCTGGAATTCATCCTTCGAGCGTTGCGCCCAGCGCAGCGACATGCGCATCGACTTGGCCGCTTCCTCGCTCGTGGCGGGACGGCCCTCGATTTCATACGGCGTGCATTCGTCGAATTGCATCACGATGTCGGAATTGAGGCCGCGCTGGATTTGCATCGACACTTCCGGCGACAGGAACAGCTTGTCGCCATTGATGGGCGAGGAAAAATGCACGCCCTCTTCCGTGATCTTGCGCATCGCGCCCAGGGAAAATACCTGGAAGCCGCCGGAATCGGTCAGGATGGGCTTGTCCCA
>DMYQ01000137.1:4631-7131 GCA_003482555.1 Janthinobacterium sp. | reverse complement strand
GTATTGCCGAGGATGATCTGGGCGTCGATTTCCTTCAGCTCCAGCGGCGACATCGCCTTCACCGAGCCGTAGGTGCCGACCGGCATGAAGATCGGCGTCTGCACCACGCCGTGGTTCAGGGTCAGGGTGCCGCGGCGGGCATTGGTCAGGCCGCTCGTGTCGGTCTTGAGTAATGTAAAGTCCAGCATTGTTTCCTCTGTTTATTCCGGGAGCCGCGGCGCGCGCGACTGGGTCGTCAGCAACATCGCGTCGCCGTAGCTGAAAAAGCGGTAATTTTGGGCGATCGCGTGCGCGTAGGCGGCGCGGATCCGGGCGTAGCCGGCGAAGGCCGACACCAGCATCAGCAGTGTCGATTTGGGCAAGTGAAAATTCGTGATCAGCCGCGTCACGGTCTTGAACTGGTAACCGGGCGTGATGAACAGGGCCGTGTCGGCGCTGCCGGCCAGCAGGCGGCCCGTCTGCGACGCCGATTCCAGCGCGCGCAGGCTGGTGGTGCCGACCGCCACCACGTCGCGCCCGGCCGCCCGCGTCGCCTCCACGGCATCCACCGTGGCTTGCGGCAAGGTGTACCACTCCGTATGCATCTTGTGTTCGGCCAGCACTTCGGTGCGCACCGGCTGGAAGGTGCCGGCGCCCACGTGCAGGGTGACGTAGGCGAAGCGCACGCCCTTCGCTTGCAACTGGTCGAGCAGGGCCTGGTCGAAATGCAGGCCGGCCGTGGGCGCGGCGACGGCGCCGGGCACCTTGTTGAACACGGTCTGGTAACGCGTTTCGTCGAAGGCGTCGGCCGTGTGCTCGATATACGGTGGCAGCGGCAGGCGGCCGTGCGCCTCGATCAGCTCGAACACGTCGGCGTCGAAGTGGAGCGTGAAAAATTCGCCGGCGCGGACGCCGACGGTGACGTCGAAGGCATCGGCCAGGCGCAGCTTGCAGCCCGGCGGCGGCGACTTCGAGGCGCGCACCTGGGCCAGCACGGTGCGGCTGTCGAGCACGCGCTCGACCAGAACCTCGATCTTGCCGCCGCTTTCCTTGACGCCAAAGAAGCGCGCCTTCAGCACGCGCGTGTCGTTCATCACCAGCAAGTCGCCGGCCTGCAACTGCTCGACGATATCGGCGAAGCGGCGGTCGATCAGGGCGTCGCCGTCCAGGTGCAGCAGGCGCGAGGCGCTACGCTCCGGCAAGGGAATTTGCGCGATATTTTCTGGGGGAAGGTCAAAATCGAAATCGGAGAGCGAATACATGCGTTTGCTTCAAGAATTATTAGGAATGCAGGAAAGGCGGGCAAGCACTATACTGTGCGCCTATACAGGTCGTACAATATCCGTGGTACTGCTGCCGGCCAACCCTCTATTTTACGCTACGCTTGCCCACACTCCCCGATATGCTTGCATCGAAGCCAAAAACCGCTAAAAAAATCGTCAGCAACGAGAGCAAGCTGGCCCGGTTGGGTTTGCGCACGGATATGGATCTGGTGCTGCACCTGCCCATGCGCTACGAGGACGAGACCAAGGTAGTGTCCATCCGCGAAGCCTGCCTGCACGGCGGCGAACAGTCGCAGGTCGAGGGCATCGTCACCAAGTGCGAGGTGGGCTACAAGCCGCGCCGCCAGTTGCTCGTCACCGTGGCCGACGAGAGCGGCGACTTGCTGCTGCGCTTCATGAATTTCTATGGCAGCCAGGTCAAGCAACTGGCCGAGGGCACGCGGGTGCGCGCGCGGGGCGAGCTGAAACACGGCTTTTTCGGCGCCGAGATGGTGCATCCCGGCTACAAGGTGGTCAACGAGGGCGCCCCGCTGCCGACCGTGCTCACGCCCGTCTATCCGTCCGGGGAGGGTTTGTCGCAGCCGATCTTGCGGCGCGCCATCAACGACGCCATGCGCCGCATCGACTGGCACGACACCCTGCCGGCGGCCCTGATCGAAGAGATGGCGCTGAGCGACTTCGAGCCGGCCGTGCGCCTGCTGCATTATCCGCCCCAGCAGGTGGACGAGCACGCGCTGGCCGACCGCTCGCATCCGGCCTGGGTGCGCATGAAATTCGACGAACTGCTGGCCCAGCAACTGTCGCTGAAACGCGCGCAGCGGGCGCGCCGCTCGAAAGGCGCGGCCGCGCTGCCGGTGGTGGGCGCGCTGTCGGCCGCCTTCCGCGCCGCCCTGCCCTTCCAGCTGACGGATGCGCAGGCGCGCGTGCTCGACGAAATCCGCGCCGACCTGCGCCACCCGTATCCGATGCAGCGCCTGCTGCAGGGCGATGTCGGCAGCGGCAAGACCGTAGTGGCGGCGCTGGCGGCCGCGCAAGCCATCGACAGCGGCTACCAGGCGGTGCTGATGGCGCCCACCGAAATCCTGGCCGACCAGCACTTCCGCAAGATCGCCGCCTGGCTGGAGCCGCTCGGCGTGAGCGTGGCCTGGCTGACCGGCAGCTTGAAGAAGAAGGACAAGCTGGCGGCGCAGGCGCTGATCGAATCGGGCCAGGCGCAACTGGTGATCGGCACCCACGCG
>DMYQ01000137.1:3274-4419 GCA_003482555.1 Janthinobacterium sp. | reverse complement strand
CGCCGTGCCGCACCAGTTGATGATGTCGGCCACGCCGATCCCGCGCACCCTGGCCATGACGTATTACGCCGACCTGGAAGTGTCGGTGATCGACCAGTTGCCGCCCGGGCGCAGCCCCATCGTCACCCGCTCGATCGACCAGAACCGGCGCGAGGAAGTCATCGAACGGGTCTACGCGGCCGCGCTGGAAGGGCGGCAAGTGTACTGGGTCTGCCCGCTGATCGAAGAGTCGGAAGCCTTGCAGTTGCAGACCGCCACCGAGACCCACGCCATGCTGGTCGAGGCGTTGCCGGACCTGCAAGTGGGGCTGGTGCACGGGCGCTTGAAGACGGCTGAAAAACAGGAGGTGATGGACGCGTTTTCCGCCGGCCGCATCCATGTGCTGGTGGCCACCACCGTGATCGAGGTGGGCGTCGATGTGCCGAACGCCACGCTGATGGTGATCGAGCACGCGGAGCGCTTCGGTCTGTCGCAGTTGCACCAGTTGCGCGGCCGGGTCGGCCGCGGTTCGGCGGCCAGCGTCTGCCTGCTGCTGTACCAGGGGCCGCTGGGCGGCGTGGCGCGCCAGCGCCTGATGACGATGCGCGAAACCACGGACGGCTTCGAAATCGCGCGCAAGGATCTGGAAATCCGCGGCCCCGGCGAATTCCTGGGCGCGCGCCAGTCGGGCCAGGCCATGCTGCGCTTCGCCGACCTGGAAACGGACCAGTGGCTGGTCGACCAGGCGCGCGATGTCGCCCACGACTTGCTGCAGGCGAGCGGCGCCGACAGCGCCGCCACCGTGGAAGCGCACCTGGCGCGCTGGCTGGGCGGGCGCGAGGAATTCCTCAAGGTCTGACCCCGCCCGCGCAGGCTTACAAGGGCGCGAAAATCGCCTGCAAATCGTCGTGCGTGATGGCCAGACTGTGCGCCTCTCCTTCCGCCAGCACCGCGTCGGCCAGTTCCGCCTTGCGGCGCTGCATCTCCTGGATCTTTTCTTCCAGCGTGCCCTTGGCGATCAGCTTGTAGACGAACACCGGCTTGTCCTGGCCCATGCGCCAGGCGCGGTCGGTGGCCTGGTTTTCGGCGGCCGGATTCCACCACGGATCGTAGTGGATGACGGTGTCGGCGGCCGTCAGATTGAGGCCGACGCCGCCCGCCTTCAG
>DMYQ01000137.1:0-3094 GCA_003482555.1 Janthinobacterium sp. | reverse complement strand
TGGTCGCGCCCGTGAGCAGGGCATACTTGATCGCGCGCGCCTGCAACTCCGCCTCGATCAGGGCCAGCATGCTGGTAAATTGCGAAAACACGAGGATCTTGCGGCCTTCGTCCAGCAGCGCTTCGACCATTTCCATCAACTCGTTCAATTTGGCCGATGGCGCGCCGCTCTTGGCGGCGCTGGCGCCGCCAACCAGGCGCGGGTCGCAACACACCTGGCGCAGCTTGAGCAGCGCTTCCAGGATCACGATCTGGCTGCGCGCCACGCCTTTCGCGGCGATCGCGTCGCGCACCTTCTTGTCCATCGCCAGGCGCACCGTTTCGTACAGATCGCGCTGGGCCCCGACCAGCTCCACTTCGCGCACCATCTCTGTCTTGGCCGGCAATTCCTTGGCCACCTTGTCCTTGGTGCGGCGCAGTAAAAACGGCTTGATGCGGCGGATCAGGAAGGCGTTGCGCTCGCCGTCGCCCAGCTTTTCGATGGGTTTGCGGAAGTCGGCGTTGAAGCTTTTTTCATCGCCCAGCAAACCCGGCAGCAGGAAGTGGAATTGCGACCACAGCTCGCCCAGGTGATTTTGCAGCGGCGTGCCGGTCAGGCACAGGCGGTGCTTCGCTTGCAGCAGGGCGGCCGTTTGCGCCGCCTTCGCGCGGCTATTCTTGATATATTGCGACTCGTCCAGGATGAGCAGGTGAAAGCGGTGTTCGCGCAGCTTGGCTTCGTCGCGCGGCAGCAGCGCGTAAGTCGTCAGCACCAGGTCGAAGTCGCCGATCTCGTCGAAGCGCCGCAAGCGCTCCGCGCCATGCAGCAGCAGCACGCGCAGGCCGGGCGCGAAGCGGGCCGCCTCGGCTTGCCAATTGCCCATCAAGCTGGTGGGCGCCACCACCAGGGCTGGATCCGTCAGGCGCCCGGCTTCCTTTTCGACCAGGATGTGGGCCAGGGTTTGCACCGTCTTGCCCAAGCCCATGTCATCGGCCAGGATGCCGGCAAAGTGATATTCGCGCAAGAACTGCATCCAGGCCAGGCCCTCGCTCTGGTAGTCGCGCAAGCTCGCTTGCAAGCCGGCCGGGGCGGCGACGCGCCGCACGCCGTCGAAGTCGCGCAGCTTTTGCCCCAGTTCGCGCGAACGCTGGCCGCCCACCCAGCGCAAGTGAGCGCTCGCCTCCAGCTCGGCAAGGCGGGCCGCGTCCAGCTCCGGCAGGCGGATGCTGTCGCCGATGCGCTCGTTGAAATACAACTCGCCCAGGGTCGCCAGGATGGGCTTGATGCGGCTCCACGGCAGGGCCACGCGCACGCCATCGGGCAGAGTGGCGATCAATTGCTCGTCGTCGGCCCGTTCGGCCAGGGCGGCCGCGTTGAAGGCTTGCGGCGCGCCCCGTATCAATTGCAGCAGCACGGGCAGCAGCGGCACGCGGGCGCCGTTGACGACGATGCCCAGCTCCAGATCGAACCAGGCGCTGCCCGCTTCGCCGCCCTCGTCGACTTCGGCGTACCAGTCATCCACCGGGCTGATGTCGAAGCGGTAGTCGGGGCCGTATTCGATCAGCCAGCCGCGCGCGCGCAGCCCGGCCACGCCCTGCGTGGCGAATGCCAGCCAAGCTTGCTGCGAGGCCAATTCCATGGCGCCGGCCACCGTCCGCAAGGGCGAACCGTCCCCATCTGCCGGCGTGAAGCCGAGCGCGCGCAAGGCGGCGCCGGCCTCCGCTTCCACGCCGGCGTGACGTTCGATCAATTCCCTGTCGGCGCCGTTCTGGCGCTGCACTTGCTGGTCCGGGTCGGCCGAGGCGCGCTTGCCGTCGTAGTCGAAGGCCAGCAGGGCGAAGTCGTACCAGCCGTCCAGGTTGCCCAGCAAGAGGAAGGGGCGCGGCACGATATCGGCGCGCACGCTTTGCCGCGCAAGCGGCGGCGGCGCCACGATGCTAGCCAGGCCCTGCGCCAGCACTTCCCGCCCCAGCGCCGCGCTATCCTGGCTGGCCACGCGCGGCGCCTGCGCCACCAGTTCCTTCAATTCCTGGATCGGGATGGCGGCGACGCCGGCCGGAAAACTCAGTTCGCCCACTTCCCCGCCCTGGATGTACAGCGCCGGCACGGTCGGCAGGATGGCGTCGATGGCGCCGCCGTCGGCAAATTGCCAGTCCAGGCACAGGGCGGCGTCCGCCTCGTCGGCCTCATTCGCCGCCGCCCGCCAGGACAGGATGGCGGCGCGGGCCGGCCCCGGCTTGAACGTCAGCAGGCGTCCGGTCTTCAAGTCGGCGCGCGCCGTGGCCCACAGCAGGCGTCCCTCATCGAGCAACTGGCGCAAGAGCTGGGCGCCGATTGCGCCGCGCGGCTCCGTCGTGGCGACGCCGAAGTCGATACCGCCGCGCAAGGCCGAAAACAGATAGTTCGGGTGGTGGTCGGCCTCGCTCAAATAGTCGATCGCGCGCGTGCGCAGCGAGTAGGTTTCGGCCAGCACGCTGGCGGAAACCACGCCGCCGTCGCCGCGCAAGCGCGCTTTGCACAGGTGTAGCGCGACTTTGCCGGCGGCGTCCGGTATCAATACATAGATCAGGCGATAAGCGACCTTGTTTGCCTTGGCGGCCGGCGCGGCTTCCGGTTTGCGGTCGGCGGCTTGCGCCATGCGGCGCAGCCAGGCCGACACCGCATACGGCAAGCCGGACTCGGACGGCGCCTGGGTGCGCGCCACCGCCGTTTGCGCGGCGCAACTGAGCAACACCGCCACCACGTGCTTGCAGTTGTAGTCCATCGGGCAACTGCACATGCCTTCGAAGTCGACCTCGCCGGCGCGACCGACGACGTCGATGGTCTGGCGATATTGCTGGCCGCCGCTGCCGCTAACCCGGCCTTCGATGAATTGCGCCTCACGCTTGACCGAGCGCACCTTGCCGCGCAATTGATAGTCGCGGCCGCGGCCATAGGTGCCGGCATCAAAGCTGCGGCGGACGTCATCGAGGGTAAATTGCATGGTTGGCGATCGGAGCGGACGACCGCTGTTTCGCGGCCAAGGTCGATATTATCGCCGATCCGCGCCCTGGCCCGCCCGCCAGGGGCGCATCAGACCGTGCCGGCCCGGTCGGCGCCGTAGCTGACGCCGATC
>DMYQ01000200.1:45174-49006 GCA_003482555.1 Janthinobacterium sp. | reverse complement strand
TTTTGCCGACTAAGCTGAAATCGCCCTCATCCTTCACGCCGGGAGCCCTCTTGCGGAAGCAAGGTTTGCGCGACGGGAAATGTCGGATTACGCTTGTGCCCAGCCGACATGATCAGGTAAATGGTAATATTGCCATTAAGAAATGTACGATATCCACTTCCGGAGACCTGCCTCATGCAACGTCGTTCCTTTTTGACCAAGACCGCCGTCGGCGCTTCGGCCGCCGCGATTGCCGCGCCGGCGTTGGCGCAGACGGCGCCGGCGATCAGTTGGCGCCTGGCGTCCAGCTTTCCGAAAAACCTGGACGCCATCATTGGCGCCGGCAAGCTCTTCGCGACGCGGGTCGCCGCTCTGACCGGCGGCAAGTTCACCATCCGCCAGTTCGCGGCCGACGAGATCGTGCCTGGCTTGCACGTGCTGGACGCGGTGCAAGCCGGCACGGTCGAGATGGGACACACGGCGTCTTACTATTATTTCGGCAGGGATCCGACCTTCGCCTTCGACTGCGCCGTGCCCTTTGGCCTGACCTCGCGCCAGCAGACGGCGTGGATGGACCAGGGCGGCGGGCGCGAGCTGATGCGCGATTTCTTCAGGGAATACGGCATCCTGAATTTCATGGCGGGCAATACCGGGACCCAGATGGGCGGCTGGTATCGCAAGGAAATCAAGAGCATGGCCGACATGAAGGGCATGAAGATCCGCATCGCCGGTTTCGCCGGCCGGGTGATGGAGCGCCTGGGCGCGCTGCCGCAACAAATTCCCGCCGCCGACGTCTACGACGCCCTGGAAAACGGCAGCATCGACGCGGCCGAGTGGGTGGGACCCTACGACGATGAAAAGCTGGGCCTGGTCAAGGTGGCGCCCCATTATTACGCGCCCGGCTGGTGGGAGGCGGGGCCGCAATTGTCGTTTTACATCAACATCAAGGAGTGGGACAAGCTGCCCAAGCAATATCAGGCAGCCATCGAGGCGGCCAGCTACGAATGCCATGTATCGATGCAGGCGGCCTACGATGCGAAAAACCCGCCGGCGCTGGCGCGGCTGCTGAAAAACGGCGCCAAGATGCACACGTTTTCCAAGGAAATCATGGACGCGGCAGCCAGGGAAAGCCATGCCGTGATGGAAGCGGAAGCGGCCCGCAACGCCAGGTTCAAGCGGGTATATGAACCGTGGAAGCGCTTTCGCCGCGACCAGAACCAGTGGGCATCGGTGGCCGAGGCAACGATGCAAAATTATTTGATTGGCATGGGCCATAAATAGTTCCCGCGCGCGCCATCGTCGGCGCCCCACCTTGCGTTTTTTTTCGCCGGCAGCGTCCTTTTGCGCCATGTCAAATGGCGCATTCTCCCCCTTTGTTAAGTTGATGTCTGGCCGTCCGGCGGCCAGGCTTGGCAAGCGCCAGGCTCATTGGATAGGAGACCATCATGGAAGACACGAAAAACCACATCCAGCAACTGGAAAAAAAGATCACCGCCCTCAGCGATGCCCTGGCCCATCTGGGGCAAGGCACTTCGCTCAAGGAACTGTTGAAAATCATACGTTTCCCCGGCTATACGACACCGGCCGAATTCAGCTTCAACATCGCCATTCTCGACGCCATGCAAACCCAGGTGAGCGCGCTCGACAAACTGGGCCAGGATTTGCTGGCCGGTGGCAAACTGGTGGTGCAAGACAAAGGCGGACAGCAGGGCGGACAGCGCTAGGGTAGCGTCGCCCGCTTTCTATCCCTCGCTCGAAGCGCCACGCGATCGGGTGGCGCTTCCTTCCTTGCCGGGGCGGGCGCTGCCCGGCAAGGGGTCAGCGCAGGCCGCCGAAACGCTCGAAAAACGATGCTTCCGCCTCCGGCGCCCCATCATCTTCGCGCCGCAAGGTTGCCATGATGTGCTCTTCGGCCCTGGCGTAGATCAGGCGATACAGGGTGCGCGCCAGTTCATACGCTTCGACACCGGGCCAGGGATCGGGCAGCAGTTCGACCGGCAGTTGCGGATCGTGCAATTGAACCCGGCGGTAGGCGTGGATCAACAGCGAGCGGATCACGAAAGCTTGCTCTGGTTCGACCGGGGCCGCGCTCAGCAGGACCAGCAGAGGCTGGAACTGGACGATGAATTGCTGATACCCCCGCACCACCGGGGTCAGATCCCAGCCGTCTTCGACCATGTCGCGCAGCGGTCGTTGCCGCACGCCCGGCAATTCGGTGGCATGGCAAACATATAACTTACCCTGCACCCCATTGCGTGTCAGGATTTC
Source organism: Janthinobacterium sp. (assembly GCA_003482555.1). Classification (GTDB taxonomy): domain Bacteria; phylum Pseudomonadota; class Gammaproteobacteria; order Burkholderiales; family Burkholderiaceae_D; genus Janthinobacterium. Next base: position 46,759 of record DMYQ01000200.1, on the reverse strand, counting down.
TTCCAGCACTTCGGCGTCGTCGCCCGGATGGCCGAAGATGCCCGGCGCGATCACGCTATACCCTTCCCACAGCAATTCCTTGCGCAGCGCGCCACGCTCGGAGGCGTCCATGCTGCCGCTGGAGCCGAGGATGAGCGTCCAACTGCCATCCCAGTGCAGGGTCAGCGGCGCGTAGATGCGGCGGTAGGCGCGCTCGAAGCGGCGCAGCGCTTCCGGCACGATGGCGTAGGCGCTGCGGCGGCCGTCGCGCCGCGCCCCCAGCCAGCCTTCCTGCGCCAGCCGGAACACGCTGGTGCGCAGCAACCGGTCGTTCACGCCCAGGGGCGCCAGCAAGTCGATCAGGCTGCCCAGCCAGATGCTGCCGCCGTGTGGCACGATGGCGTCGCCAAAGATCGTCATGACCAGCGATTTCGAGCGCGGCGGGTCGCTCTCCAGGAAGTGGCTGATCCATTCGTTGCTGCTGGTAGTCGTCATCGGGGGCTCATTCAGGCGCGTATCGCGGGAAAGCAAGAGTTTACTTTGCCAAGAGATGGGCGCAGCATTATTTTTCATTTTTATATGATATTGGACATAGGATACGCTTTTTGTAAATGATTCAAATCAAGTGTATGCAAAGTGAAATTTGTATCGTATTATCTGTTCATCGCAGCACCGCACTGACTTGGAGAGTGATCATGTACGCACAAATGGTTGAAACCGGTCTCAAAAACGTCCGCTCCCTTGATGACATGGGAAGCGAGGAACTCGCGTTCCAGGCCCGCATCGATGCCGGCGTCAAGATCGAAGCCAAGGACTGGATGCCCGAGGCTTACCGCAAGACCCTGATCCGGCAAATTTCGCAGCACGCCCATTCGGAAATCGTCGGTCAACTGCCGGAAGGCAACTGGGTGACCCGCGCGCCCACCCTGAAACGCAAGTCCATCTTGCTGGCCAAGATACAGGACGAAGCGGGCCATGGCCTCTACCTGTACAGCGCCGCCGAAACCCTGGGCGTGTCGCGCGACGAGCTGCTCGCGGCCCTGCATTCGGGCAAGGCCAAATATTCCAGCATCTTCAATTACCCGACCCTGTCCTGGGCCGACATGGGCGCCATCGGCTGGCTGGTGGATGGCTCGGCCATCATCAACCAGATCCCGCTGTGCCGCTGTTCTTACGGCCCGTATGCGCGCGCCATGATCCGCGTCTGCAAGGAAGAGTCTTTCCACGCGCGCCAGGGTTACGACATCATGATGAGCCTGTGCAAGGGGTCGGCCGCGCAAAAAGCCATGGCGCAGGACGCGCTGAACCGCTGGTGGTGGCCCTCGCTGATGATGTTCGGCCCGTCCGACGCCGAATCCGTCAACAGCGCCCAGTCGGCTCAGTGGCGCATCAAGCTGTTTTCCAACGACGAGTTGCGCCAGCGCATGGTCGACCAGACCGTGCCGCAAATCGAATACCTGGGCTTGACCGTGCCGGACCCCGACCTGAAGTTCAACGCCGCCAGCGGCCACTATGAATTCGGCGCCATCGACTGGTCGGAGTTTCATAACGTCTTGAAGGGCAACGGGCCGTGCAACCGCGAGCGCCTGCAAACCCGGGTCAAGGC
>DMYQ01000200.1:42169-45042 GCA_003482555.1 Janthinobacterium sp. | reverse complement strand
GCCTGACAGAGGAGATTTTGATGAGCAAAGAATGGCCATTGTGGGAAGTTTTCATCCGCAGCCAGCACGGCCTGGCACACAAGCACGTGGGCAGCCTGCACGCGCCCGACGCCGGGATGGCGGTGAATAACGCGCGCGACGTCTATACGCGCCGCAATGAGGGCGTCAGCATCTGGGTGGTGCGGGCGGCCGACATCGTCGCCAGCAGCCCGGGCGACAAGGGCGCCCTGTTCGAACCGTCGAACAGCAAGGTGTATCGCCACCCGACCTTCTTCCCGATGCCGGAAGAAGTCAAAAACCTGTGACGCGCGGAGACAGCCATCGTGGATGATAAAGTCAATTACCTGCTGCGCCTGGGCGATAACACGCTCGTGCTGAGCCAGCAGTTGTCGCAACTGTGCGGCAAGGGCCCGGCCATGGAAGAAGACATGGCGCTCACCAATGTGGCGCTCGACCTGCTGGGCCAGACCCGTTTGTGGTTCGCCTACGCCGCTGAAATCGAGGGCGCCGGCCGCGACGAAGACCAGATCGCCTTCCTGCGCGACGCCCAGGATTTCAAGAATTGCCTGCTGCTGGAACAGCCGAACGGCAACTACGCCGTCACCATGGTGCGCCAGTTCTTCTTCGACAGCTGGCATTACTTCCTGCTGCAGGGCTTGAGCAAGTCCAGCGATGCGCGCATCGTCGAAGTGGCTGAAAAGTCGCTCAAGGAAGTGACGTATCACCTGCGCCGCAGCGGCGACCTGATCGTGCGCCTGGGCGACGGCACGGCCGACAGCCACGCCAAGACCCAGGCCGCCGTCAACGCCCTGTGGGCTTACACGGGCGAGATGTTCCGCTACGACGCGCTCGACCTGGCGATGGTGGATGCCGGCGTCGCGCCCGCCGCCGAAGGGCTGCGCCAGCAATGGCTGGAGCACGTCGCCGAGATCTTCGCCGAAGCCACCTTGAGCATGCCGGCGCCGGACGCCTGGATGCAAAAAGGCGGCAAGCAGGGCGTGCATACCGAACACCTGGGCTTCATCCTGGCCGAGATGCAGTTCTTGCAGCGCGCCTATCCCGGTTCGGAGTGGTGATGGGAACGACCGCGCCCGGCGTCGAGCAAGTGTGGGCCTGGCTGGGCGAAGTGGCCGATCCGGAAATCCCCGTCATTTCGGTGGTCGACCTGGGCATCGTGCGCGCCGTCGAGCTGCTGCCGGACGGCGAGTGCGTGATCACCATCACGCCCACCTATTCGGGCTGCCCGGCGATGGCCGTGATCGCCGAATCGGTGAGCGCGGCCCTGCGCGGCCACGGCCTGGCCCGGGTGCGCCTGGTGAACCAGTTGTCGCCGGCCTGGACTACCGACTGGATGAGCGAGGGCGGCAAGGTCAAGCTGAAGGATTACGGCATCGCGCCGCCGGCGCAGCAAGTGATCGACATCAGCGGTTTGAGCGCCGGCGTCAAGCGCGGCGCCGTCGTCGAGCCGCGCGTCGTCTGTCCCAACTGCGGTTCCGCCGACACCGTCCTCACCAGCCAGTTCGGCTCGACGCCATGCAAGGCGCTGTACAAATGCGTCGCCTGCCGCGAGCCCTTCGATTACTTCAAGTGTCACTAGCGGCAGCCGCCCGGCGGCCCGCAATGGAGAGCAAGTCATGAGCAAATTTTATCCGCTGTCAGTGTCGAAGGTCAGCAAGGAAACGCGCGACACCATCGCCGTCACCTTCGCCGTGCCGCCCGAGCTGAAGGAGCGCTTCCAATTCCTGCAGGGCCAGCACCTGACCCTGCGCAGCCACATCAACGCGGAAGACACGCGCCGCTCTTACTCGATCTGTTCGGCGGTGCAGGAAGGCGCGCTGCGGGTGGCCATCAAGCGCACCCCGGGCGGCGCCTTCTCGACCTGGGCCAACGACACCCTGCAGGTGGGCGCGGTGCTCGACGTGATGCCGCCCATGGGCCATTTCCACGTGCCGCTGGCGGCCGGGAATGAAAAGCACTACCTGGCCTTCGCCGCCGGCAGCGGCATCACGCCCATCCTGTCGATCATCAAGACCACCCTGCTGACCGAGCCGCTGAGCCGCTTCACCCTGTTTTACGGTAACCGCGCCTCGTCCACGGTCATCTTCAAGGAAGAATTGACCGACTTGAAGGACGTCTACATGGAGCGCCTCAATCTGGCCTACGTGATGAGCCGCGAGCAGCAAGACATCGACATGTTCAACGGCCGCATCACGAAGGAAAAGTGCGAGCAGTTCCTGCGCCACTGGATCAGGATCGAAGACTACGACACGGCCTTCATCTGCGGCCCGGAAGACATGATGCTGGGCGTCTCGGAAGCCCTGCAGGCGGCCGGCATGGCCAAACAGGACATCAAGATCGAACTGTTCGCGGCCAGCATACCGAAGCACCAGCACAAGCCGCGCGCCCAGCTCGACGCGGCCGCGCGCCACGAGACGGAAGTGACCGTCATCCTGGACGGCAACCACACCACCTTCACCATGGATCAGGACAAGGAATCGATACTCGATGCCGGCCTGCGCCAGGGCATCGACATGCGCTATTCCTGCAAGGGCGGGGTATGCTCGACCTGCCGCTGCAAACTGGTGGACGGCAAGGTCGACATGGACGTCAACTACGCCCTGGAAGACTATGAAATCGCGCGCGGTTTCGTGCTCAGTTGCCAGAGCTTCCCCGTCACCGACAAGGTCGTGGTCGATTTCGACCAGGCCGAATAAGCTCGGCCAAGGCCGGGGATGGACGGGGCCAGGCGGCCCGTTCCTCCCCGCCAGCCGCAACTTGAATAACCATCAGCGAGACGCCATGAACTACGAAAACATCCTCTTCGAGATCAACGACGGTATTGCCCAGCTCACCCTGAACCGTCCCGACAAATT
>DMYQ01000200.1:36896-42044 GCA_003482555.1 Janthinobacterium sp. | reverse complement strand
GCCGACAAGAGCGTGCGCGTGATGGTGCTGACGGGCGCCGGGCGCGGCTTTTGCGCCGGCCAGGACTTGTCCGACCGCGCCGTCGAACCGGGTTCGCAGGGCGTCGACCTGGGCGACTCGGTCGAGAAAAACTACGCGCCGCTGGTGCTGGCGCTGCGCGCGCTGCCGATGCCGGTGATCTGCGCCGTGAACGGCGTCGCCGCCGGCGCCGGCGCCAACCTGGCGCTGGCCTGCGACATCGTGCTGGCCGCCAAATCGGCCAGCTTCGTCGAAGTGTTTTGCAAACTGGGGCTGATCCCGGACACCGGCGGCACTTACTTCCTGCCACGCCTGGTCGGCGGCGCGCGCGCCATGGGCATGGCCATGCTGGGCGAAAAACTGACGGCGGAAAAAGCCGAAAGCTGGGGCTTGATCTGGAAGTGCGTGGCCGACGAAGACTTGATCGCGGAAACGCAGGCCTTGGCGCGCCACTTCTCGACCGCGCCGACCAAGGGCCTGGCCTTCACCAAGCAAGCCTTGTACGCCAGTCCGTCCAACACCCTGCAACAGCAACTCACGCTCGAATGCGGCATGATGAGCGAGTTGGGCAACAGCGACGATTACCGCGAAGGCGTGGCCGCCTTCATGGCCAAGCGCGCACCCGCATTCAAGGGGCAATAGACGATGAGCGCACTGAGCACAGAGAGCGTCATCGGCGTCGTCGGCAGCGGCGCCATGGGGGCCGGCATCGCCCAGGTCGCGGCCGCCTCGGGCTACCGCGTCAAGCTCTACGACACCCGCCCCGAAGCCGTCGCCAAGGCCCTCGCCGAGATCGGCAAGATGTATTTGAAACTGGCTGAAAAAGGCCGCATGACGCAGGCCGACGCGGCCACCGCCAGCGCCCGGCTGGAAGGCGTGGGCGCCCTGGCCGAGATGGCCGATTGCGCCCTGGTGGTGGAAGCCATCGTCGAAAACCTGGGCGTCAAGCGCGGCCTGTTCGCCGAACTGGAAAGCGTGGTCGGCGACGACTGCATCCTGGCCACCAACACCTCGTCCATTTCCGTGACCGCCATCGCGGCCGGGCTGCGCCTGCCGCGGCGCCTGGTCGGCATGCATTTCTTCAACCCGGTGCCGCTGATGGCGCTGGTCGAAGTGGTCAGCGGCCTGGCCAGCGACGCCGCCGTCGCCGCCACNNGGCTTCATCGTCAACCGCGTGGCCCGGCCCTTTTACGCGGAAGGCTTGCGCCTGCTGGGCGAACGGGCCGGCGACGCCGCCACCCTGGACGCCGTCATGCGCGAGGCCGGCGGCTTTCGCATGGGGCCGTTCGAGCTGATGGACTTGATCGGCCACGACGTCAATTTCTCGGTCACGCAATCGGTCTTTGCCGCCTACTTCAACGACCCGCGCTTCACGCCTTCGGTGCTGCAGCAGGAAATGGTCAACGCCGGCTTCCTGGGCCGCAAATCGGGGCGCGGCTTTTACGCTTACGGCGAAGGCGTCCTGGCGCCCCTGCCGCACACCGAAGCGCCGCGGCCGAAGCCGGATTTCGTCAGCTACAGCGCGCCCGTCGGCGCGGCCACCGGGGTCATCGAAGCCCTGCGCCAGCGCTTGACGGACGCCGGCATCGAGGTCGCCATGCGCGCCTCGCAGGAAGGCGAAAGCGCGGACGACGCGCCGGCCTTCCATTGCAGCGGCGCTGCCATCTACCTGAGCGACGGCCGCAGCGCCACCGAGCGCGCGCGCGCCAACAAGCACCCCGACACGGTGCTGTTCGACCTGGCGCTGGACTATGCGAGCGCCACCCGCATCGCCCTGGCGCGCGCCGACCAGTGCGGCCTGGCCGCCTACGAGGCCACGGTCGGTCTGTTCCAGGCCGCCGGCTTTGCCGTCAGCCGCCTCGACGACGTGCCCGGCCTGGCCGTGATGCGCACCGTCGCCATGCTGGCCAACGAGGCGGCCGACGCCGTCAACCAGGGCGTCTGCGGCGCCCGGGCGGTCGACATCGCCATGCAAAAAGGCGTCAACTACCCGCGCGGGCCGCTGGCCTGGGCCGACGCCGTCGGCGTCGCCCACATCGTCGCCGTGCTGCACAACCTGGCCACCGGCTACGGCGAGGATCGCTACCGCGTCTCGCCGCTGCTGCGCCGCAAATTCGCCACCGGAGCCGCCTTCCATGCATAAGATCATCGATTGGGCCGCCGCCCAGGCCCTGGCCGAAGCGGCCGCCGCCGCCATGTACGCGCGCGACCGCGCCAGCCAGGCCATGGGCATCGCCCTGGGCGAAGTGCGGCCCGGTTATGCGCGCATGACGATGGCGGTGCGCCCCGACATGCTGAACGGGCACTTGAGCTGCCACGGCGGCTATATTTTTGCCTTGGCCGACAGCGCCTTCGCATTCGCGTGCAACAGCCACAACCAAAACACGGTGGGCGCCGGCTGCACGATCGACTACCTGGCGCCCGGCCGCCTGGGCGACATCCTGACGGCGGAAGCGGTGGAGCAGGCCCTGGCCGGCAAAAGCGGCATCTACGACGTCAAGGTGAGCAACCAGGACGGCCGTCTGATCGCCCTGTTCCGCGGCAAATCAATACGCGTCGCCGGCGAGGTCGTGCCGTCGAACGGGTGATTCATCACGTAATTTGAAGCGATATCACGAGGAGACACCGATGGTTCAACGCACCCCCGCCCCATCCGACCTGGAAGCGATCGAACGCGCCAGCAAGGACGAACTGCAAGCGCTGCAACTGGAGCGCATGAAATGGTCGCTCAAGCACGCCTATGACAACGTGGCGCACTACCGCGCCTCCTTCGACGCCGCCGGCGTCCACCCGGACGATTTGAAGACCCTGGCCGACCTGGCCAAGTTCCCCTTCACCGACAAGAAGACCCTGCGCGACAATTATCCCTTCGGCCTGTTCGCCGTGCCGCGCGAAAAAGTGGTGCGCATCCACGGCTCCAGCGGCACCACCGGCAAGGCCACCGTGGTCGGCTACACGGCGCGCGACATCGACACCTGGGCCAACGTGGTGGCGCGCTCGATCCGCGCCGCCGGCGGGCGCGCCGGCGACATGGTGCACATCTCTTACGGCTACGGCCTGTTCACCGGCGGCCTGGGCGCCCACTACGGCGCCGAGCGCCTGGGTTGCACGGTGGTGCCCATGTCGGGCGGCCAGACCGAAAAGCAGGTGCAACTGATCTGCGACTTCAAGCCCGACATCATCATGGTGACGCCGTCCTACATGCTCAACATCATCGAGGAATTCTCGCGCCAGGGCATGGACGCGGCCGACTCTTCGCTGAAGGTGGGCATCTTCGGCGCCGAGCCGTGGACCGACGCCATGCGCGCGGAAATCGAAACCCGGGCCGGCATAGACGCGCTCGACATCTACGGCCTGTCCGAGGTGATGGGGCCGGGCGTGGCCAGCGAATGCATCGAGAGCAAGGATGGCCCGGTGATCTGGGAAGACCATTTTTACCCGGAGATCATCGATCCGGAAACGGGCGAAGTGCTGCCCGACGGTTCGGACGGCGAACTGGTGTTTACCTCGCTGACCAAGGAAGCGCTGCCGGTGATACGCTACCGCACGCGCGACCTGACCCGGCTGCTGGCGCCGACCTCGCGCGCCATGCGCCGCATCGGCAAGATCACCGGCCGCTCGGACGACATGCTGATCATCCGCGGCGTCAACGTCTTCCCCTCGCAGATCGAGGAGCTGATCCTGAAGATGCCGGCGCTGGCGCCTTACTATCAACTGGTGGTATCGCGCGAAGGCCACCTCGACAAACTGGACGTGATCGGCGAACTGCGCCCCGACATTTCGGGCAAGCTGTCCGAGTTCGACACCGAGGCGCTGGCGCGCGAACTGGGCCACCAGATCAAGACCTACGTCGGCGTCACCACCCGCGTGCGCCTGCTGGCGGCGGGCAGCATCGAACGCACCGAGACCGGCAAGGCCAGGCGCGTGGTCGACAAGCGCCCGCGCCACCCGGCCTGACAGCCCCACCCACCATTGAGCCCCACCCACCATCAACGGAGTATTCAACGTGAACCAAGCTTTTATCTGTGACGCGGTACGCACCCCCTTCGGCCGCTACGGCGGCGCGCTGGCCGGCGTGCGCGCCGACGACCTGGCAGCGCTGCCGATCGCCGCGCTGATGGCGCGCAATCCCGGCGTCGACTGGGCCGCCGTCGACGACCTGCTGTACGGCTGCGCCAACCAGGCCGGCGAGGACAACCGCAACGTCGGCCGCATGGCCGCCCTGCTGGCCGGCCTGCCGGTCGAAGTGCCGGCCAGTACCATCAACCGCCTGTGCGGCTCCAGCATGGACGCCGTCGGCATGGCGGCGCGCTCGATCAAGGCGGGCGAGGCCGGCCTGATCATCGCCGGCGGCGTCGAGAGCATGACGCGCGCGCCCTTCGTGATGGGCAAGGCCGAGAGCGCATTTTCGCGCGCGGCCAAGATCGAGGACACCACCATGGGCTGGCGCTTCATCAACGCCGCCATGAAGGCGAAATACGGCATCGACAGCATGCCGGAGACGGCCGAAAACGTGGCGCTCGAGTTCAACATCAGCCGCGCCGACCAGGACGCGCTGGCGCTGCGCAGCCAGCAGCGCTGGGCCGCGGCCCACGCGGCCGGCGCCTTCGCGCGCGAAATCGTGCCCGTCGCGCTGCCGCAAAAGAAGGGCGATCCGAAGATCTTCGACAGCGACGAGCATCCGCGCCCGGACACCACGCTGGAGGGACTGGCGCGGCTGAAGGGCGTGGTTCGCCCCGACGGCGGCGTCACGGCGGGCAACGCCTCCGGCTTGAACGACGGCGCCTGCGCGATCCTGCTGGCGTCCGGCCCGGCCGCCGAAAAATACGGCCTGACCCCGCGCGCCCGCGTGCTGGGCATGGCCGTGGCCGGCCTGGCGCCGCGCATCATGGGTTTCGGCCCTTCGCCGGCCTCGCGCAAGGTGCTGGCGCAGACCGGCCTGACGATCGCCCAGATGGACGTCATCGAACTCAATGAAGCCTTCGCCGCGCAGGCGCTGGCGGTGACGCGCGACCTCGGCCTGGCCGACGCCGCCGCCCACGTCAATCCGAACGGCGGCGCCATCGCCATCGGCCATCCGCTGGGCGCCTCCGGCGCGCGCCTGGTGATGGCGGCGCTGAACCAGCTGGA
>DMYQ01000200.1:30831-36798 GCA_003482555.1 Janthinobacterium sp. | reverse complement strand
TCTGAAACCGGGAACGGCGCGGCATGCGCCTGGAGGCTGAACATGGTCAAAGTATATGAAATCAATGGCGTCACGCCGGTGGTGCACCCGAGCGCCTACGTGCATCCGAGCGCGGTGCTGATCGGCGACGTGATCGTCGGCCCGCGCTGCTATATCGGCCCGCTGGCCTCGATGCGCGGCGACTTCGGCCGCCTGATCCTGGAACAGGGCGCCAACCTGCAGGACACCTGCGTCATGCACGGCTTCCCCGGCTGCGACACGGTGGTCGAAGTCGACGGCCACATCGGCCACGGCGCCGTGCTGCACGGCTGCCGCATCGGCCGCAACGCCCTGGTCGGCATGAACGCGGTGGTGATGGACAATGCCGTCATCGGCGCCGAATCCGTGGTCGCGGCGATGAGCTTCGTCAAGGCCGGCATGCTGGTGGCGCCGCGCAGCATGGTGGTGGGCTCGCCCGCGCGCGTGCTGCGCACGCTGACGGACGCTGACGTCGCATGGAAATCGGCCGGCACCGGCCAGTACCACGAACTGGCGGCGCGCTCGATGCTGAGCATGCGCGAAGTCGAGGCGCTCACCGAAGTCGAGGCGAACCGGCCGCGCATCGAATGGGATTCCGCGCTGCCACTGCATCTGCACAAGAACGCACAAGCCTGATACCAGGGGCGGGGGCCGGCGCCCGGCACACCTTTTAATATTCACTTTCTGGAGAGTTTTCGATGGCCTCAGTATCCACCTTACAAAGCCTGATCGGCGGCCGCTGGCTCGGTGCCGCCGCCGCCGTACCGCTGCACAGTGCCCTCAACAACAGCCTGATTTACCACACCCACGCGGAAAGCATCGACTTCGACGAAGCCGTGACTTTCGCCCGCAAGAGCGGCGTGCCGGGCTTGATGGCGCTCGACTTCCAGCAGCGCGCCGCGCGCCTGAAGGCGCTGGCCCTGTACCTGGTCGAGCGCAAGGAAGAGCTGTACGCGATCTCGCACCTGAGCGGCGCCACCCGCGCCGACAGCTGGGTCGACATCGAGGGCGGCAGCGGCACCCTGTTCGCCTACGCCAGCATGGGCAGCAACGAACTGCCCTCCTCGAACGTGCTGCACGAAGGCCCGGCCATGGCGCTGGGTAAAAAAGGCGGTTTCGCCGGCACCCACATCCTGGTGCCGCGCGGCGGCCTGGCCGTGCACATCAACGCCTTCAACTTCCCGATCTGGGGCTTGCTGGAGAAATTCGCGCCCAGCTTCCTGGCCGCCATGCCCTGCATCGCCAAGCCGGCCACGGCGACCAGCTACCTGACCGAAGCCGTGGTGCGCATGATGCACGAATCCGGCCTGCTGCCGGCCGGTAGCCTGCAACTGGTGATCGGCAGCACCGGCGACCTGCTCGACCGCCTCAACGGCCAGGACGTGGTCACCTTCACCGGTTCCGCCGCCACCGCCGCCAAGCTGCGCACCAACCGCAACCTGATCGAACACTCGGTGCCCTTCAACGGCGAAGCCGATTCGCTCAACTGCGCCATCCTGGCGCCGGACGTGAAGCCGGACGACGTCGAGTTCGACCTCTTCATCAAGGAAGTGGCGCGCGAAATGACGGGCAAGGCGGGCCAGAAGTGTACCGCCATCCGGCGCATCATCGTGCCGCACGCCATGCTGGACGCGGTCGGCACCCGCCTGCGCGAGCGGCTTTCGAAAATCACCGTCGGCGACCCGTCCGTGGAAGGTGTGCGCATGGGCGCGCTGGCTTCGAAAGAGCAGCAGCGCGACGTCGCCGAACGGGTCGAGATTCTGGCGCGCGGCAACGAGGTGGTGTTCGGCGATGCCGACGGTTTCGCGCCGGTCGGCGCCGGCGTCGCCGACGGCTGCTTCTTTTCGCCCACCCTGCTGATGTGCCGCGACGGCCTGCGCAACGACGCCGTGCACGACGTCGAAGCCTTCGGCCCGGTCAGCACCATGATGCCGTATGCCGATATCGACGAGGCCCTGGCCCTGGCCGCGCGCGGCAAGGGCAGCCTGGTCAGCACCCTGGTGACGCGCGATCCGAAGCTCGCCGCCTACGCCGTGCCGGTCGCCGCCGCCCTGCACGGGCGCGTCTTGATACTCGAGCGCGAGGCGGCCGTCGATTCGACCGGCCACGGCTCGCCCCTGCCGCAACTGAAACACGGCGGCCCGGGCCGCGCCGGCGGCGGCGAGGAACTGGGCGGGGTGCGCGCCGTGCGCCACTACCTGCAGCGCGCCGCCATCCAGGGCTCGCCGACCATGCTGGCCGCCGTCACCGGTGAATACGTGCGCGGCGCCGCCGTCAATGAAAGCCCGCTGCACCCTTTCCGCAAGCACTTCGAAGACTTGCGGACGGGCGACTCGCTGCTGACCCACAGGCGCACCGTCAGCGAGGCCGACATCACCGCCTTCGGCGGCATTTCGGGTGACTTTTTCTACATGCATTTCGACGAGATCGCGGCCCGCGAATCGCAGTTCGGCAAGCGCATCGCGCACGGCTATTTCGTGCTGTCGGCGGCGGCCGGCCTGTTCGTGTCGCCCGGCGTCGGCCCGGTGCTGGCCAACTACGGCCTGGATAATCTGCGTTTCGTGAAGCCGGTCGGCATCGGCGACACCATCCGCGCCCGCCTCACCTGCAAGCGCAAGGTCGACCGCAACCGGAAGGACGTGTTCGGCGTCGGCCAGGGCGTGGTGGCCTGGGACGTGCAAGTGACCAACCAGGACGAAGAACTGGTGGCCAGTTACGACATCCTGACCCTGGTTTCCAAGCGCGAATAAGTCGCATGACAGTGGGGGCGAGCGCCGGCGCTGGCGTTTAACCGGAAGTATCTTTTGTTGAGATAAGCGCAAAAAGGAGGGCCGCCACGGCCCTTTTTTTTTCGCTCCGGAAAAGGGTGCTTTTACATCCATCTTTTAGACATCTCCTTCTAAAAAGGGCCTTTTTCTGTAGCAAAAACAACGAAAACGGGGTTTGAGCGAAAGTAAGTTTTGATTGGAAATATCTTTCCATGTAGCATCATCGCATCTGAGGTCGCGCACCACCCTGCGCCAAAAAAGTGAGCTTGGCCCAACCCATCGCCAGCACGATCACCTAGCCCGGAACCGACATCCCACAATCAGTCTTATACGCTACGGGTACAATCATGAAAAAACGCTTCTTAGTCACATTGCTGACCATGCCGCTGGCGCTCGCCAACGCTTTTGCCGACGATACCAGCACGGGTCCGAGCGTGAAAATCAGCGGCTACGGCACGGCCGCCCTGACTTTTTCCGACACCAACGACGCCCAGTTCGGACGCCCGAACCAAGCCACCGGCGCCGACAAGACGCCACGCACCGGTGTCGATTCCAACCTCGGCCTGCAGGCCAGCACGGTCATCAACGACTGGCTCTCCGGCACCGTCCAGGGCCTGGTGCGCAAGGATGGCGAAGACGACTTCGGCGCCGAACTGGCCTGGGCCTTCGCCAAGGCCAAGCTGTCGGACAATTTCAGCGTACGCGTCGGTCGCATGGGCCTGCCCGTCTTCATGATTTCGGATTACCGTAACGTGGGTTACGCCAACACGCTGCTGCGTCCGCCCGGCGAAATGTATTCGCAAGTGCCGATGAACAGCATCGACGGTGTCGACGCGACTTATCAGCGCGGCTTTGGCGACACCAACGTGACGGCGCAACTGGCGCTGGGGCGCACCAAGGCGACCATCGCCACCGGTGCCAACAGCGTCGTGCACCTCGAAGGCAAGGATATCGTCGCCCTCAACCTGACGGCCGAACACGGCCCGCTGACCCTGCGTTTCGGCCGCGCCGACACCAAGATTTCGGTCGACGATTCGACCCTCTTGAACGGCTTGACGGCTGCCTTGCGCGCCACCGGCGCCGGTTACCACTTCGACCAGCTCGGGCCGCTGGCCGACGCCCTGGAAGTGAAAAACAAGAAGGCTTCGTTCACCTCGCTGGGCCTGGGTCTGGACTGGAACAACATCGTCGTTCAATCCGAATTCGCCAAGCGCAAGTCGGCCAGCTATATCACCGACACCACATCCTGGTACCTGATGGGCGGCTACCGTATCGGCAAATTCCTGCCCTACTATAGCCATGCCAATCTGCGCATCGACACGGTGGTGGCCAATACCGTGCCGGCCGCTTGTCCAGCGGGCTATCCGGCCGCCTGTACGCCGACCTTGCGGGCGCTGTCGGCCGGCGTGAACGTGCTGCAAAGCACGGGCAACCAGGGCGAGCAATCGACCGACACCATCGGCATGCGCTGGGATTTCAGCACTTCGGCCGCGCTGAAGGTGCAGATCGACCGCGTCAAGCCGAAAAACGGCCAGGGCCTGTTCCTTCAACCTAAACCGGGCTTCACCGGCCCTGTCACCGTCGGCGCCGTCGCCATCGATTTCGTATTCTAAGGACAGCACATGAAAACCACTCTCAATGCGCTGGTTCTGGCGACCACGGTACTCGCGTTTGCCAGCCCGGCCCTGGCCGAAGTCGTCGTCGTGGTCAATCCGAAGAGCGCCGCCAGTGCCATGACGAACGACCAGGTGGCCCAGTTCTTCCTCGGTAAATCGACTTCGATGACGCCGATCGACCAGCCGGAAAGCGCACCCATCCGCGCCGAGTTTTACAAGAAGGTGACCGACAAGGAGCCTTCGCAAGCGAAGGCGCTGTGGTCCAAGCTGGTGTTTACCGGCAAAGCCACCCAGCCGAAGGAAGTGGGCAGCAGCGCGGACGTGAAAAAAGCCGTCGCCGCCGACCCGAAAGCCATCGGTTACATGGAAAAAAGCGCGGTCGACGCCACCGTCAAGGTTGTGCTGACCGCGCCATAAGACTACAGTAGCCGCAGTACGCAGGGCCCGCGGGCCGGACTCCGGTTCGGCCCCTGCGGGCCTTTGCGACATGCTTCACTATCAATTCAGGAGACGGCAATGAGCATCAAGCGCAAGATATGGGCGTTACCGGTCATCTCGACCATCATCTTTGGTCTGGGCCTGGCGGCGAGCTCGTATTTGGCCAACGGGGCGCTCGATTCGATCCGCACCACGGAAAGCGTCGACTATCCCGTGCTCGACACGGCCAAGTCGCTCACGCTCGACGTCGGCGCCGTGGCCGATGCCTTGCGCGACGCCGTCACCGAGGGCGACAAGAACCGCGTCGGCCAGATCGGCGAGCAAGCCAACAAGCTGCGCGCCAAGCTGGGCAAATTTTCCGAGTTGCCGGGGCAGCGCGACAATGGCGGCCGCCTGGTCAAGGAATTCGACACTTATTACGCGCCGGCGCTGAGCGCGGCGCGCATCATGCTGGAACTCGAGCAGGGCGATGCGCAGGGGACCGTGACGCGCATGCAGGGCGCGTTGACCGTCTTGAACGCCGACCTGGCCAAGACCAACGAGGCGGCCCAGCAACAGTTCAAGGCCGGCATCGTGCACAGCGAGACGAGCGTGCGCAACGTCCTCACCACCAGTATCGCGGTGGCCCTGATCGTCATCCTGAGCCTGGCCACGGTGTCGTATTTCGTGGTGCGGGCGATCTGGCAGCAGCTCGGCGGCGAGCCCGAATATGCGCGTGAAATCGCGCGCGCGGTGGCCGACGGCGACCTGTCGATGACGATCGAGACCGACCCGAACGACAGCGGCAGCCTGCTGGTGGCGCTGAAGGACATGCGCGGCAAGCTGGGCACGATGGTTTCCGAGATCAAGGTCGCGGCTGAAACCATCAAGGTGGCCAGCTCCGAAATCGCGCACGGCAACGCCGACCTGGCCTCGCGCACCGAATCGCAGGCCGGCAGCCTGGATCAGACCGCGCGCTCGATGGACAGCCTGACGAGCACCGTGCGTGAAAACGCCAGCAACGCCAACCAGGCCAATGAGCTGGTGGTGTCGGCTTCCAGCGTCGCCATCAAGGGCGGCCACGTGGTCAGCCAGGTGGTCACGACGATGGGCGAGATCAATGCCTCGGCCAAGAAGATCGTCGACAT
>DMYQ01000200.1:12368-30711 GCA_003482555.1 Janthinobacterium sp. | reverse complement strand
TCATCGGCGTCATCGACGGCATCGCTTTCCAGACCAATATCCTGGCGCTGAACGCGGCCGTTGAAGCGGCGCGGGCCGGCGAGCAGGGCCGCGGCTTCGCCGTCGTCGCCTCGGAAGTGCGCAATCTGGCGCAGCGCAGCGCCAGCGCCGCCAAGGAAATCAAGGAATTGATCGGCGACTCGGTGGCCAAGGTCAACGTCGGCTCCAAGCTGGTCGACGAGGCCGGCCTGACCATGGGCCAGATCGTCGACTCGGTCAAGAAGGTGGCCGACATCATGTCCGAGATCAGCGCCGCCAGCCAGGCCCAGACCAGCGGCATCGAGAGCATCGGCCAGGCCATCGGCAGCATGGACCAGATGACGCAGCAAAACTCGGCGCTGGTGGAAGAGGCGTCGGCGGCGGCGGAATCGCTGCGCGAGCAAGCCGACCAGCTGAGCACCGCCCTGGCCGTGTTCAAGCTCGAGCAAGCCTCCGGCATGGCGCCGCGCCTGACGCGCTCGGCGCCCGAACGGCTGGCGCTGGGCCGCTAGGCACGGCACCGCGGCGGCGCCCGTGTTCAGGCGCCGGCCGACGCTTGCGCCAGCGCCACGCAGCGGCGCGCCAGGATCTCGCCAGGATCGAGCACGGCCACGGCCCGCCCCGCGATCGTGCAATGCTCGTCCTGGGCCACCAGCAGGGGCAGCTCGGTACAAGCCAGAATGATGACTTCGGCGCCCCGTCGCGCCAGGTGTTCCATCGCCCGCAGCAAGTCGGCGCGGCATTGGCCGGCGCGAAAGCCGGCCTTGACCCCGGCTTCACCGTAAATCGCCCGCATCACCAGCGCCTGGTGCGCCGGGTCCGGCAACAGCAGGCGCAAGTCGTCGCCGGCGACGGCTTCATGATAGACCCGGCTGGCCAGCGTGCCGCTGGTGGCCAGCAAGCCGATCCGGCGTTTGCCGGCGCAATGGCTGCGCAAGTAGGCGACGGTTTCATTCAACATGTGAACGATGGGTATGGACAGCGCCGGCTGTATCCGTTCGACGAAGGCGTGCGCCGTGTTGCAGGGGATGGCGATGATGTCGGCGTCGTCCGCCTGCAAGCGCTTGGCGGCCGCGTACAGGGCCAGGGTGGGGTCGGCGCCGGCGCCGATCAGGTTGGCGGTGCGGTCGGGAATCTGCGGATTGTGCTCGACCACCAGCTTGATGTGATCCTGGTCGCGGCTGGCCGGGGTGTTGCGGATGATTTTTTCCATGAAGTCGACCGTCGCGGCCGGCCCCACGCCGCCTATCACGCCGATCTTGAAATGCCGCGCCGGCGCGGGGGCGGCGCCGGCCAGCGCACAGTGGGCATATTGGGCGTAGATCTGGTTGGTGTCCAGCAGGGCGATGCCGCGCGCCAGCAAGGGCTCGGCCAGCAGCGGGATTTCCGTGATGCCGGGCAGGCATAGCTGGGCGCCCTGGCGCAGCAGGTTTTCGCAAGCCCCCGCCACTTGTTCCAGTGGCTCCCCGAGCCGGCCGCCCCGTTTGATGCCGCGCGGGCCATACACGGCTTCCATCACGCCGGCTTGCACGGCGGCGTCGTCGGGATACAGCAGGCGGTAGCCGCGCGCGCCCAGGCAGCGCTCGAACAGGCCGTTGCGCCTGACATAGTCGGAAGTGAGGACGCCGATCGCGGCCGGCGGCGGCAGGTGACGCTCCAGATACTCGCTCAGGGCATGCATCATGTTGAGGATGGGTAGCGTGGTTTCAGCCTGCAACTCGTCGATGAAAGTGTGGCTGATGAAGCAGGGCAGCAGGGCGCCGGTCAGCGCGCGCTGTTCGAAGGCGCGTATCAAATCGAAGCAATGCAGCTTGCGCGCGTTCGGATCGGCCCGGGTCTGGCTGGGCGCGGGCGCGGGCGCGCCGCCGTCGGGCCAGCCATCGGCCGGCCGGCGTTCGACCACGGCGGTGCCGCCCGGCCGGCTGGCGGCGTCCAGCGCGTCCAGCTTGGCCGCGATGTCGGCGCTGGCGTCGCGGCCCAGGCCACTCACCATACCCAGCTCGATTTTTTTGTGCATATACTGTGCTCCGGTTGGCTGCCTCCGCTTGGAGGATGGCGCAAGCATAGGCGGCGCCGGTGCCGGCCTTATGCCGATATCGGAGGGCTGTCATGCCGTTGTTGCATAGGGTGGCCGACGCCAGCTCCGCTGGCATAGAATGGGGGCGGCGAACCGCCGCACAGGAGACGGCGATATGGATATCAAGTGGGTGGAAGACTTTTTGAGCCTGGCGGCGATGCGCAGTTTTTCGCGCGCGGCGGAACAGCGCAATGTCACGCAGCCGGCGTTCAGCCGCCGCATCCGCGCGCTGGAAACCTGGGTCGGCACGCAACTGGTGGATCGCAGCACCTATCCCCTGACCCTGACCGCAGCCGGCAAGCTGTTCCGCGATTCGGCCGGTGAATCGCTGCGCCTGCTGCAAGACACCCGCGCCATGCTGCACGCCCAGCATACCTCGGCGAGCACGCTGCGGCTTTCGGCCGGCCATTCGCTGGCGCTGAACTTCATTCCCGACTGGCTGCAACAGTTGAAGAAGAGCCAGCCGGGCATCAGCACCCGCGTCGTCGCCACCGATGTGCACGACTCCGTGCTATCCCTGATCGAGGGCGATTGCGACCTGCTCTTGTGCTACCACCATCCGCAACTGCCCATCAACCTGGATCCGGATCAATACGACTACCTGACGATAGGCACGGAAAGCGTGCTGCCGGTATCGCTGCCGGCACGCTCGGGGGCGCCGGCCTTCGCCCTGCCGGGCAGCAAGGGGCAAGCGCTGGAAGTGCTCTCCTATGCCAGCGCCTCCTTCTTCGGACGGGTGGTGGAGTTGATTCTGGCGGGCGCCGGCCGCGACCACCACTTCAGCAAGCGCTTCGAGTCGGACATGGCCGAACTGCTGAAGCGCATGGCACTGAAGGGCGGCGGCATGGCCTGGCTGCCGCGGCGTTCGATCGCGCAAGAGCTCGACGAGGGCCGCCTGGTGCGCGCCGGCGACCACCACTGGTCCCTGGAACTGGAGATCCGCCTGTTCCGCGCGCGCGCCAACACCCGTCCGGCCCTGCTGGCGATCTGGCAGGCGCTCAGTCAGCAGGCGATCTAAGCAGGCCGAGCGCAATTCGAACGGCGGCCCGGCCGCGGCTCCGGTGCGCCGCGCCGGCTCATTTCCGCGCCGGCCCATTTCCCCTTTTTGCCCCTTCCCACCCTTTGCCCATGTCGCCGCAGCGGCGTTCGCGCCCGCCCGGCGCACCGATGCCCAGCCGGCATTACCTTATGAGAATACGGCATAGGGTGGATTAATCGCGCTTGTATAGTTGGCTCAGTCCCGCCCGCACCCCCGTGCCCGCGCCGCTCCGCGGAGCGCAACACGGGGACCGGTCGCGCGGCCCCTTTATCACTGGAGACACTCATGAAAACTATAAAAATGACCACCTGGATCATGCTGGGCCTGACCCTGGGCATCGCGGCCGGGTACGCCGCCCACGCGCTGGCGCCGGACGCGGCCGCGGCGAAAGACATCGCCGGGTATTTTTCCATCATCACCGACGTCTTCCTGCGCCTGATCAAGATGATCATCGCGCCGCTGGTCTTCGGTACCCTGGTGTCGGGCATCGCCGGCATGCAAGACCGCAGCGCCATCGGCCGCATCGGCATGCGCGCCATGGCCTGGTTCGTGCTGGCCTCGCTCATTTCCCTGGGCCTGGGCCTGCTGCTGGTGAATTTGCTGCAAGTGGGCCGCGAACTCAATCTGCCAATGCCGGAGGCGAGCGCGGTCGTGGGCTTGAACACGGCCGGCTTCAACCTGAAAATCTTCATCACCCACGTCTTTCCGACCAGCTTCGCCGACGCCATGGCGAAAAACGAAATCCTGCAAATCCTGGTGTTTTCGCTGTTTTTCGGCTTCGCGCTGGCGGCCGTGAAAAGTGAACACAGCAAGACTATCCGGGCCATGGTCGACGAACTGGTCGGCGTCATGCTCAAGCTCACCGACTATGTGATGCGGGCCGCGCCGCTGGGCGTGTTCGCGGCCATGGCGGCGGTCGTGACGACGCAGGGCTTCGCCGTGTTGACGATTTACGCCAAGCTGATGGGCGGTTTCTTTTTCGGGCTGGCGCTGTTATGGGCGCTGCTGATCGGGGTCGGCTACCTGTTCTTGCGCGGCGCCGTCTTCGATTTGCTGAGGGCGCTCAAGGAACCCATCATGCTGGCGTTTTCGACCGCCAGCAGCGAAGCGGCTTATCCGAAAATGATGGAGCAGCTGGAGAAATTCGGTGTCAATCCGCGCATCACAGGCTTCGTGCTGCCGCTCGGTTATTCCTTCAATCTGGACGGTTCCATGATGTACATGACCTTTGCCGCGCTGTTCATCGCCCAGGCTTACCACATCGACCTGTCGCTGGGTACGCAACTGAGCATGCTGCTGGTACTGATGGTCAGCAGCAAGGGCATGGCCGGCGTGCCGCGCGGCTCGCTGGTGGTGGTGGCGGCCGTGCTGCCGCTGTTTCACCTGCCCGAGGTGGGCATCTTGCTGATCATCGGCATCGACCAATTCCTCGACATGGGCCGCACCGCCACCAATGTCGTCGGCAACGGCATCGCCACCAGTGTCATCGCCAAGTGGGAGGGCGAATTGAAGCGGCCGCGGACGCCGGCGGAGGTGCGTCTGGCCGCCTGAGCGCGCGCACTTTAAAACAGGCCCGGGCTCAGTTCATGGCGGTGCCGGTCCGGGCTTTCGGCGGCGACTGGGCGCCATCCTTGGGCGCCAGGAACAGGTCGGACGGATAGGTGAAATTCCAGTCCGCGTAGCGCGCCTTCTGGCGCAGGCCGGTGTCGTCGTCGTCGAAATTGTCCTGCTTGATGGGCCGCTGCGGCGACAGCGGATGCACGCCGACGATGCGGCCCTGCACCAGAATCAAGCCCCATTCGTTCTTGCCGGTGGTCGGATCGACGTACAACCGGCGCAGGTGCCGGGTCGGATTCGGAAAGCGCGGGTCCTTCAGCAAGTCTTCCAGCGTGAGCGGATACTGGTGCTGGCCGGCGCCGCCGCTGGCGTTGTAGTAGCGCGCGATGGCGTTGCGGAATTCATGGCCGACGAAGAGCAGCTGACGCTCCTTGTCGCGCCGCATGGCGGTCGCGTACAGGTCGCCGGCGATCGACAGGCCGACGCCCATGAAGGCGATCAGCATCAGCGTCCACAGATAGGCGAAGCCGCCCGCGCGCCGCATCTTCATGTCACAACTGCTCGAAGGGCACGCCCTCGCGCGTCTTGCCCTTGGCGCCGCTACGCACGTCGGCCACGCCCGGCTTGTCGCCGTCCGGCGCGGCCAGCAACTGCCAGGTGGAGGCCGATTCCGTCACCGGGTCGAGCGGCACGGCGCGGAAGTAGCGCTGCGTCACCAGGTCGCTCAGCGCGGGCGGATATTCGCCCTTGTCGGCGTAGTATTTGTCGATCCCGCTGCGCAGCACTTGCAGGTTTTCCTTGAGCGCGACTTCCTTCGATTTTTCCACCGAGCCGAAATAGCGCGGCAGGGCGACCGTCATCAGCAGCGAGATGATGGCCAGCACCACCAGCAGCTCGATCAGGGTGAAGGCGCGGCGCCGGCGCTGGCGTGGCAGGCGGCTCACCATTGTTTCAGCGGCACGCCGTTCAGGCCCACCAGGTTGGAGCGGGTGGCAACGTCGAACACGTCTTCGCCTTCGCTCGGGTTATCGGGCGGCGAGGCGTAGGCGCGCTTGGCCCAGGTGGCGGCGGCGCTGCCTTCGTTGGGCTGGAAGGGGTCGCGCGGCAGGCGCCGCAGGAAGTACATGTTTTGCTTGCTCAGGCTGCGCTGGTCGGGCACGCCCTCGCTCAACTCTTCCAGCTTTTTCGGGTAGCCGGACGCGCCCAGGCCAAGCTTGATGCGGCCGTTGTCGGCGGCCCGCTTGTAGGCGTCGATCGCCTCGCGGATTTCGATCAGGGAGGCGCGCAATTGGTGCTCGCGTTCGCGCTGCAGCGCCACCTGCGCCATCGGCAGCGCCACCGTGGCCAGGGTCGCCATGATCGCCAGGGTGATCATCAGCTCGATGAAGGTGAAGCCGCGCTGGGTTTTCACTGACGGCCTTTCTTGGGCGCGCTGGAGACGGAAGCGTTGGCCGCCTTGTCCGGTGCCGGTTTGTCCTGGGGCGCGGGCGCTTCCGGCCGCGCCTGCTGTACCGGCTGCGCCGGAGCCGTGTCGTCGCCGCCCGTCATCGGCGAGCCGGCGCGCGCCTGCGTCTCGGGCGCCGGCGCCACGGCGGCGCCGCCACTGATCGAGGCGCCGCCGCTGCCGGTCTCGGTGCCGGAATTGAATTCGGCCGTCAGCAGGTCGGGGCGGTGGATGCTGCGCAAGATGTGCGGCGTGATCGAGAGCACGATCTCGCTGCGCGTGGAATCGTCGCGCTGGCTGCCGAACAGGCGATTCAGCATCGGCAAGTCGCCCACGCCCGGCACCTTGCTGGCGTTGCTGCGGTCTTCATCGCTGATCAGACCGGCCAGCACCTGGGTTTCGCCATCCTTCAGGCGCAGCGCCGTGGTCGCCGTGCGGGTGCCGATCTGGTAGGCCAGGGTGCCCGACTTGCTGGTCACTTCCTTGACCACGCTGCTCACTTCCAGGTTGATCTTGATGCCCACTTCGTCGTCCAGGTAGACGTTCGGTTCGACGTCGAGCTTGAGACCGACGTCGACGTAGTTGACGCTGTCCGAGCTGACGCCATTGTTGGTGGTAACGGTGATGACCGGCACGCGGTCGCCGATCAGGACCCTGGCTTTTTCCTTGTTGCGCACGCGGATGCGCGGGTTGGCCAGGATGTTACTGTCGGTATTGGTGCGGTTCGCGTTCATGGTCACCGCGCCCAGACCCAGGTTGATGTTGTCGCCATTGATGTGGCGCAGGTCGGACACCTTCAGCGAAGTCAGGCCGTCCAGGCCGGCGCTGCCGGCGCCGGCCAGGCTGAGCGAGGCTTGCGCCGGCCAGTCTATGCCCAGGTCCAGCAGGCGCGTGCGTTTCACTTCCAGCACTTCCACTTCCAGCATCACTTCGGGGTCGGCCAGATCCTGCGCCGAGATGATGCGCTCGGCCATGCGCACCATTTCCGGCGTGTCGCGCATCATGATGATGCCCAGCCTGTCGTCGGTGACGATATCCTTCGCCTTGAGCAGGGTCTTCACCGAGAAGGCGACGTTCTTCACGTCGGCGTTGGACAGGAAAAAGGTGCGCACCACCAGTTGCTGGTAATCCTTCACCTTTTGCGGCGTGTTCGGATAGATCGTGATCGACTTTTCGCTGGTGACGCTTTGTTCCAGCTGATTCGCGCTCAGCAGCAGGCCGATCGCTTCCTCGATGCTGGTGTCGCGCACGGAAATGGTGGCGCGGATATTCGGGTCGACTTCCTTGTCGAAGACGAAGTTCAAGCCCGACACCTTGCTGATGAAATCGAACACGGAGCGCAGCGGGGCGTCGCGAAATTCCAGCGTGACGGGCTTGCGGTAAGCCGCCGCCAGCTTGCCGCCGGCCGGCTTTTGCTTGGCCTGGTCGTCGCTGATGCGGCTTTTCAGGCGCAGCGCTTCGCGCTGGTTGGGGCGCTCCACCAGCACCACGCGCAGCGCTTCCTGCGCCCGCGCCAGGTTGGCGTCGCCGCCGCGCAGGTAGATCGCCTCGGCCTCGGCCACCATCTTGCGCTGGCGCTGCTCCTGCTCCAGCCCCGCCAGTCCCTGCTGCGCGCCGGGGCTGCCGGCGTCGATCGCCAGCGCCTGCCGGTACAGCGCTTCCGCCGGCGCCGTCCGCCCCTGCTGGCGCAGGGCTCCCGCGCGGGAGTTGAGGGCGTTCACGGCCCGGGTTTTACGGCTCAGATAAGCGATCCGGTATTGCGCGCTGTCGGGATCGGAGCGCAGCGCCTGTTCCAGCTTGGCCAGGCCCTGTTCGGTCTGGCCGGCGTCGAGCAAGGCATTGCCTTCCTTGAAAGCCTGGTTGCCGGCGCAGCCGCCGAGCAGGGCGCTGAGCGCCAGGATGTGCAGCCGCTGGCGCAGGCCGATGGTGACGGATGGCTTCAATGGATTTCCCCTACAACTAAGGATTGTGTTTGTTTGAGCGGCAGATAAGTGAAACTCAGCGCCTCGCCGCTGTCGCTGTCGAGGGAATAGTTATCGTCGATTTTTTCGCCCACGCGGGCCACCAGATTGCGCCCGTCCGCCTGCAGGAAATAGGCGGTCTTGCCCTCGTCGATGAAGCGCCCGAGGAACTGGAAGGGCAGGGGCGGGGCGCCCGCCGCCGCTGGCGCGGACTTGGCGCCGGCCGGTGCCGCCGCCGCCTGATCGAGCATGATTTTCTTGGGCGTCTCGGGGGCCCAGCTTTGCTTGGCGAAGACATTGCCGAGATCCGTGTCGTCGTTGCGCGGCGCGATGTGCAGCCTGACGCCGGCCGCCGGCGCGACCGCCAGCGCCAGGGTCGGTGCCGGCGTCGGCGCCCGCGGGCGCGTGGTGGCGCCGGCCGGGCCGACCACGCCGCCTTCGTCTTCGGGTGCGAAATACACGGCCAGCAGGGTGGCCAGGGCGGCCGCGCCGAGTACCATTTTTTTCATCGCCGCGGCTCCTTTTTGACCAGCAAGACGAACTGGATGCGCGCCTCGACTTCAGCGGACTCGATCTGTTCGCGCTTGAAAATCACCGACTCGAGGGTCAACGTCGGCAAGGCTTGCAAGGCGTTGACGAGGAAGGTCTGTATGTTCGCGTACTCGGCCTTGACCGGCAGGGTGATCTGGTAGCGCAGGAAGGCGGCATTGTTTTCCTGCTGCGGCTTGTACTCGGCCTTGATCAGGGTGACGCCGCTTTTTTGCGCCACCTCGACCAGATCCTTCAAACGCTCGGGGATGGCGTCGTGGGCCGGCAGGTAGGCATAAAACGCGGCCATGCCGTCGGCCTCGTCGGGCAGGGCCGGCGCCGGCAGCGCCGCCAGCCTGACGGCGGCCGCCAGTTCGCCGGCGACCAGGCGCTGGCGCGCCAGCAAACCCTGGCTTTGCTGCTGCGCCAGCAGGGCCAGCGCCAGTGCGGCCAGGCCGGCGGCGGCGGTCCAGCCGCCGCGGCGCCACAGGCGGCGCGCCTGCCATCCCAGGCGGGCGCCAAGATTCGATGGCAGGCGCACGGGGCTCTTTTGCGCCGCGCCGGTTTTTATTGCCGCCATTGGGCCTCCAGCTGAAAACGGTAAGGGTGGTCGGGAGCCGTCATGTTCATTTCATGCTTGACCAGATACACGGAGCGGAACAGGGTTTGCTGGTTCAGGAAGGCCAGGTAGTTGAGCATGTCTTGTGCCGTTTCCGCTTCGGCCGCGATCTTCAGTGCCCCGCCCGCTTCCCCATCCGGCGCGCCCTGGCCCTTGACGTCGATCCCATTCACGTCCAGGCCGAGCAGGGCGACGCGGGCGTCGCGCGGCGGCTGCACCGTCTTGATCAGGCGCGTGATCGGCAGGTTCAACTGGCGCACCGCCTCGCTCACCAGTTTCAGCTCGGTGTCGCGCTCGCGCTGGCGCTCGGGCGCCAGTTGCGGGCGCGCCCGCGCTTGCGGCCGGGCTTGCGCCAATTGCCCTTCCAGGCGCCGCAGCGCCTGCAGTTGCGCCGCCCAGTGCAAGCCGGCGGGCAGCAGGGCCAGGACGCCGGCGGCCAGCAGGGCCAGGCGCCAGCCGGAACAGCCGGCCGGCCGGCCGAGGAAATCGACGCGGCTCAAGCCCATATGGATTCCCCCATCAATTCCGGCGCCGCCAGCGGCGCCAGCTTGAAGCGCGGCGCCAGTTCGGCCGCCGGCGCGCCGCTCAAGTCGAGCACCGCCACTTCGTCTATGCCGGCCAGCTCGGGCGCGCGCAAGGTCCAGCGCTGCCAGGCTTGCGCCAATTCCGCCTGCCAGGCCGGGGGGCAGTTTTGCGTCTGCACGGCAACGATGCGCCCGCCCGCCAGCGCGGCCAGCACCAGGCGGCCCGGCTCGACCAGGGCGAAGGCGCGCGGTTTGGCGGGCGCGATGGCGCGTCCGGCCACGCTCAGCAGCGCCTCGACGGCGTGGCAGGCGTGGCCGTTGGCGCGCGCCACCGCTTGCACGCCTTGCAGCAATTCAGGGTCTATGCCGCACACCAGGCGCGGCTGGCCGTAAGGGGCGTCGTCGGCGGCGATGCTCCAGCCGCGCGCGGCTTCGCCGTACACGGCCGCCATCTGCGTTTGCAGGAAGCGGGCCGCGCCAGCCTCCGTCAGCAGGGCGTCGCTCCAGGGCGCCAGGCTCATGCGGCACCAGTGGTTCGACAGGCTGAGCGCCAGCGGCAGGCCGGCTCCGGCTCCGGCCTGACTTGGTCGCGCCAAAAAGCCGTGCAGCGCGTCCAGCGGCAATTGCCAGTGCGTGCCGGGATTGTCGATGGCGAGCTCGGTGGCGCTGCCCGGCACGGCGCGCCCGGCCCGGCGCACCACGGCGCTCAGGCGGCGCGGCCCCAGGTGCAGGCACAGGGTGTGTTTGCTCAAATGGTCAATAAGTGACACGGTTCAGCTCCGTCAAGGTGGTTTCGCCCAGCCGCACCAGGTCGAGGGCGGCTTCCCGCGCCAGGCGGAAGCCCATCTTCGCCGCTTCTTCCTTCATGCGGCTGACGGGGGCGCGGGTGCAGATCATTTCGCGCATCGCATCGTTCAAAATCAGCACCTCGGCCACCGCCTTGCGGCCCTTGTAGCCGGTGCCGCGGCAGTGGCCGCAGCCCTTGCCGGCCTTGAAGCGCCAGTCGCGCACGCGCTCGGCATCGAGCGCGCTGTCCTGCAATTGCTGGGCATCGGCTTCGACATCGACGGCGCAATGCTCGCAGTTCAGGCGCAGCAGGCGCTGGGCGACGATGCCGTTCAGGGCGGCCGCGAAGCTGTAGGCGTCCACCCCCATGTGCAGGAAGCGGCCGACGACGTCGAACACATTATTCGCATGCACGGTGGTGAACACCAGATGGCCGGTGAGCGAGGCTTGCACGGCGATCTGCGCCGTTTCGTCGTCGCGGATTTCGCCGATCATGATCTTGTCCGGGTCGTGCCGCAGGATGGAGCGCAGCCCGCGCGCGAAGGTCAAACCCTTCTTTTCGTTGACGGGGATTTGCAGCACCCGGGGCAGGCGGTATTCGACCGGGTCTTCGATGGTGACAATCTTGTCGCGCCCCGTGTTGATCTCGGTGATGGCGGCGTACAGGGTGGTGGTCTTGCCGGAGCCGGTCGGCCCCGTCACCAGCAGCATGCCGTGCGGTTTCGCGGCCAGGCGCCGGATCTGCTCGATGGCGTCGGCGTTCAGGCCCAGGCTTTCCAGGCGCAACGCCTGCGCCGCCTCGGTCAGGGCGCGCCGGTCGAGCAGGCGCAGCACGGCATCTTCGCCGAAGATGTTCGGCATGATGGAGACGCGGAAGTCGATCTCGCTACCCTTCACGCGCACCTTGAAGCGGCCGTCCTGCGGCACGCGGCGCTCGGCGATGTCGAGGTCGGCCATGACCTTGATGCGCGAAATGATTTGTTCGGCCATCTGCAAGCCCTGCACCTGGCCGGCCTGCACCAGCACCCCGTCGACCCGGTATTTGATGATCAGGCTGGCGACGTCGCATTCCAGGTGGATGTCGCTGGCCTGGAATTTCAAGGCGTCGTAGATGGTCGAGTTGACCAGCTTGACGACCGGGCTGGTGTCTTCGCTGATGCGTATCAGCGAGATATCCTCGACGCTGTGGTCGAGGCCCGGGCCGCCGTCTTCTTCACCCATCTCGCCCATCGCCTGCTGCACGCTTTCCTGCTGCGTCAGGTAGGCGGTCAGGTCGTCCGGGTGGCACAGGGCCACCGTGAAGGCTTCCTTGACGGCGTAATCGGCCCACTGCAGCACATCGTCGGCGTAGGGGTCGCTGATCACCAGCGCCAGCGCCGGGGTGGCGCCGGCCGTGCGCATCAGCACGCAGTCGCGCTGGGCGCAATCGGTGTAGGGCAGCAGGTCGAAGGCCGGGGCGCCGTCCTGCAACTGGCGCATGGCCCAGGCCGGGTAATGAAACAGGGCCGCCAGTTCGCGGGTAAATTGTTCCGGCGTCAGGCCGGCCGCTTCCTGCATGGCCGGCAGCGCCGGCCGGCCGGCGGCCTGGGCGTCGGCGCGGGCGCGCCGCAGCGCCGCCGCCGTGAGCACTTCCCGTGCCGGTTCGCGCGCGTTCATGACAGACTCCCCGCCAATTCAAAGATCGGCATATACATCAACACCACGACGCCGCCGATGACGACCCCGATCAGCATCATCAAGACCGGTTCCAGCAGGCGCGAAGCCCAGTCGACCCAGCGCGCGAATTCTTCATCGTGAAACTTGGCCGAGCGTTCCAGCATGTCGCCCAGGCGGCCCGTGTTTTCGCCCACCTTCAGCAGCGACTGGGCCACCGGCGTGGCCAGGCGGCTTTGTTCCAGCGCGGCGGAAAAAGGTTGGCCCTCATCGACGGCGCGGCGGGCTTGCGCCAACTGGCCCTGCTGGGCGGGCAGCAGCATGGCCGACACCATGGCCAGCGCCTTCGACAGGGGAATGCCGGCGTGGAGCAGCAGGCTGAGGGCGCGGTAAAAGCGCGCCAGGCGGAATTCGGCGGCCTTTTCCGACAGCAGCGGCAGGCGCAGCACGTTCAGGATCAGCAATTGGCGCATGGCGCCGTTGGTGACGCAAAAGCTCAGCGCCGTCACCGTCCCGCCCAGCGCGCCCAGGCACAGCATCGGGTGGGCCGCGATCGATTTTCCGCAAGCTAGCAGCATCTGCGACAGCCAGGGAATGTCGCGCCCCGAGCTTTCATAGACGACGCTGAATTTCGGCACCACGTAACCGAGCAGGAACAGGGTCACCAGGGTGCCGACCATGAGCAGCATGAGCGGATAAATGGCGGCCGAGACCAGCTTCTTGCGGATGGCGTCGAACTGCAACTGGTAGCCGACGAAGCGGGCCAGCGCCTCCGGCAGATTGCCGGAACGCTCGGCCGCGTGCACGGTGGCGATGTAAATGTCGGGGAAGATGGCGGGGAAGCCGGCCAGGGTGTCGGAAAAGCTTTTGCCTTGCTGCAGGGTGAGCAGGATGGCGCCCAGGGTCGCCTTGGCGCCGGGACGGGCTTCCTTGTTGTGCAGGGTGGCGATGGCCTCGCTCAAGTTCAAGCCCGCTTCCAGCAGGGCCAGCAACTCTTGCGAAAACTGTAGCAGGGGAAACGGTTGCGGGCGCTGGCCTGCACCGGCGCTGGCCGCCTGCGCGCCCTGGGCGGCGTCGATGGCCAGCACGCGCCAGCCCTTGCGCACGGCTTGGCGGATCGCCTCGGCTTCGCTGGCGGCGTCGATGGCAAGGGCTTGCCGGCCGGCGGCGCCCTGCACTTGAAGGTGGAACCGCATCGCCGCGTCAGGCGTTCGGGCTCGCGACGGATGGCGGGAAATGGGGGGCGCTGCTCGAAATGAAAGTAAACATCGGTGAATAGCAATCGAAAAAGTGTTTTCAAAAACCAGAGCAAGCCGCCTCACCTTAGGCTCTGCTTGCGTTAAAAGCAATCTTGTTTTGCATTTTGTTGTAAAAGCGGCGCTCCCCGCCGCGCGGGAGGGGGAGTGCGCCCGGGATGTTCTCCGGGCGCCGCTTTCACGCCATTACTGGGTCAGCAGGCTGACCTTGTCGACCACGAAGGACGTTTGCAGCGAGGAATCTTCTTTCATGGCGAAAGAGATTTGCACCGTCTGTCCCTTGTAGGCGAGCAGATTGAAGCTGCGCGTCTGATAGCCGCTGGCCTGGTTGACGTTGGAGTAGGTGGCCAGGGTGCCGAGCACGGTGCCCGACGAATTTTTCACCGTCACCACCAGCTTGTCGTAAGCCGTGCTGCCGGTTTCGTCCGTGTCGATATGCAGGGCAAAGCTCAGCGTGGCCGCGGTGGCGGCGGCCGGGATGGCCACGCTTTGGGTCAGCGTTTCCGTCGCGGTGGTGCCGTTGCCGCCCATCCAGGCGTACTTGCTGCCTTCAAAGGCGGTTTCGCCGCTGAAGGTGCCGATATCCCCGGTGCTGCCGGCCCAGCCGGTCGCGCCCGACTCGAAGCCGCCGTTGGTGACGCGCTCGGTGGTGCCGCCGCCGCCGCCGGACACCGTCAGGGTCGCGTTGCTCGACGTCGCCGTCGTCACCGGCGACGAGGAATCGCTGACCGTGGCCTTGAAGACGGCGCCGGTGTCGGCGCTTTGCGCGGTGAACGAATACGAGGCCGCCGAAGCGCCGCTGATCAGGGCGCCGTTCCGATACCACTTGTAGCTGTACGGCGCCACGCCGCCGCCGGCGCCGACGGCAAACGACGCCACCGCGCCCGGCGCCACCGTGATGCTGGCGGG
This sequence comes from Janthinobacterium sp., assembly GCA_003482555.1. Classification (GTDB taxonomy): domain Bacteria; phylum Pseudomonadota; class Gammaproteobacteria; order Burkholderiales; family Burkholderiaceae_D; genus Janthinobacterium. The sequence continues at coordinate 16,340 of DMYQ01000200.1, read as the reverse complement.
TTGGGTGGTGATGTTGATGACGCCGCCACCGCCGGTTTCATCGACGTCGGCACCGACGTTGATGGCCGCGTAAGCGCGCTGCACGGCGATCGATTCCTTGCTGCCCACGCCATACAGTTCTTCGGCCGCCGCGATCACCTTGCTGCGCGCGTCGGCATAGTCGGTCGACGCGGTGAATTTGGTGGTGGAAGCCTTGAACCAGATGCGATACGCCTTGTCGCTGCCGATACCGGTCATGGCGGCCGGGCTCTTGTTCAGGTAAGAGCTGTAATAATCGCTGCCGCTGCTGGAGTTCGAGCCTTGCGACAGGAAGTAGTACATGCGGTTGTTTGGGCCGCTGCTGTAATGGACGTCCAGGTTGCCGACCGAGCTGCTCCAGGCGTTCGGGCTGCTGCCGTCCAGGCTGGGCTTGTACATCCAGCGCAGGGGCTCGCCGGTCTTGCTGATTTCCTTGCCCATCATCCAGTCGTTGCCCGTGTTCGGGATGGTCGAACCGGTGCCGCCGGCGCGCGCGTAGGCTTCCACCATTTCGCCGCCGATGTCCGAATTCGACTCGTTCAAGCCGCCCGATTCGCCCGAGTAAGTCAGGTTCGAGGTGGCGGCGGTGACGCCGTGCGACATTTCGTGGCCGATCACGTCGATCGAACCGAGGCTATTGAAGCTGGAGCCGTCGCCGATGTACATGCACTTGCAGCTGTCGTCGTAGTAGGCGTTGTCGTAAGCCGTGTTGACGTGGGCGGCGATGTAGGTGGCCGTGTTGTTGCCATCCAGGCTGCTCCAGCCCAGGACGTTTTTCAACATGTCGTAGGTGTTCATCAAGCCCCACATGGCGTTCACGGCGGCGGTCTGGCCGTTGGCGTTGGTGGTGCTGCCGCCGTTGTATTGCTGGCCGTCGCCCCAGGTGTTGCTGCTGCCCGAGTAAATGCTGCCGGCCGTGGTGCCGTGGTTGGCATTGGTGATCGCCATGCCGCCGTAGGTGCCGCCGCTGCCGCGGGAGGCATCCTTCATGCTGTAGGTGCTGCCCGACAGGGTGGTGCTGATGGGCACGACGCCGTTGTACTGGCTATTGCCGGTGCCGACCACGGTCGTCAGGGCTTTCCACTGGGCGATCACGTGGCCATCCTTGGCGTTCACCACGGTGTCGAAGTAGATCGGCTTGACGCCGCTGATCATGCGCGTCTGCACCAGGTAAGCGAGCTCGTAATGGTCGACGACCCGTACCAGGTCGAGCGCGTTCAGGGCCGCTTCGGCCTTGTTCACGGCGCTGGCCACGCGCACCGATTTCATCACCGGATAGATCAGCAGCTCGGCGCTGGGGGCGACGTGATGGATGGCGCGCGGCGCCGTGGCCCGGACCACCAGGTCGATGGCGGCCGTTTGGCTCAGCTTGGGCGTGATATCGATGCTGGTGGTGGCGGCGCGGGTGACGGAATTGGCGCCGCCGTTGCCCAGGCCGGCGCGCCGGTCGGACACGGATTCGCTGATGATGTCGCCGGCCGCGTTGGTGACCACCACGGATTCGGAACCGAACACGCGCAAACCTTTATAGGTGTGCTGGGCGCGGCTGATCTTGGTGCCGGTGACGCCGGGGTGCTGATTGGCGATCACGAAACCGTGGTCGGCATCGAGTCCGAGCGCGGCGCCGTGGGCGGACAGCTTGGCGACCAGGCCGGCGTTCTCTTGTGGAGAAAGCTGGCTGACCGGGGCGGCCATCAATTGATTCGCGGCCTGGGCCGTCACCATCATCGGCAAGGCGGCAATGGACGCGGCGAGCAATGTCTTACGTAAATTCATCTCTTCTCCATGGATATCGATTATGAACGTGGGGGGTGCACCCTGGCCGCGCTTCTACGGTTCGGCCAGCTCGGCGAAACTTGGGCCGGCAACCGGGTAGGTGACGGATTTTTTGTGACGGAAACGTCGAGTAGGGCGACACTATTCCGAACGCTGGCATGAAGTCAAAAATCTTCAAAAATTCGTCGAAATAAATGGAAATGTTAAAATTTGAACAGTTTATCCAGCCATTGCCTAGGAAAACACGCCGCCGCCTTGTAGGAGAATGAGCCGCGAAGCCGCATGGCAGGCCGTTCTCCGGAAAGTGTGCCGTAGAAATAGAGTCATTCTTCTATTTTTGTCGGCAATGCAACACATTGCCCATTTTTTCAGCAAATCGCTGTTGCATTATTTTAATGTTGCGATCTACACTAGCCAAAAGGCATCGGACCAATCGTCCGCTGGCAGATAAAAAGCGCAGGCGGCACGACCGCGAAAAATACACGGCGCATCGGGTACAACAGGGAGAAATCACATGGCTACACGCTTCGGTCTCGCGGCTCAATTTTCCATTCTTTTGCACGGGCGGTGGGCGCGTCCCCGTTCGCTCACATAGCTCACACCGGTATTGGCCAGAGCGTCGCCGGCTTGCGGGCGCGACCTCCCGTTTAGCGCGGGCCGGACGCGTGCGCGCGGCGCAAAACAGGCCCGGTCCCTGGCGGGACGGGCAACGACGGCGAGCCCATTTGCAGGAGGTTTGTCCGCCGCGGCGGTGCGCGCGATGCGCGCCGGCGCGGCTGGACGAAGTGAACTATGCTTTCAATTTCCACCAAAGTTGAACAAATCGTCATGGAGTCGGCATTCCTGACCGAGGGGTTGGGACGCGGACTGATCAATCTGTCGGAACTGGCGCGCCAGTTGCAGCCGCAAATAGAAAGCGACCTGTGGAAGCCGGTCGGGCAGGCCGCCGTCGTGATGGCGCTGCGCCGTCTGAGCGAGCGCCTGCCGCGCCAGGGCGGCGGCGCCATCATGCTGGCCTCGCGCAGCGGCGCGCTGACCACGCGCACCGAGCTGACGGTGTTTACTTACCGCTATTCCGACGCCACCTACGAGTGCCAGCGGCGCTTGCTGGAACTGGCCGAGCCGCAGCGCGGCGCTTTTGTGACGGTCACGCGCGGCGTCAATGAAGTGATGGTCATTTGCAGCCGGCCGCTATCGGGCCTGGTGGAGGAAGTGTTCGGCGCCGAGCGCCGCCTGGCGCGCCTGGAACGCTTGACGGCGGTGACGCTGCATCTGGACCCGGACAGCTGCTACACGCCGGGCATCTATCACGCGATATTGAAGCAGCTGGCCTGGGACAAGATCAATCTGGTCAACATGATCTGCACCTACACCGAACTGACCATGCTGATGGAGCAGTCGCAGACCGACGCCGCCTTTTCGGCGCTCTCGAAGATGGTGGCGCACTAGTGAGTCGCTAGGCCATCCAGAAGAAGACGGCCGTCATGCGCTTGTCCTCGTGGCCGCAGCCGAAGTAGGCGCTGGCCGAGTGCACCATGTTGGCGCGGTACAGCAGGATGCGGTTGAAGCGGTTGGCGACGCGGCTGTCTTCGCGCCAGGCTTGCGGCGGCAGGCTGGTGACGCCCAGGGCTTCGCGCAGATTGGCGTGCGGCGGGCTGCAGAAATTGCCGCCCAGGGTGCCGTCCGGGTGGCACAGGCGGTAGAACGAGGTGCCGGCCGACTCGATGGGTTCGGGCGACAGGTAGATCACGGCGGCGTAGCGGCACAGCTTGCGCGAATCCGTGTGCGGGCGCGGCCCCGACTCGGCGCCGCCCACCAGTTGCACGTAGTTGTGGTTCAGGGTACTGCCTTCGGGCGTGGCTTCCTGCCACAGGCGTTTCGCGCCGGTGACCTTGCGCACCCAGGCTTCGACCCCGTCCAGTTCCGCCGGCAGCAGGGCGCCGGCGCTGCGCATGCCCGGCCACGGCTCTTGCCGGTGCGGCGCCCCCAATTCCCAGTCAGCCTTGCCGAAGCAGCGCCGCGCCACTTCGTCCGCGTTCGGCAGGAAGTCGTCTTGCACCCAGTAGTCGCGCCCCAGTTGCGGCTTGCGGTAGGTCAGGTTGGGCAGGCGGACGGGGACGGGGGCGGACAGGCGCGGCATGGTGATCCTTGTCGGTGAAAACGCGGGCCGGCGCCGCT
>DMYQ01000200.1:10379-12181 GCA_003482555.1 Janthinobacterium sp. | reverse complement strand
GGCCTGGTCTTACTCGGCCAGTTGCGCGCGTACGCGGGCGATGGCGGCGCGCACCTGGCGCGGCGCGGTGCCGCCCACGTGGTCGCGCGCGGCAACCGAGCCTTCCAGGGTCAGCACGGCGAACACGTCGTCCTCGACCAGGTCGGAAAAGGCGCGCAACTGCGCCAGCGACAGATCGGCCAGGTCGCAGCCGCTGTCGACGCAGGCGCGCACGGCGCGCGCCACGGCTTCGTGGGCGTCGCGGAAGGGCAAGCCCTTCTTGACCAGATAGTCGGCCAGGTCGGTGGCGGTGGCGTAGCCCTGCAGGGCGGCGGCGCGCATGGCATCCGGCTTGACGTTGATGCCGCCGGCCATGTCGGCGAAGATGCGCAAGGTGTCGACCAGGGTGTCGGCCGTGTCGAACAGCGGTTCCTTGTCTTCCTGGTTGTCCTTGTTGTAGGCCAGGGGCTGGCCCTTCATCAGGGTCAGCAAGCCCATCAGATGGCCGTAGACGCGGCCGGTCTTGCCGCGCGCCAGTTCAGGTACGTCCGGGTTTTTCTTTTGCGGCATGATCGACGAGCCGGTGCAAAAGCGGTCGGCGATGTCGATGAAGCCGACGCGCGGGCTCATCCAGATCACCAGTTCTTCGGCCATGCGCGACACGTGCATCATCACCAGGGCGGCGGCGGCACAGAATTCGATGGCGAAGTCGCGGTCCGAGACGGCGTCCAGGGAATTGTGGCAGACGTCGTCGAAGCCGAGCGTCCTGGCCACGCGCAGGCGGTCGATCGGGAAGGTGGTGCCGGCCAGCGCGGCGGCGCCCAGCGGCAGGCGGTTGACGCGCTTGCGGCAGTCGGCCATGCGTTCGGCGTCGCGGCCGAACATCTCGACATAGGCCAGCATGTGGTGGCCGAAAGTGATCGGCTGCGCCACCTGCATGTGGGTAAAGCCCGGCATGATGGTGTCGGCGTGCTGTTCGGCCAGGTCGGTGAGGGCGCCGCGCAGGGTGGCCAGCAGGGCGCCGACGTCGTCGATGGCGGCGCGCACGTAGAGGCGGATGTCGGTGGCGACCTGGTCGTTGCGCGAGCGGCCCGTGTGCAGGCGCTTGCCGGCGTCGCCGACCAGTTCGGTGAGCCGCTTCTCTATATTCAGATGCACATCTTCCAGGTCGAGCAGCCATTCGAACTGGCCGGCCGCGATCTCTTGCGAGATCTGCGTCATGCCGCGCACGATTTCGGCGTGGTCGAAGGCGCTGATGATGCCTTGGGCGTGCAGCATTTCAGCGTGCGCCAGCGAGCCTTCGATATCGAAAGGCGCCAGGCGCTTGTCGAAAAAGACCGATGCCGTATAGCGTTTCACGAGATCGGAGACGGGTTCGGAGAAGCGGGCCGACCAGGCTTCGCTTTTTTTGGAGAGTTGAGCAGTCATAGAGAGGGGTCCTTTTGTTTGCACAGATTATAAACAAGGTTGGGGCGCGGCGGGCGATTCGCCTTTTCGGCGGCGCGCGGCTTCAGCCCCGCTTTCTCGTCGTCTGTCCCGTTTTTTGCGCCTTTCGTCGCAATCCGATGGCGGGGCAGGGGCTGTTTCCTTAAAGTTCAAGCATCGGAACACCACTTAACCACTCAAAAGGAACACATCATGAACATCGCTAAAAACATGGAAATCATCTTCGTCGCCGCTCTGGTTCTGGCCGGCGCCACCACCCTGGCCAGCGCCGCCGCGCCGAAATTTCACGCCCACGCCGCCGTCAGCCCTGTCGTCGGCGAGATGCAAACGGTGGTGATCGTCGGCAAACGCTTGAGCGCCGCCGAAAAAGCCGCCCT
>DMYQ01000200.1:5221-10223 GCA_003482555.1 Janthinobacterium sp. | reverse complement strand
AATATGCCTGGATAATATGCCTGAATAAGTTGCTTGAAGCTTGCATGTCGCCGCGCACTTCGCCTCTCCGGAGAGGTCTGAAGATCCCGGTAACAGTCTCACCCCGCTGGCAGGGATTCCCCTGACGGTTCGCCCCATTTTCCAGATGACAGCAGCGCGGAAATCGCCGATTATTGTGTTTTTCGAAACGCAGTAAGGATACCTCATGCCCGCTTTTACGGTCAGCAGCGATACGGCGCAACTCGATGTGCCCGCCATCCACCACTTTCTCAGCACCCAGTCGACCTGGGCGATCGGCATCCCGCTGCCGACGCTGCGGCGCGCGCTAGAGCACTCCCTGTGTTTCGGCGGCTTCGTCGATGGCCGCCAGGTCGCCTTCGCGCGCGTGGTCAGCGACTATGCCACCTTCGCCAATCTGTTCGACGTGTATGTGCTGCCCGAATACCGCGGGCGCGGCTACAGCAAGCGCCTGCTGGAAGTCGTGTTCGCGCATGAACGCCTGCAGGATTTGCGCCGCTTTACACTGGCCACGGCCGACGCCCATTCGCTGTACGCGCGCTTCGGCTTCACGCCGCCGGCGCGCCCGCAGACGCTGATGGAGCGCTATCGCCCGGACATATATACGGACACAGCCAACCGTGACGCCGCTTACAATACGTCCCCATGACGCCGGGGAAAATGCCGCCGGCGCACCGTTGATCTCCCACCCCGCAAGGACCGACATGCCTCTTTTTACATTCCGATTTTTCCGCCGCGGCAGGCTTGCCGCGCCGCTGCTCATGCTGGCCGCGCTGGCGGCCCCCGCCCACGCTGCCCCGGCGGCGCAGCCGGCCACCGTGCGGCTCGACTATCAGCACAGCGGCAACGCGCTCGACGAGCGCTACGCGATCGAGCGCGTGGTGATCGAGCCGCTGCCCTGGCCGGGTGACATGTCGCGCACGCTCGACGACACCGACCGCGGTACCAACCGGGTCGAAGTGGTCGACATCAAGAGCGGCGCCATGCTGTATTCGCGCGGCTTCAACACCATCTTCGGCGAGTGGCGCAGCACCGATGAAGCGAAGGCGCTGAACCGCGGCTTCGAGGAATCGGTGCGCTTCCCGAAACCGCGGGGGCCGGCGCGCGTGCGCATCCTCAAGCGCGACGAGCGCAACGCCTTTTCCGTGGTCTGGAGCGTCGATGTCGACGCCGACGCGCCCGACGTGCAGCGCAAGCAGGGCCCGGCGCCGGTCAAGCCGATCGCCATCCAGGTCAGCGGCGCCTCGCCCGACAAGGTCGACCTGCTGATCCTGGGCGACGGCTACACCCAGGCCGAGATGCCGAAGTTCGAGGCCAGCGCGCGGCGCCTGGCCAAGCATTTGTTCGAGGTGTCGCCGTTCCGCGAGCGGGCCGGCGACTTCAACGTCTGGGCCATGGCCTTGCCGACACCGGAGTCGGGCGTGTCGCGGCCCTCGACCGGCGTGCACCACGCTTCGCCGCTGGGGGCGCGCTACGACATCTTCGGCAGCGAGCGTTATGTGCTGACCACCGATAACCGCGCCCTGCGCGAACTGGCGCAGTACGCGCCCTACGAGTTCATCGAAATCCTGGTGAACAACGACACCTACGGCGGCGGCGGGATTTTCGGCCAGTTCAGCACGGCGGCCGCGAATAGCGACTGGGCCAACTACCTGTTCGTGCACGAATTCGGCCACCATTTCGCCGGCCTGGCCGACGAGTACTACACCTCGCCGGTGGCCTACACCTCGAACGGCGAGCGGCAAGAGCCGTGGGAGCCGAACGCCACCGCGATGCGCGATCCGGCCAAGCTGAAGTGGAAAAACCGGGTCGCGGCCGGCACGCCGCTGCCGACGCCATGGCCGAAGAACGCCTACGACGACTATGCGCGCGCCTACCAAAAGACGCGCACCGAACTGCGCGCGGCCAACCGTCCCGAGGCGGAAATGAGCGCGCTGTTCCACGCCGACCTGCGCCACACCGAGGAGCTGTTCTCGCGCGCGCCGCACCGGGGCGAGGTGGGCGCCTTCGAGGGCGCCAACTACGAGTCGAACGGTTTTTATCGCCCTGAAATGCAGTGCATCATGTTCGACCGCAGCGACAAGTTCTGCAGCGTGTGCCAGGATGCGATCAGCACTATCATCGACCTGTACTCGCGGCCGCAGCGTTGAAGCGCGCCAATCAGGCCGCCGCAGCGGCGTTATCGGTGGCGCCGGCCCGTTACGGCGGCGCGCCATCGCCCATCCCGCAAATATTTTCGATAAGCTTGCAAAATTTGACTTAGATCAATGTTGCGCTGCCGCATAGCCTCGTATAGTTGCACTGCTTCAAGCCGCCCGGCCGCCTCCGTATCCATCCCGGATCGGCGCCCGCAGTCCGGCTTGAGGCCGTTCCGGCCGCCGCCCGAACGCCACCGCAACGACAGGAACAGCGATGAACATGATGTCCACCCCGGCGCCAAACGCCAGCGCCGGCAGTATCGACGAGCAAGCCCACGCCGCATGGGCGGGCGCCTGTTCCTCGCTGGCGCCCGAATCCATCATGCAAGCCTGGCTGGACTGGGGCAGTCACCTGGCCGCGTCCCCGGGCAAGCGCCTGGAATTGGCGCAACTGGCGCTGGACCAGGGCGGTCAACTGGCCGCCTACCTGCGCGAATGCCTGCTGGCCGGGCCCGGCGCGGCGCGCGCCTGCATCGAACCGCCCGAGCACGACACCCGCTTCGCGGCGCCGGAATGGCGCCAATGGCCTTTCAATTTGCTGCACCAGAGCTTCCTGCTCAAGGAGCGCTGGTGGTCCGAAGCCACCCACGGCGTCTGGGGCGTCGAGCGCCACCATGAAGACGTGGTCGCCTTCATGGTGCGCCAGTGGCTAGACGTCTTCTCGCCCGGCAATCAACTGGGCACGAATCCCCTGGTGCTGCAGCGCACCGCGAAAGAGGGCGGCGCCAACCTGGCGCGCGGCATGACGGCGCTGGCCGCCAAGCTGGGTCGCATGGCCAGCCACGCGCCCGATCCCGGCACCGAGAATTTCATCGTCGGCCGCGACGTCGGCATCACGCCCGGCAAGGTGGTGCTGAAGAACCATTTGATCGAGCTGATCCAGTACACGCCCGGCACCGCCAGCGTGTACCCGGAACCGATCCTGATCGTGCCGGCCTGGATCATGAAGTACTACATCCTCGACCTGTCGGCGCACAATTCCCTGATCGCCTATCTGGTCGGCCAGGGCCACACGGTGTTTTGCATTTCCTGGAGAAACCCGGGCAGCGCCGACCGCGAACTGGGCATGGACGATTACCTGGAGCTGGGCGTGGCCGCCGCGCTGGCCGCCATCAACACCATCGTCCCGCGGAAAAGAGTGCACGCCACCGGCTATTGCCTGGGCGGCAGCCTGCTGGCGATCGCGGCGGCGGCGATGGCGCGCGACGGCGACGACCGCCTCGCCTCGCTCAGCCTGTTCGCCGCGCAAACCGACTTCAGCGAGCCGGGCGAACTGGGACTGTTCATCGACGAAGGCCAGATCAGCATGCTGGAAGCGCAGATGGCGCAGACCGGCTACCTGACGGGCGCGCAAATGGGCGGCGCCTTTGAAATGCTGCGCTCTTACGACCTGCTGTGGTCGCGCATGGTCAACGACTATCTGCTGGCCACGCCGACTCCCATGAACGACTTGATGGCGTGGAACGCCGACACCACGCGCATGCCGGCGCGCATGCACTCGCAATACCTGCGCCGCCTGTTCTTGAACAATGACTTGAGCGAGGGCCGTTACCCGGTCGGCGGCAAGCCGGTGGCGCTGAGCGACATCGTGCTACCCATGTTTTGCGTGGGCACCGTGGCCGACCACGTGGCGCCGTGGCGCTCGGTCTACAAATTGCACCATGAAACCGTGGCCGAGATCACCTTCGTGCTCACCAGCGGCGGCCACAACGCCGGCATCGTCAGCGAACCCGGTCATCCGCACCGGCACTACCAGATCGAGACGCGCCCGTCCGGCGCCCCCTACGTGGCGCCGGACGCCTGGGCCTTGGCGGCGCCGCGCCGCGAGGGTTCCTGGTGGCCGGCCTGGAGCGCCTGGCTGGCGGCACGCTCCGGCGCGCCCGAAGCGCCGCCGCAAGCGGGCGCGCCGGCCCTCGGTTATGCCGTCATCGGCGCCGCGCCGGGCACTTACGTTTTGGAGAAATGAACATGTTGAACGCGGGATTGCGGGGCAAACGGGGGCTGGTGGTGGGCATCGCCAACGAACACAGCATCGCCTGGGGTTGCGCCCGCGCCTTGCGCGAGGCGGGCGCCGAACTGGCCGTCACCTGGCTCAACGACAAGGCCAGGCCGCACGTGGAACCGCTGGCGCGACAGGTGCAGGCGGCCATCCAGCTGCCGCTCGACGTCAGCAACGAGGAGCAGACCCAGGCCCTGTTCGAGGCCATCGGCGCGCAGTGGGGCCAGCTCGACTTCCTGGTGCATTCGATCGCCTTCGCGCCGACCGGGGATTTGCACGGCCGCGTGGTCGACAGCTCGCCCGAGGGTTTCGCCCAGGCGATGGATATTTCCTGCCATTCTTTCCTGCGCATGGCCAAATTGTCCGAGCGCCTGATGAAGCGGGGCGGCAGCCTGATCACGATGAGCTATCTGGGCGCCGATGAAGTGATCGCCAATTACGGCCTGATGGGCCCGGTCAAGGCGGCGCTGGAATCGTCGGTGCGCTATCTGGCGGCCGAACTGGGGCCGGCCGACATCCGCGTTAACGCCATTTCACCGGGGCCGATGGCCACCCGCGCCGCCTCCGGCATCGCCCACTTCGACCAGTTGCTGGACGAGGCCGCGCGCCGCGCGCCGCTGCGCCGCCTGGTCGACATCGACGAAGTCGGCACCGTCTGCGCCTTCCTGGCCAGCGACGCCGCGCGCGCCATCACCGGCGGCACCCTGTATGTCGACGCCGGCTATCACATTCTCAGTTGAAGCGAACCCGATGAAGACAGCTTTTTCCCGTTCGGCCCTGGGCCTGG
>DMYQ01000200.1:1225-5115 GCA_003482555.1 Janthinobacterium sp. | reverse complement strand
GCGAGCGCGCCGCCACGCTGGCCTGGCGCGATTATTTCGCCAACCCGCGCCTGCGCGACTTGATCGCCCGGGCGCTGGAAAACAACCGCGACCTGCGCCTGGCCGCGCTGCGCGTGCAAGAAGCGCGCGCCGGCTATGGCATCGCCCGCGCCGAGCAGTTTCCCACGCTGGCCCTGGGCGTGGAAGACAACCGGGCCCTGGTGCCGGGCGACCTGAACCTGACCGGCAAGCCGCTGCTCGGCAGCCAGTACCAGGTCGGCCTCAACGTGAGCGCCTGGGAACTCGACTTCTGGGGCCGGGTGCGCAGCCTGAAAAACGCCGCCCTGGAAAACCTGCTGGCCAGCGAAGAGGCGCGCCGCGCCGTCGCCGTGGCCCTGGTCGCGCAAGTGGCGGACGGCTACCTGACCCTGCGCGAGCTGGACGAGCGGGTGCAACTGGCGCGCGACACCATCGCCAGCCGCGCCGAATCGTTCCGCATCTTCAAGCGGCGCTACGAAGTCGGCTCGATTTCCCGGCTCGACCTGACCCAGGTCGCCACCCTGCTGACCCAGGCCCAGGGCCTGGGCGCGCAGCTAGAGCAGGCGCGCGCCTTGCGCGCTCACGCGCTGGCGCAACTGGTCGGCGCGCCGCTCGAACTGGCGCCGGAAGGCAGCCGCTTCGACGACGCCACCGTGCTGCGCGCACTGGACGCCGGCCTGCCTTCGGATCTGCTGCTCGCGCGCCCCGACATCGTCGCCGCCGAACACCAGTTGCGCGCGGCGCAAGCGAATATCGGCGCGGCGCGGGCCGCCTTTTTCCCGCGCATCACGCTGACGGCCGCCTTCGGCACGGCCAGCGCGGAGCTGGACGGCCTGTTCGATTCCGGCAGCCGCGCCTGGAACCTGGTGCCGCGCCTGACCTTGCCGATCTTTGACGCCGGCCGCATGCGCGCCGGCCTCGACCTGGCCACCGTGCGCCGCGACGCAACGGTGGCCAACTATGAAAAGAGCGTGCAAAACGCCTTCCGTGAAGTGGCCGACGCGCTCTCATCGCGGCGCTGGCTGGCCGAGCAGGTGCGCATAGGCCAGGCCACGCTGGCGGCGCAGACGGAACGGGCGCGCCTCGCCAAGCTGCGCTACGACAATGGTGCGGCGCCCTATCTGGAAGTGCTGGACGCCCAGCGCGATTTGCTGGGCGTCCAGCAGCAACTGGTGCAAACCCGGCGCCTGCTGCTCTCGTCCCAGGTCGGCCTGTACGCCGCGCTGGGCGGCGGCGCACTCACCACCAACCCTTAATTGCCAACGCCTTCGCCAAGCCATGACTCATCAACTGAAGAAAAATCTCATCATCGGCGCCGTCGTCGCGGCCCTGGCCGGACTCGGCTATTACGCCTGGGTGCTGATGCGCCCGTCCGGCCCGGGGCCCGGTTTCGTCAGCGGCAATGGCCGCGTCGAAGCCACCGAGATCGACGTCGCCACCAAGCTGCCCGGCCGCGTCGATACGATATTGATAGGGGAAGGCGATTTCGTCGCCGCCGGCCAGCCGCTGGCGAAAATGCAGATCCAGTCGCTGACGGCGCAGCGCGACGAGGCGCGCGCCCGGCACCAGCAGGCGCAGGACGGCGTCGTCGCCGCGCAAGCCCAGGTGGCCGTGCGCGAGAGCGACAAGGTCGGCGCGCAAGCCCTGGTGGCGCAGCGCGAGAGCGAGCTCGATGCGGCGCGGCGGCGCCTGGCGCGCTCGGAAACCCTGTCCGGCGAGGGCGCCTCCTCGGTGCAGGAGCTGGACGACGACCGCGCCCGCGCCCGCAGCGTGGGCGCGGCGCTGAACGCGGCGCGGGCCCAGGTGACGACGGCGCAGGCGGCCATCGACGCGGCCCGGGCCCAGGTGGTGGGCGCGCGTTCGGCGGTGCTGGCGGCCGAGGCCACCACGGCCCGGGTCGAAGTCGACATGACGGACAGCGTGCTGACGGCGCCGCGCGCCGGCCGCGTGCAGTATCTGGTGGCGCAACCCGGCGAAGTGCTGGGCGGCGGCGGCAAGGTGCTCAATCTGATCGACCTGGGCGATGTCTACATGACCTTCTTCCTGCCCGAGGCGGCGGCCGGCAAGCTGGCGCTGGGCGGCGAGGTGCGCCTGGTGCTGGACGCGGCGCCCGGCTATGTGATCCCGGCCACGATTTCCTTCGTGGCCAGCAGCGCGCAATTCACGCCGAAGACGGTGGAGACCAGCAGCGAGCGGCAAAAGCTGATGTTCCGCGTCAAGGCGCAGATCAAGCGCGAACTGCTGCAACAGCACATGAAGGTGGTCAAGCTCGGCTTGCCCGGCGTGGCCTGGGTCAGGCTGGACGCGCGCACGGACTGGCCGGCCGAGCTGGCGATCAAGGTGCCGCAGTGAAGAGCGACGCTTCCCTGTGGGCGCCCGTGGTGCGCCTGGCGGGTTTGACTCAGCGCTACGGCAAGACCGTGGCGCTGGACGCGATCGACCTGGAAATCCCGGCCGGCCGCATGGTGGGTTTGATCGGCCCGGACGGCGTCGGCAAGTCGACCCTGATGTCGCTGGCTGCCGGCGCCCGCGCCGTGCAGCAGGGCAGGGTGGAGGCGCTGGGCGGCGACATGGCGCAGGCGCGGCATCGGGCCGACGTCTGCCCGCGCATCGCCTACATGCCCCAGGGCCTGGGCAAGAATCTGTACCCGACCCTGTCGGTGGAAGAGAATCTGCAGTTTTTCGCGCGCCTGTTCGGGCACGACGCGGCCGAGCGCCGGCGCCGCATCGACCAGCTCACCCGCGGCACCGGCCTGCAAGCGTTTTTGGCGCGCCCGGCCGGCAAGCTGTCGGGCGGCATGAAGCAAAAGCTGGGCCTGTGCTGCGCCCTGATCCACGACCCCGACCTCTTGATCCTGGACGAGCCGACCACCGGCGTCGACCCGCTGGCGCGGGCCCAGTTCTGGGACTTGATCGCGCGCATACGGGCCGAGCGGCCCGGCATGAGCGTCATCGTCGCCACCGCTTACATGGACGAGGCGCAGCGCTTCGACTGGCTGGTGGCGATGGACGAGGGCAAGGTGCTGGCCACCGGCAGCCCGGCCGAGCTGCTGGCGCGCAGCGCCAGCGACAATCTGGAGGCGGCCTTCATCGCGCTGCTGCCGGAAGCGAAGCGGGCTGGCCACCAGGTGGTCGTGATCACACCGCTGGCGGCCGGCCTCGAGGCCGACATCGCCATCGAGGCGAAAGACTTGACCATGCGCTTCGACGACTTCGTCGCCGTCGACCACGTCAGCTTCCGCATCGGCCGCGGCGAAATCTTCGGCTTCCTCGGCTCCAACGGCTGCGGCAAGTCGACCACGATGAAGATGTTGACCGGCCTGCTGCCGGCGAGCGAGGGCGAAGCCCGCCTGTTCGGCCAGGCGGTCGACCCGAACGACCTCGACACGCGGCGCCGGGTCGGCTATATGTCGCAAGCGTTTTCCCTGTACGGCGAGCTGACGGTGCGGCAAAACCTGGCGCTGCACGCGCGCCTGTTCCACGTGCCGGAAGGGGACATCCCGGCCCGGCTGGACGAGATGGTGGCCCGCTTCGGCCTGGGCGAGGTGCTCGACGCCCTGCCCGAGGCGCTGCCGCTGGGCATACGCCAGCGCCTCTCGCTGGCGGTGGCGATGGTGCACAAGCCGGAACTGCTGATACTCGACGAGCCCACTTCCGGCGTCGATCCGATCGCGCGCGACACCTTCTGGCGCCTGATGATAGAGCTGGCGCGGCGCGACCAGGTCACCATCTTCATTTCCACCCACTTCATGAACGAGGCCGAACGCTGCGACCGCATCTCGCTGATGCACGCCGGCCGGGTGCTGGTCAGCGCCGCGCCGGCCGAACTGGTGCGCGCGCGCGGCACGGCCACGCTGGAACAAGCCTTCATC
>DMYQ01000200.1:689-966 GCA_003482555.1 Janthinobacterium sp. | reverse complement strand
GCGGCGGCGCGCCTTCAGCCTGAACCGCCTGCTCAGCTATACGTGGCGCGAAACGCTGGAACTGCGGCGCGACCCGGTGCGCGCCACCCTGGCCCTGGGCGGCTCGATGCTGCTGATGTTCGTGATCGGCTTCGGCATCAGCCTGGACGTGGAAAACCTCAGTTACGCGGTGCTCGACCACGACCAGACGGCGCTCAGCCGCGACTACACACTGAACCTGTCCGGCTCGCGCTACTTCATCGAACACGGGGCGCTGCGCGACTACGCCGAACTGGAT
>DMYQ01000200.1:0-423 GCA_003482555.1 Janthinobacterium sp. | reverse complement strand
CTGTACGTCACCCCCGTCACGCGCACCGAATTCCTGCTCGGGAAACAGGCGCCCTACGTGGTGCTGGCCATGCTCAACTTTTTCCTGATGACCTTGCTGGCCGTGACCGTCTTCGGCGTGCCCGTCAAGGGCAGTTTCCCGACCCTGACCCTGGCCGCCTTCATCTACAGCATCAGCGCCACCGGCATCGGTTTGCTCGCTTCGACCTTCACCCGCAGCCAGATCGCGGCCATGTTCGTGACCATGATAGGCACCATGATCCCGGCCATCCAGTTCGCCGGTTTGCTCAATCCGGTCTCGGCGATGCAGGGCGGCGGCCGCCTGATCGGCGCGCTGTACCCGGCCACGCACATGCTCGGCATCAGCCGCGGCATCTTCAACAAGGCGCTCGGCCTGGCCGACCTGCACGCCGAATTCTGGCCG
>DMYQ01000247.1:9464-9810 GCA_003482555.1 Janthinobacterium sp. | reverse complement strand
GCGTCGATGGCGGTATCCAGGCGCGGCTGGCCCTGCGACACGCCGGCCTCCTCGACCACCCGGTTGACGCCGCGCAGCACGTCGATTTCATGGCCGGTCTTCCAGTCGATGCCCTTGCCGCCGTTGCCCAGGCTTTCCAGCAGCGGGCCGATGGAGGTGAATTTCTTGTAGATCTGGCGGTAGTCGCGCTCCACCACCTTCATGCCCGGCATGGTCTTGCCGGGGATCGGCTCGCACTCGCCGGCGCGCCAGTCTTTCGGATCGAAGGGCTGGCCCAGCTCGCCCGGGGTGTCGTGCATCAGCGGCGACAGGATCAGATCCTGTTGCGTGCCGAGCAGCTCGCCGC
>DMYQ01000247.1:3120-9215 GCA_003482555.1 Janthinobacterium sp. | reverse complement strand
TACAGGCAGGTGGTGGACATGCGGAAGTCCAGCACCACCAGCAGGTCCAGCTTGCCTTCGGCGGCGGGACGGATCTTGACGTCCTTGGGCTTGATGCAATCCTTCTCGTCGCTCATCAGGGCGTTCTGCGTGCCCAGCAGATACTTGAGGAAGTATTCGTGGCCCTTGCCGGAGCTGCCCAGGATATTCGAGCGCCAGACGAACATATTGCGCGGGAAGTTGGCCGGATTGTCCGGATCGTCGCAGGAGAAGTTGAGCTTGCCGGCCTTGATCTGTTCGACCGCGTACTGCGCCACGTCCTGCCCGGCCGCCGCCGCGGCGCGGGTGACTTCGAGCGGATTCGTTTCCAGTTGCGGCGCCGACGGCAGCCAGCCCATGCGTTCGGACTTGGCGTTGTAGTCGAGCAGCGACATCTGCGCCACGCCGACGTCGGCCGAGGGCGAGGAAATCTCCGCCGTGTGCAGCTTTTCGTGGCGCCATTGGCTGGTGTGGGCGTAAAAGAAGGAGGTGCCGTTCATCTGGCGCATCGGACGGTTCCAGTCCAGCGCGAAAGCCAGCGGGGTCCAGCCGGTTTGCGGACGCAGCTTTTCCTGGCCCACGTAATGGGCCCAGCCGCCGCCGGACTGGCCGACGCAGCCGCACATCATCAGCATATTGATGATGCCGCGGTAAGTCATGTCCATGTGATACCAGTGATTCAAGCCGGCGCCCACGATCACCATGCTCTTGCCATGGGTCTTGTCGGCGTTGTCGGCGAATTCGCGCGCCACCGTGATGACGTCGGCCGCCTTCACACCAGTATGCTTTTCTTGCCAGGCCGGCGTGTAAGGCACGTCATCGGCGTAGTCGGCCGCCACATTGGCGCCGCCCAGGCCCCGGTCTATGCCGTAATTGGCCAGGGTCAAGTCGAACACCGTGGTGACCAGGGCCGTCGTGCCGTCGGCCAGCAACACCTTCTTGACCGGCACATTGCGCAGCAACATGTCGGCCGCGTCGCGGCCACCGAAGTAGGCGAAGCCGACCGGCATGACGGCGTCGCTGGAATCGATCAGGGACAGGCGCGGATCGATGGGCTTGCCGCTCCCGCCCGCCTTCATTTCCAGGTTCCACTTGCCCGACTCGCCCCAGCGGAAGCCGATGGAACCGGCCGGCGCGCAGATATCGCCCGTCAACTCGTCGATGACCAGGGTCTTCCACTCGGGGTTATTGCTTTCGTCGAGATTGTTCGCCAGGTGGGAGGCGCGCAAGAAGTATTCCGGCACCAGGGCGCCGTTCATTTCCTTGAGCAAGACCAGCATCGGAAAGTCGGTATATTGCTTGGCATAGCCGCGGAAGTAGGCGGACTGGCCGTTCAAGTGAAATTCCTTGAGGATCACGTGGCCCATGGCCATGGCCAGCGCGGCGTCGGTGCCCTGCTTGGGCGCCAGCCAGAGGTCGCCGAACTTGACCATTTCGCCGAAATCGGAAGACACGGCCACCGTCTTGGTGCCCTTGTAGCGCACCTCGGTATAGAAATGGGCGTCGGGCGTGCGCGTCATCGGCACGTTCGAGCCCCACACCATCAGATAGGTGGCATTGAACCAGTCGGCCGATTCCGGCACGTCGGTCTGCTCGCCCCAGACTTGCGGACTGGCCGGCGGCAAATCGCAATACCAGTCGTAAAAGCTGAGGGCGACGCCGCCGATCAGGCTCAGGTAGCGGGTGCCGGCCGCGTAACTGATCATGGACATGGCGGGAATCGGCGAAAACCCGACGATGCGGTCGGGGCCGTATTTCTTGATCGTGAAGGCGTTGGCGGCCGCGATGATTTCATTGGCTTCGTCCCAGTTGGCGCGCACGAAGCCGCCCAAGCCCCGCACTTCCTTGTAGCGCTTGGCCCGCACGGGGTCCTGGCTGATGTATTCCCAGGCCGCCACCGGCGTCATGGTCTGGCGCGCCGCGCGCCACATTTCCATCAAGCGTCCGCGCACCATCGGATACTTGACCCGCTGCGCCGAATACACATACCAGGAATAGCTGGCGCCGCGCGGGCAGCCGCGCGGCTCGTGGTTGGGCAGGTCGGGACGGGTGCGCGGATAGTCCGTCTGCTGGGTTTCCCAGGTGATCAAGCCGTTCTTGACGTACACCTTCCAGCTGCAAGAACCGGTGCAGTTGACGCCGTGGGTGGAGCGCACGATCTTGTCGTGTTGCCAGCGCTGGCGGTAAGCGTTTTCCCAGGTGCGGTCTTCATCGACGACGGCGCCGTGCCCGTCGGAAAACGTTTCCTTGGGCTTGGTGAAAAATTTCAGGCGATCCAGAAAGTGACTCATGCTATCTCCACACACGCACCGCAAGCGATGCAAGGTAATTAAAATGTTGCAAGGGCAATCAAACGTTGATGGGGCAAGTCTACGCAGCGCGGTCGGAGATGGGTATTGGCAAGATGTCTGGCGTGCGCGGCCGAAAGTGCGTAGGCGCAGTAGGCACTTCTGCCTATGGGTCGGCGACCGGCTTTGGGGTATACATGGCACATAGGCGGTGGCACAGGCTGGCACACCCGCCGCATCAATCATTGAAAGGTTTTATATGGAAACAGAGATCACCAGTTATGCCAGCCTGCTAAGCGCGGCCAAAAACCAGGCGCAGCCGCAGCGCCTGCTGTTCGCCTTCACCCGGGCTGAAGCGGCCAGCGCGCAGGGACGTACCCTGACGCCGGTCATGTGCGTCGACAAGCTGGCGGACGAGTTGAGCGACTTTGCCGCCCTGGCCGAAGAATCGCGCCAGATGCAGGCGCACTGGGACGTCGTGTTCGTCGCCAGCCTGGGCGGCAAGGATGGGCGCCCGCCCGGCGCCGACGAGGCCGAATCGCCGCTGAGGAAAATGATCACGGCGATACAGGAGGGGCACATCAAGGGCTTTCTGGCCTTCGACCGGGATGGCGAATTACTCAATTTCTTCTAGAATTTGCCGCGGCGGGGCCGGGCGCGCCGTGACAGGCAAGCTCGCACGAGCCCCCGCCGACTGGGCGCTTCAAGCCCGGGCCCGCCTTCCATGCCCCCGTATCGGCGCTTTGCCGCCAAAAACAACAGCAGCCGCTTCCAAGCTCGCTCCCCGCTTGGCTTGAGCAATATTACTTGTCCCGATGCTATAATTATTCGCGCCAAGCGCAGCCGACGGCGCGCTGGTTCAGGATTTCCATCCGTCCCGTCTTCGCGCCGGAACAACGATACAACAAGGGCTACATTGGCGCCGATGAAAATAGGCCCGCGTTTCGAATTCCCCCGCCGCCCGGGCGCGCTGCGCCGCGGCGTGGGCGCCCTGTCCCTCGCTCTGCCGATGATACTGGCGGCCGGCCCGACCTTCGCGGCCGGGCCCGACTGTTCGCGTCCCTTCACCCTGGCCCTGCACGACCACGGCCTGCTGTACTCGGCCGACACCGACAGCGGCATCGACAAGGACATCGCCGACGAACTGATACGCCGCAGCGGCTGCAAGGTGGGCGTCAGCCTGATGTCGCGCGCCCGTATCTGGCAATTGATCAAATCGGGCGCGCTCGACTTCAGCCTGTCCGGCATCGCCAACCCGGAGCGCGACAGCTACGCCGGCTTCGCCTGGTACTTCAGCAACAAGTATTATTTGCTGGCGCGCAAGGACGCCGGCGCGCGCGACCTGGACGATGTGCGCGGCAACGCCAGCTTCCGCCTGGGCGTGATCCGCAGCTTTCGCTACAGCCCCGCCGCCAACGAACTGGTCGACCAGTTGCAAAGTGCCAACCGGGTCAACCAGGCCAACGGCCTGGCCCCCCTGTACCAGGCCCTGCACCAGAACCACATCCAGGGCATGATCATGGAACCGTTCGACTACCCGGCCGTCGACGAAAAACATATCCGCGACATCTGCAGCGTGATCGAATTTAACGATGCGCCCGTGCCGCACGGCCTGATCATGTCGAAACAGGCGCTGGCGCCACCGCAGCGGGCGCGCTGGCGCGCCCTGATCGACGCCATGCGCGCCGACGGCACGGTGCGCCGCATCTTCGAAAAATACTTCGACGCCAAACTGGCCGCGTCGATGGTCGATTTCCGGGCCGCGCCATGAGCCGGGTGCGGCCGGCCCTGGCGCCGCTGCTGGTGCTGACCCTGTCGCTGGGCCTCACCTGGACCCTGTGGACGCACGAGCGCCAAGCCGCGCGCCGCGAATTGCAATCCCAGTTCGACTTTTCCACGCGCGAGACCGTCGGCCGCGTGGAACAGCGCATGGCCGGCTATGAAAAAATGCTGCTCGGCGTGCGTGGCCTGTTTGTCGCCACCGACGCCCCCAGCCGCGCCGGCTTCCACGACTACGTCGAAGCGCTGCACCTGGACGCCAACTTTTCCGGCGTGCAAACCATCGGCGTGGCGCGCTGGGTGGCGGCCGGCGCGTCCGACACGCCCGCCCCCGTCATCGCCGACGCCGGCGAACCGTCCGGCGAGCGGCGCGAGGAGCGCGTCCGTGTCCTGCAGCGCGAACCCAGCCTCGACGGCCCCCCGCAAACGGACGGCTACGACGTCTGGGCCGACCCGGTGCGCCGGCGCGCCATGGAAAAGGCGCGCGACTCCGGCATGGCGGCCATTTCCGGCAAGGTGCGCCTGGCCATCGACAACGATCCGCACACCCCGCCCGGCTTCATCATGTACCTGCCCCTGTATGCGCGCGGCCAGGCCATCGACAGCGTGGCCCAGCGCCGCGCCCACCTGAGCGGCTGGGTCTTCGCCACCTTCCGCATGAATGAATTGATGGCCAGCCTGTACGGCGAGCCGGTGCCGGGCCTGGCGCTGGCCATCTACGACGGCGTCGATCCGCTAGCCGCGGCGCGCCTGTACTCGAACACGGGCGCGCATCCGCCGCCGCGCCTGGCGGCCAGCGAATACCTGGTCGTGGCCGGCCACACCTGGCTCTTGTCGATGGGCGCCATGGATGACTTCCAGGCCCGCTTCGGGCGCAGCGCCGCGCCCGCCATCGCCATCGCCGGCGGCGGTCTGAGCCTGCTATTGGCGCTGCTGACCTGGATGCTGGCGACCGGGCGCAGCCGCGCCATGCGCCTGGCCGCCGGCATGACCACGGAATTGCGCGCCAGCGAAGAAAAATTCCGCGCCATCGCCGATTGCACCGTCAACTGGGAAGTCTGGTGGGGCCTGGACGGCAAGCCGCGCTGGATCAACCCTTCCGTGAAAGAGTATACCGGTTACACGGTGGCCGAATGCATGGCCATGGGCCAGTTCATCGCCACCCTGGTGCATCCCGACGACATGGCGCGCGTGATGACCGAATTCCAGAAGGGCTTGCAGGGCTTTCGCGGCGACGACCTGGAATTTCGCTGCCTGCGCAAGGATCGCTCGTCCTTCTGGCTATCCGTGTCCTGGGTGCCGATCAGCGACGCCAGGGGCGTGTTCACGGGCTTTCGCACCAGCGGGCGCGACATCACCGAACGCAAACAGGCCGAGGCCGAACTGCGCATCGCCGCCGCCGCCTTCGATTCGCGCGAAGGCATGATCATCACCGACGCCGCCAGCGTCATCCTGCGGGTCAACTCGGCCTTCACCGACAGCACCGGCTTCACGGCCGGGGAAGTGGTCGGCCGCACCCCGCGCCTGCTGCGCTCGGAACTCCACGACGACGCCTTTTACCGCGACATGTGGAGCGACATCCACCGCAGCGGCGGCTGGCAGGGCGAGATCTGGGGCCGGCGCAAGAACGGTGAAATCTATCCGAAATGGCTGACCATCTCGGCCGTCAAGCGGGCCGACGGCACCGTCATGAATTACATCAGCACCCACCACGACATCACGGAGCGCAAGAAGGCCGAGAAAAAGATCGAGGAACTGGCCTTCTTCGACGCCCTCACCAATCTGCCCAACCGCACCCTGCTGCTGGAGCGCTTGAAGCACGCGATGACGACGGGCGCGCGCAAGCGCAGCTACGGCGCCGTCCTCTTCATCGACCTCGATCATTTCAAGACGCTCAACGACACCCTCGGCCACGACCAGGGCGACCTGCTGCTGCGCCAGGTGGCGCAACGCCTGACGGCTTGCGTGCGCGAGGGCGACACGGTGGCGCGCCTGGGCGGCGATGAATTC
>DMYQ01000247.1:0-3012 GCA_003482555.1 Janthinobacterium sp. | reverse complement strand
CTGGGCGCCGTCGGCCACCGCAGCACGGCCAGCGTCGGCGCGACCCTGTTTTACGGACGCCAAACTTCGATCGACGACTTGCTCAAGCAAGCCGACCTGGCCATGTACAAGGCCAAGGAAACGGGCCGCAACGCCATGCGTTTCTTCGACCCGGGCATGCAGACCGCGGTGATGGAGCGGGCCGCGCTGGAAGCCGGCCTGCGCCTGGCGATCCAGGAAAACGAATTCCTGCTGCACTACCAGGCCCAGGTCGACGACGAAGGCCGCGTCACCGGCGCCGAGGCGCTGCTGCGCTGGCGCCACCCGCAACGGGGCGTGGTCTCGCCGGCCGAGTTCGTCCCGCTGGCCGAGGACACCGGCCTGATTTTGCCGCTCGGGCTGTGGGTGCTGGGCAGCGCCTGCGCCCAGTTGGCGCTGTGGGCCGCGCGGCCGCGACTGGCCCACCTGAGCCTGGCCGTCAACGTCAGCGCGAAACAGTTCCGCCAGCCGGGCTTCGTGGCCACGGTACTGGGCGTGCTGGAGGCCAGCGGCGCCAATCCGCGCCGCCTCAAGCTGGAGTTGACCGAGAGCCTGCTGGTCGACAACGTCGAAGATGTGATCGAGAAAATGGTCGCCCTCAAGGCCCGCGGCGTCGGCTTCGCGCTCGACGATTTCGGCACCGGCTATTCCTCGTTTTCGTATTTGAAGCGCCTGCCGCTCGACCATTTGAAGATCGACCAATCCTTCGTGCGCGACGTGCTGGTCGACCCGAACGACGCCGCCATCGCCAAGACCATCGTGGCGCTGGCGCAGAGCCTGGGCCTGGGCGTTATCGCCGAGGGCGTCGAAACCCGGGCCCAGCGCGACTTCCTGGCCGCCTCCGGCTGCCACGCCTACCAGGGGTATTTTTTCAGCCGGCCGCTGGCGCTCGACAGCTTCGAGACCTTCGCGCTGGCGGCCGATTACACGCTGACGCCGTGAGGGGCGCGTTCTTCAGGCGCGCGGCGCCAGCGTGCCGCGCAAGCGCGCCAGCACCCGCCCCGGCGCCAGCGCCGCCAGTTCGAAAGGCGGCAGTTCCAGCGCGTCCAGGGTGTTTTTGAACAGCAGACCCAACTCGGTGTCACCTTCGAGCGCCAGGCGGCGGCTGAAAAACAGGGTGTCCGGGTCTTCCTGGCGCCGCGCCAGCAGCAGCAAGTCGTGCGCCGCCGCCCCGATCGTCAGGTCCGGCTCGCCGCGCGCGCGGCCGGCGGCGAAGGCGCCGGCGCGCCATTCGAAGTCGAAGGCCAGGCCGGCGTCGTCCAGCCGCAGGCGCAGCCTTTTTCCTTCCAGGCGCTGACGCACGTCTTGCGGCAAGTGGCGCGCCAGCGCCAGGTTCAATGCCTGGACGAAGAGCCAGGAGCCGGGATAGGCGGGCAGCCGCGCCAGCACTTTGGCGAGCGGTTCGGGCAGGGTATAGCGTTTTTCTTGCATGGAAAATCCTTATTGGTCAGTGGGCCTGGTCGGCGATCAGCCGTTCCAGACCGGGCTTGCCATACCAGTAACCGTCGCAGGACGCGCCCGGCTGCCAGGCTTCGATTTGCGCGCGCGCGGCGGCGCCCTCCAGTTGCCGGCGCCTGGCCTGGTCGAAGACGGCGATGACACGCTCGGTGTCCGTGGATTGCGGGCTGATGCGGGCCACGTCGACGCCCAGTTCGCGCATAGTCGCCACTTCGTGCACCAGGTTGTAGACCAGGGCCGACTGGGTCTGGGTCCCGTTCAAGACCAGGAAGTCGGCGCTCTCGCGCGTTTGCAGCAGCAGGCCGTCGGGATGCTCGAGGCAGCTGAAGCGGCAGTCGTCCTTCGGCAGGTTGCGGTTGCGGGCCGTGAAGCAGCGCGCCGAAAACGCCAGCGGCATGCGGCCGTAGGCGAACACTTCGGTCTCGAGGCCGGGCGGGCGCTCCTGCAGCAGGCGCTGCAAGCCTTCGCGTCCCATTTCCAGCGGCATCACCCAGCGCTTCGCGCCCAGGCCGGCCAGCAATTCCAGGGTCGGGCCGTTGTACAGATTCAGGTGCGGCCCGGCCACGAATGGCTGGCCGGGCGGCAGGCAGTGCACGGCGCCCATGTCGTTCGCCTCCACCGTGTAGCGGCCATTCTCGGCGATCTTGCGCAGCGCCCCCAGTTCGCTGCCCGACTCGATCAGGGCCTGGGTCGAGAGCACCACTTCCTTGCCGCTGGCGGCCAGCAGGTCGGCCACGTCCAGCCAGTCGGCCAGGCGCAGTTCGCGGCGGCGCGAACAGACCGTCTCGCCCAGGTAGACGATGTCGACCGCGCTGGCGGCGATTTTTTGATAGAACTCGAATACGCTGGCGCGCGGCCAATAGTACAGGATGGGGCCGAGGGCCAGTTTCAACATGTTTTGCTCCTTGACGGTGTTCATTTCCAGGACCGGTGATAGGCGCCCAGGGTGTGCTGCTGGCCTTCCGCGACCTTGTTCAGCGCCGCCATCCAGGCCGGCTTGACGGAATAGCGCTGGATGCCGCCGCGGCAGGCGTCGATCGCTTCGCGCCACACGCGCGTGACTTGCGCCACGTAGGCCGGGCTGCGCTGGCGGCCTTCGATCTTCACGGCGCGCACGCCCATGGCCATCAATTGCGGCAGCAATTCCAGCGTATTCAGGCTGGTCGGCTCTTCGATCGCGTAATAATTTTCACCGGCGACGTCGAAGCGCCCCTTGCACAGGGTGGGATAACTGGCGTTTTCGCCATCGCCGTAGCGATCGATCAGCACGCCGTTCAGGCGCGACTCCAGGCCCTTCGGGGTCTGCTGCCAGCGCACCGCCTTGGCCGGCGAGCAGACCCCGTGCGTGTTGGGCGCCTCGCCCGTGGCATACGAAGACAGCGCGCAGCGCCCCTCGACCATGACGCACAGGCTGCCGAAGCCGAACACTTCGATTTCCACCGGCGTGTGGCTGGCCAGTTGCTCGACCTGCACCAGCGAGAGCACGCGCGGCAGCACGGCGCGGGCGATGCCGAAGCGCTCGGGGTAAAAATTGAT
>DMYQ01000149.1:5109-5908 GCA_003482555.1 Janthinobacterium sp. | reverse complement strand
TCCTTGGCCGCGTCGACGCCGGCGATGCGCGCCTTCAAGGCTCCCACTTCGCCGGCCAGCTTGCTGATCGCCAGGGTCAGCGTGTCTTCCTGCGCTTCCAGCGCCGGCAGCGCCTTTTGCAGCGCCTCCAGGCGCTGCGTGCGGCCGGCCGAGCCGAAGCGGTAACGCGCAGCTTCCACAAACAGCGAGCGGCCGCCGCGCCGTTCGCGGTGGTAGGCGTCCGGCGTGATCCACTCGTCCGAGCCGCTCAACTTGAAGCCCGCTTCGACCGAATCGACGCGCTCGATGCGCGCCAACTGGTCGATCAACCAGGCCGGCGCCGGCGCCGAAAAGCGCACCACCGACAGCAGGCTGCCATCCTTGACCTGCGGCGCGGCCACCAGTTCCGGCACGATGAAGTGGCGGTAGCGCTCCTTCTCGGCCAGGCGGTAGGCGGCCGCCGCGTCCTTGCCTTTTTCCAGCAGCACCACCGAGGCGTAGCCGCCCAGCACGCCCTCCACGGCGCCCTGCCAGCGGCTGTCCGTCACTTCGATAATATCGGACAGCATGGCGTGGGCGATGCCCTCGTCGCGCAGCGCGCGCCGCATGGCGCGCACATTGTCCGGCTCCGGCATCGCCGTCTTGCCCTGCAGCGCGGCAATCGTCGTTTGCTCGCTGGCGATGCGCCCGGCCAGCGCGTCGCGCGCCTGGCGCTGGCGCAGCAGTTCCGCTTCCTTCAGTTCCAGCTGGGCCGACACGGCGGCGATGTCGCTGCCCGATTCGGCGGCCAGCTTGTGCAGCCGTTCGCGCTGCTCGAGCA
>DMYQ01000149.1:0-5032 GCA_003482555.1 Janthinobacterium sp. | reverse complement strand
CGGTCGATTCCTGCTCCAGCAAAGTCTCTTGCTGCTGGGCGTCGGTCAGGGCCTTGGCTTGCGCCGCCAGGCCGTTGCGCTTGTCCGTCAATTGCTGGTCGGCCTGGGCCATCGGTTTACGCGCCTCGCGCAACTGGCGGCTGGCGTTGCCGGCCTTTTCGCGCGCCTCGTGGTACTGCAAACTGGGCAGCACTTCTTCGAGCAGGTTGCGGCGCTCCTTGTGCAAGCCTTCCCACTGGTGGTAATTGGCCACGCGCAGGCGCAAGCCTTCCAGATTCGTCTTCGACGCTTCCAGTTCGCTTTCAAAACGCTTCAACTCCGTCTCGGTGTCGCGCTGGTGGCGCTTGGCCTCGTCGTAGGCGTCCAGCACTTCCTTGTCGCCGAAGACCTGGAACACCAGGTCGAGCAACTGGCGCGGCGCGTATTCGCACAGCTTGTCGGTCTCGCCCTGCTCCAGCGCCAGCACTTTCGCCATCGCCGGCGAGAGGCCGGCGTTGGCCAGCCGCTTGCGGTAGTTTTCCACGCCCAGCCAGTCGTTGGCGTCGCCGATGTCCTCGATCTGCACGCAGCCGGGCCGCATCAGGTACTGGCGCTTCCAGTCGCCGCCGTTCTTCTGGATCTGGCAAAACAGCGTCACTTCGTCGTCGCTGAAAAAACCGGAGCTGCGGAAGGGACGGTTCGACAACTGCTTGCCGACGTTCTTGTTGTCGACCACGGCGCGCAACCAGGCCGTCTGCTGGCCCGAATGGCGCGCGTAATGCTTGTAGGTGCGGCCCATCGAACAGTCCAGACCGAACAGGGTGCGCAGAGCGTCCAGCAAGGTGGTCTTGCCGGAGCCGTTCTGCCCCGCGATCGTGATGATCTTGGCGTCCAGCGGGATGTTCTTGATGCGCTGCCAGTAATCCCAGTGGACCAGTTCAAGCGATTTGATATGAAACATGGCGGGCTCTCAGTGTGGCGTGTCGGTCGGCGCGGGCGCGTCGGTGGTGTCGGGCGCGGCGCCATCGTCGGCGTCGGCGGCATCGGCGGCCGGCTCGGCCGGCGCGGCCGCGGGACGCTTGAAGACGTCGGCCAGGGCGCCGTTGATGATGCGCTCCTTGAGCACGTCGGTGTCCATCATCAGGTCGAGCAGCGGGCCTTCGACCAGGAAGTCGCCGCGGCGTTCGATGAAGCCCAGCTTGGCCAGCGTGCCCAGGTTCATGTCCATGCGCGTCTTCTTGCCCAGCTTGTCGCCGAAGTCCGACAGCAGCGCCTTGTAGGAGATGCCGATCGAGGTGTCTTCCGCGCGCGGCAGCGGCTTGTCCTTGTCGAACATGTCGTTCTGGTCGTCCAGCGCGTGCTGGTGGGTTTCCTGCCGTTCGCGCTTGGGCAGGATGATCTGCGCCCACAGCACCACCAGCAGCGCCACGCCGTCGCGCGCCAAACCGAAGTTATTGTTTTGCCAGACGTCGCGGGCGCCGAAAATCTTCGGCTCGATGGCGCGCGTGAGCGCCAGCGTGACGTGGTCGGCGTAGACGTTGTCGAGCAGCTTCAAGCCGCAGGCCAGCAGGCGCGCGTCGATCTCGGCGCGGAACAATTCGTCCGACAGCACGCGCTTGACCAGCTTGTCGTCGCGGCGCAGGGTGTGGTGCGTGAGCAGGCGCGCAATCAGGATTTGTGCATCGTCATTCATCTAGCGGCCCGCTTTCCAGGTCAAGTGAGAGGGAGGCGATCGACATGGCGGCCACGTGCAGGTCCGGCAGTTGGATCATGGCGTCGGTCGGCGTGAAGCTCACCGGCAGGCGCGCCAGCTTGGCGGTGGCGCCCTGCAGGCTCGCTTCCGAGGCGTCGCCCAGCAGCGGCAGCATGGAGGCGCGGTAAGAGGCGACGGCGAACGTGGCCGGCAGCAGCGCATCCTGGATCGGCACCGTGCGCGGGCTGTCCAGGCCGGGCAGCTTGCTCAGGTCGGCGAAGTCGGCCAGGCGCGCCAGCCAGTCGTCCAGTTCCAGCTGCATGGCGGGAGCGTCGTTGATGGTGGTGGGGGCGTCCTGGCCGACCGGCAAGCCGCCCTGGATCACGCCGGAGGCGCGCTCGGACAGCAGCTCGGTCTCGGCCACGTCGATCATTTCGGCCGGCGTCGAAAACAGCGGCATCACCGGCTGGTCGATGGCGCCGTCGGCCAGTTGCGCCAGGTCTTCGTGCTGCAGCAGCCAGCGCTTGATGTCGGTGGTCGACAGGCCGGACTGGCCCAGGTGGACGCGCTGGCGCTCGATCTGGTTGAGGGCGCGCGAAAACATGCCCTGCATATTGAGCAGCATACTTTGCGCGCGCCCGATCGCCTGCGCCGCCTTGTGCGTGGCGGCGTCGGCGTTTTCATCGGCGGTGATGGCGAGGATGATCTCGGAACCCTTTTCGACCCAGTCGCAAGCCATGTTCCACTTCGCCTGGGCCGTGCGCAGGCGAAATTCCGAACCCGAGGCGATGGCGTCGGAAAATTCTTCGGTCAAATCCATCAAGCGCCCAAGCAAATGCTGCAACTGCTCGACGGAGACGCCGCCCACGGCTTGCGCGCCCGCCACCTGCGACAGCAAGAAGCCCATCTCGGCCTCGTCCTGCGACTGGCCCAGGCTGAGCAAGCCATCGATGGCCGACAGCACATTGCGCGCCATCGGCGTGACGCGGTAGACGCCCTGCTGCGCGTCCCAGGCCAGCAATTGGTTGCTGCGCAGGCGCAGCAACACCGTTTCCAGCGATTCCGGCAGCAGATAGGCCAGCTTGACGTTGATGTCGGGGCGCGTGAACACCGACGACGCCGTATCGGCCGCCAGTTCGCGCAACACCAGCAGGCGCACCAGCACGCCGTCGAAGCCGCCGTGGAACAGCGCGGTGAACACTTGCAGCAGGGGCTGGGCGCGCTTCAAGTGAAACACTTGCTCGATTTCCTCGGCCGACACATTCGGCTGGAAATGGGATTGCAAGGAATCGTGGTGCTCTTGTTCTGTCTGGTTTGGGTTCGCGGCCGCGGCCGCACTTGCCATTAAATCAATCATTCTCTTCCGGATGCCATGCTGGGAGTGAGTCGGCGCCGGGCATCGGATGCCCGCGGCGCGCGGCGCGTAATAGCTCAAGCTTAAGCGCAAGCTCGAGCTCAAACTTAAGCGCAAGCTCGCGTTCAATTTCGCGTTCGAGTGCGCGGGGGCGTCAGTATATCAGTTCCGCCATGCAATCCCGAACGCCTCGTCCGCCAAGCGGATGGCGCGCCACGTAGGTCCGCGGGCAAGGCCGCCAGAGCCACGACGAGCAAGCTGGCCGCCCGAGCGCGAACGCGGGCCGGCGCCAGGTCTCCGCCCCTGCCGCGGCACGGTTATACCGGGCGGAAGGACAGTGAGCGCTTACTTTTTGCTTATTTTTTCCAGCGTTTGCTCGACATAGTCGCCATCGCTGTCGGCAAAGCGCAGGCGCACCGGATACCAGTCCAGCGACGGCGCCAGCCACAGATCGACTTGCTGGCCCTGCGCGTCCGGCGGCGGCGCCTTCACCAGATGCACGGCGTTGACCTCGCCCTCGCCCGTGTGCACGCTTTCCTGCTTGAGCACCTTGAAGACCCAGGGCTCGGCGTCGCGCCGGCCGGCGACGAAAAACGTCCACTCGGAGCCGGGCGTGAATTTGTCCGGCGCGCCGCGCGCCAGCGCCAGCAATTGCCAGGGCGCGCTGTTGCGGTCTTGCTCGCCGCCCTTGATCGGATAGCTTTCATCGGAATCGCCAAACACGATCACCTTGCCGTCGCGCTTGAAGGTGGTGCTGCTGGGCTCCTTGCGGAAGCGCTTTTCGTAAGACAGGGCCGGCGCCAGGCCATACTCGTCGATGCCGCCCTCGCTCTTGTTTTCCAGGATCTTGCCGAACAGCGCGGCCCGGGTTTCGGAGGCGAAGGCGTACTTGCCGTCGCCGGCGCGCCAAGTGGTGAGGGAATCGCCGTTCAGGCTCAGGCCGTGCTGGCGCGCCTTGATCGAATAACTCAGGTCGGCCGAGGGCGGCAGACTGAAAGGCCGCTTGACGGCCGCCGCGTGGCCGGCGGCCGCCAACGCGGGCAGCAGCGCCGCCGCCAGCGCGGCGCCGCTCAGCGCGCGCATGCATGTGCTGATGAACATATATTTTTTCCCGATGGTTCAATGACTGATTTTCGATACCGTTTGCGTGGTCAACGCGCCGTTCCCTTCGGTATTGCGGATTTGCACAGGATACCAGCCAAGGCTCGGCGCCAGCCACACGTCAAGGCGCGCGGAATAACTGCCCGCTTTCGGCGGGCGGCTCAGGTGCCAGGTGACCAGACGGCCCATTTTGGTGGGCAGCTCTTCTTCTCCGACGAGCTGGAAGCGGAAAACGGTCGCATCCTTGTCTTCGCCGACCAGGATATCGATGTCGCCGCTCAGTTGATTGACGTCGGCGCGGCCGATGCCGGCCAGCTGGAACGGCAGGGTGGCCTTGTCTTGCGCGCCGGGGCGCAGCGCAAAGGACGCTTCACTGGCCGAAAACGTGATGCGTCCCTGCGCCCGGTTGAAGTGGGTTGCCGTCAGCGCCCGCCCCTTGCGCTTTTCGGTCGCGTTGTCCGGAGCGATGCCGTAGTCGTCGATTTCACCCTCGCTGCTCAGCACCAGCAGGTTCAGGCGCGTGATCAGCAAGTTCAAGCCCACTTCCACCGTCAGCTTGTAACGCGAGCCGTCGCGCCGCCACGACATGGCCGCTTCGCCGCTCCATTTGGTGCCGTCGGCGTCGACGCGCTGCACGTCGAACTCGAACTCGGCCGGCGGCGGCGGATTGACGTTGTAGCGCCGCGTGCTTTCCGGTTCCGGCATCGGCGGCGCGCCGCCCGGCGCTCCGTCGGCGGCCTGGGTCGATTCGACGGCGCTGGCGGCCTCGCCGGCGCTCGCCGGGCTCGGCACGGCGGGCATGGCGGGCCCCGCCGGCACCCCGGCCTCGACCAGCGGCGCCGGCTACGGCGACCGGCTCGGCGACCGGCTCGGCGACCGGCTCGGGCGGCGGCGCGGACTTGGGC
>DMYQ01000233.1:2425-2998 GCA_003482555.1 Janthinobacterium sp. | reverse complement strand
GCGACTACGGCGACCAGCAGGTCCACTTCGGCGCGGCGCTGACGGTGTCGGCGCCGGCCGCCGCCTTCCATTTGTTCGACGCCGGGGGGCGCGCCCTGCGCCGCCTGAAGCCCGGCAATATGCGCTCGTCCAAACAGGGAGAAGCAAGGAATTGAATCGGCGACGATTCGACGCGTGGTGCCCAAGGGCACGAAATTTTAAAACTATAAATCCAGGAGATGTATGAAACACCCGATGTTGACATCGTTGGCGCTGGCCAGCGCGATCGTAGCGCTTGCCGGCCCGGTCCACGCCAGCGACGCCGAGGGCGAGTAGCATGCTTATTTCCGGACCGGCGTCGGCTCCAGCACCGGCGGGCGCGGCCCGCAAAGCTGCTATGGCCTGGGCGGCAACACCATGCGCTATCGCCTCGGCAATGAGTGCGACACGTACGGCGAGTTCGAGTATCAGAAGGAGATGCTGAAGCCGGTCGACGGCGTCAGCTTCGTCGGCCACGTGATGCTGGCCGCCTACAACCCGAGTTCCGACGTCAGCGGCTCCGACCTGAGCCTGTCGAAACTGTATGTCGAAGCG
>DMYQ01000233.1:0-2183 GCA_003482555.1 Janthinobacterium sp. | reverse complement strand
CCCGACATCCACTTCCTCGATTTGCAATACGTGAACATGAGCGGCACCGGTGGCGGCATCGAGCAGTACAAGATCGGCCCGGGCCGCTTGAGTTACGGCTTCTTCAAGGACAAGGACGTGGTCGGCAGCTCGGCCATCCGGCAAAACCTGGTGTACCAGGGCATGCCCAGCAACGCCGACGGCACGGTCGAGGTATTGACCAGCTTCATCAGCCCCGACGTCAAGGATCCCGCCACCCACGGCGGCTGGCAAGTGACCTTGCTGCACAAGCAAGACAAGGTCTTAGTCGGCGCCAACACGGTCGGCTTCCAGCACGGCGTCGGGCCGGGCACCGGCACCGGCGGCCAGTGCTGCGACCGCATCGGCACCAGCGGCGACATCCACCAGGGCTCGGACGTGACGCGCACCCGCCTCTTCGATTCGCTGTGGATGCAGCCGACGCCGAACTGGAGCGCGGAGATGCTGGCCCTGGTGCAAAAGGACAAGTCGGACGCCTCGGGCGGCACCTCGACCTGGACCTCGATGGGCGTGCGGCCAGCGTATGCCGTGTCCGACCACTTCAAGCTGCAATTCGAACTGGGCACCGACCGCGTCACCTCGCGCAGCGGCTGACCAAGCTCACCTTCGCGCCGACCCTGACGGCCGGCAAAGCTTATTGGGATCGCCCCGAGTTGCGCGCCTTCGTCACCTTTGCCAAATGGAACGACGCCGCCACCGCCGCCGTCAACAAGGCCAATGAATCGGGCCCCGTGTACGGCACGGCCACCAGCGGCACCTCCTTCGGCCTGCAAGTGGAAACCTGGTTCTAATCCGTCGCCGCGGCCGGCCCGACCTCGCCCGGGGCCGCCCGCCCCCCCAAGCCGCCGCCAACAGCGCGGCGGCTTGCTGACGCGCGCCCCATCTTAGATGGCGCACCATATTGGTGCGTCAACGCACCAATTTTCATACATTCCTCCCCTCGCCGCCACACTCGTCGCCGCGGGCCCACAATCGTTCTCCCGCTGAGTCAAAATGGCGTAAGATTGCCTCATGGCATGAGTCATGCTTATAGTTCCTGGTAAGAATTCCCGCCGCAAGCCGGTGCACCCGTCAATAGAGGATCGTCATGAACATCGCCAAGCTGAACATTGGAACCCGCCTGGGCCTGGCATTCGCCGTGATCCTGGCCTTGATGCTGGGCCTGACCGGAGTGGGCGTCAACAGCATGCGCAACATCCAGGGCCACCTGGACGGCATCGTGCAAGACAACGGCCGCAAGATGGAGCTGCTGCAAGACATGTCGGACACCATCCACGTGGTGTCGGAAACCTCGCGCACGCTGGCCATCTTGACCGACACCTCGCTGATGGCGCTGGAAAACAAGAAGATCGCCGGCGCGCGCGCCAAGTACGACACCCTGGCGGCGGCGCTGGAAAAAACCAGCGCCAACGAGGCCGGCCTGGCCTTGCGCGCGAAGATCAAGGAAGCCGCCGCGAAGGCCGGCAAACTCAACACCAAGGTGATTGAAATGGCCAAGGCCTTCAACAACGACGGCGCCACCGACTTCTTGCTCAAGGAAGCCGACCCGGCCACTCAGCAATGGCAGGGTTTGCTGCATGAAAACATCGCCCTGCAAAGGACGAGCGGCAAGAACGACGCCGACGCCGCCCACGCTTCCTATGG
Source organism: Janthinobacterium sp. (assembly GCA_003482555.1). Taxonomy (GTDB): domain Bacteria; phylum Pseudomonadota; class Gammaproteobacteria; order Burkholderiales; family Burkholderiaceae_D; genus Janthinobacterium. The sequence continues at coordinate 521 of DMYQ01000233.1, read as the reverse complement.
TGCGGCCTGCGCGCTGATGTTCGGCCTGGCCGGCGCGGCGCTGGCCTTGGGCGCGGCGCTGGCCTGGCTGGTGACGCGTTCGATCACCAAGCCCATCCTCGTGGCCGTGCGGGTGGCGCAAAGCGTCGCGGCCGGCGACTTGAGCAGCGACATCGACGCCAGCGCCAGCGACGAAACCGGCCAATTGCTGCTGGCCTTGAAAGACATGAATGGCAGCCTGCAAAGCATCGTCGGCCAGGTGCGCAGCGGCACCGAAACCATCGTCATCGCCTCTTCCGAAATCGCGGCCGGCAATCTGGATTTGTCCACCCGCACCGAGCAGCAAGCCAGTTCGCTGGAAGAAACCGCGTCTTCGATGGAGCAATTCAACGCCAGCGTCAAGCAAAACTCCGAGCACGCGCGCCAGGCCCACGTGTTGGCGGCGTCCGCCACCGAAGTGGCCGTCAAGGGCGGCACGGCGGTGGCCCAGGTGGTCGAGACGATGGAAGCGATCAACGCTTCCTCGCGCAAGATCGTCGACA
>DMYQ01000311.1:16627-17429 GCA_003482555.1 Janthinobacterium sp. | reverse complement strand
GGGGTCGGCTTCAAGACCGCCATGAAGGTGCTCGACAAGGGTCGCCTGCACATCGCCGCCGTCTGCGTCGGCGCCGCCGAGCGCATGCTGGCCGACGCCCTGCGCTACGCGATGGAACGGCAGCAGTTCGGCCAGCCCATCGTCGAATTCCAGCTGATCCAGGCCATGCTGGCCGACAGCAAGACGGAAATCTACGCCGCCCGCTGCATGGTACTGGACGCCGCCCGCCGCCGCGACGACGGCGAAGACATCGCCACCGAAGCGTCGTGCTGCAAGCTGTTCGCCTCTGAAATGTGCGGCCGCGTGGCCGACCGCTCGGTGCAGATCCACGGCGGCGCCGGCTACGTCTGCGAATACGCGGCCGAGCGCTTCTACCGCGACGTGCGCCTGTTCCGCATCTACGAGGGCACCTCGCAAATCCAGCAACTGGTCATCGCCCGCAACATGATCAAGGCGGCGCGCGGGTGATCGACGTCGCCGCCCTGCTGGCCGCCCTGCCGGCGCGCATCAGCGACATCGCCTTCCTGGGCGCGGCGCGCACGCCACAGGCGCCCGCCTTGCGCGACGGCGCCCTGCGCTGGAGCTACGCGCAACTGGCGCAGGCCGTGCGCGCCGGCGCCGAGCTGCTGCGCGAGCACGGCGTGCGCGGCGGCGACCGCGTCGTGCTGGTCGGCGAAAACTGCGCCGCCCAGGTGGCCTTGATCTTCGCCGCCGCCGCCGTCGACGCCTGGATCGTGTGCCTCAACGCGCGCCTGTCGGCGCCCGAACTGGACGCCATCGTCGCCCATTGCGAACCGCGCCG
>DMYQ01000311.1:11626-16410 GCA_003482555.1 Janthinobacterium sp. | reverse complement strand
CGACCGCGCCTACGGCGTGCTGCCGATCTCGCACGTCTACGGCCTGGCCTCGGTCATGCTCGGCACCCTGTACGCGGGCGCCTGCCTGCACCTGGCGCCGCGCTTCGACCCGGCCGCGCTGCTGGCCGCCCTGCGCGACGATGACCTGACCATCCTGCAGGGCGTGCCGGCCATGTACGCGCGCCTGCTCGCGAGCGTGGCCGGGGCCGCCGCGCCGCCGGTGCACGGCTTGCGCTTCGCCTATGCCGGCGGCTCGCCGCTGGCGCCCAGCCTGAAGGTGGCCGTCGAAAAGCTGCTCGGCCTGCCGCTCCACAACGGCTACGGCATGACCGAGAGCGCGCCCACCATCAGCCAGACCCGGCTGGACGCGCCGCGCGCCGACGCCTCGGTCGGACTGGCCATACCCGGCGTCGAGGTGCGCCTGGTCGATGCCGGCGGCGCCGACGTGGCCAACGGCGCGGACGGCGAACTGTGGGTGCGCGGCCCCAACCTGATGGCTGGCTATTATCGCGCGCCCGACTTGACGGCCGCCACCATGCGCCCGGGCGGCTGGCTCAACACCGGCGACGTGGCGCGCCGCGAGGCGGACGGCGCCCTCTTCATCGTCGGCCGCGTCAAGGAGCTGATCATCCGCTCCGGCTTCAAGGTCTACCCGCTGGAAGTGGAGACGGCGCTCAACGCGCACCCGGCCGTGACGCAGTCGGCTGTGGTCGGGCGCACCCTCGCCGACGGCAACGAGGAAATCATCGCCTATGTCGAAGTCGACACAAGCCACGCGATCAAAGTCGACGTCTTGCACGCCCACCTGGCGCGCACCCTGGCGCCATACAAATGCCCGGCGCACATCATCGTCATGGCCAGCCTGCCCGCCGCCGCCACCGGCAAGATCCTCAAGGGCCGCCTGCGGCAAATGGCCCAGGATGAAGGGCACGACAACTTTGGGGTCGGGTCTCGCATTGTCGTTTGACGATCGTTGTCGCTTGATCGCGCCAGCGCGATGCACAAAAAAAAACCCGCAGCCTTGAGGGCACGGGTTGAATCTAATCCTGGGAGGAGTTAGAGGAGACAAGCCACTATAGGGCTTCAGTCATCAGCAAGATTGTATATTTACAATCGCTTACAGATTCCACGGCGTTCCGTCCGCGCCAGCCTGCTTGATGTTTCCAGCCGAACAGACAAGCGATAAAGCTAGACCCGCAGTTGTGCGTGGGCGGGATTCGGCGCCGCCGTTTGTTGCGCCTGGGCGCAGAGCCAGGCGCAGAATTTATCCAGCTTTTTGTTGTGCCCCGGGCGCCGCCTGGCGATGTAGCGGTAGCCGCTGGCCTGGAAGCCCAGCGGCGCCAGCAGGCGGCCGGCGCGGATGTCGTCGATCACCAGGTGCCACGGCGCGATGCAGATGCCCAGCCCGCTTATCGCGGCCTCCAGCGTGAAGTAGTAGTGCTCGAATTCGGGGCCGGGCTGGGTCGGCGCCGCGCACCCCAGCGAGGCCGCCCACATCGCCCACGCGTTCGGGCGGCTGCCCGTGTGCAGCAGGGGCTTGCCGGCCAGATCGGCCGGCGCGCGCACGGGCATGCGCGCCGCAAGCGCGGGCGCGAGCACCGGTCCCAAGCGCTCCGGGAACAGCGCCAGCCCGTCCCCGTCCGCCCCCTGATCCGCTCCCTGATCCACCGTGATGATCAAGTCGTAACGCTCGCGTTCGATGGCGCGCTCGGCCGCACTGAGCCGGATCTCGATGTCGGGATGCAGGGCGTTGAACTGGTACAGCCGTGGAATCAGCCATTTGACGGTGAAGGTGCTGAAACAGCACACGTCCAGGGTGCCGCCGTCGTCGTCGCGCACGGCGCGCACGGCCGTTTCAATCTGGTCGAACGCCGCCGACAGCGCCGGCAGCAGGCCGGCCGCCGCCGCCGTCAGTTGCGGATTGTGCTTTGAGCCTTCGAACAGGCGCACGCCCAGCGCCTCTTCCAGATGCCGCACCTGGCGGCTGATCGCGCCCGGCGTCACCGCCAATTCCTCGGCGGCGGCCGTCATGCGTCCCAGGCGGGCCGCCGCTTCGAAGGCGCGCAAGGCGTTCAGGGGTGGCAGGCGGCGTTTCATTAAGTGAGATTTTGGCACATAGTTGAAGAGTAAAAATCGCTTATCGGCAAGGGCTTCCCTTTGCCACAATGAGTTTCCCCTCTCGTTTTCCGTCGCACGGGGAGCGGGAACCGTCCGGACATCTTACCGGATATATTCTATTTTGAGGAAAAGTCACATGCCATTCATCCGCACCAGCGTCCACCAGGACACCCCGCAAACGCAGCGCCAGAATATCGTCGACGGCATCCACCAGGCGCTGGTGGAAAGTATCGGCATGCCGCGGGACGAGTTGTTCAACCTCATGACGGAATACCAGCCGCAGCAGTTCTGGTGCAGCCGCGGCTTCAACGGCATCGCCCGCTCGGAGCGCGTGGTGGTGGTCGAAATTACCTTGCGACGGGGCCGCAGCGACGCCATGAAGCGCTCGCTGTACGCCAATATCGCCGCCAACCTGGAAAAAGGTGCACAAGTGTCGCCCAAGGATGTGCTCATTTTCATGCATGAAAACGATTACTCGGACTGGTCGGTCGGCGAGGGCCGCTTCGCCATGGCCCTGGTGCAGCAAGTGGGTAGGGATGCCTGAACGCGCACCGGGGCCAACTTGTTTACCGTCCGCAACAATCTACACTGGCATCGGTAAGCGCGGGAAGCCGCGCGCCCAGTCCAGCGGCCCGCCCCAAGCTGCCGCCGACTCATCCCGGATAGGCGCGCGGCGCGCGGGCGGCGGTCCCATGGATTGCCGGCATGGAATTTGCATTGTTATCGCTTACTCACTTCCGCAAGGCGTCACGTCGGCGGCGTGGGTTCCACCATAACAATAGAGACCAGCCCATGCACATGACACCCCTCGCCCGCCGGCGCGCAACGATCCTGACGGCCCTGGCCGGCAGCGCGAGCCTGAGCCTGCTCGTCGGCGCCGCCGCCGGCGCCGCGCCAATGGCGCAACTGTGCGCCGCCCTGACGGCCGCGGGCGGCGTACTGATCGGGCTGGCGCTGCGCGCCGGCGGCGCCCGCCAGAGCCGCCGCTACTTCGCCGACGCGGGCGGCACGATAGACCAGATGATGATAGGCGCCGCCGAAACCTCGCACTTCATCGATGCCATCCGTGCCCAGGTCGAGCGCGATTTGCACACCACCGAGGGCATCGTCCGGCGCGCCGGCCAGACCACGACGAACACCGAGCACATCGCCGCGAACGCGGAGCGCGCCTGCGCGGTGGCCGCCCAGGCGCGCTCCGCCAGCGTTGCCGGTCGCGCCGAAGTCGACCTGAGTCTGCGCCAGATCGGCGATGCCCGCGCCGACGCGCTGGCGGCATTGGCCCGCATGACGGCGCTGCGCGAAACCTCGCGCCGCATCAACGGCATCACCGACACCATCCACGAAATCGCCGAACGCACCAATCTGCTGGCGCTGAACGCCGCCATCGAAGCGGCCCGGGCCGGCGAGCACGGGCGCGGCTTCGCCGTCGTGGCCGGCGAAGTGCGGCAACTGGCGCTGCGCAGCCGCGACAGTTGCGCGGAAATCGGCGCGATGGTGCGCGCCATCGGGGAACAGGCCGAGCGCGCCGCCGCCGGCATGACGGCCCTGAGCGGCAAGGTGGTGGAAGCGAGCCAGATCGTGGCCCGGGTACACGCCGTCTTCGGCGCCATCGAGCAAGCCTCGGCCACGGCCGAAAGCGAGGTGCGCGACATTGCCCTGGCATCGCGCGAACACGTCGTGGGCACGCGCGCGATTTCCGCGGCGATACAGCGCATCCGCGACGGGATGCTGGGCACGCAAACCGAATTGCCGCTGGCGTCGCGCTCGGCGATGATGATCAGCGAGCGGGCCGAGGCGCTATTTCACGCCGGCACCGCCTGCGAAGGCCCCAGCGCCCACGACGCCATCCGCGTCGCCGCCGAGGACGCCGCGCGCCAGGTCGGCCGGATCTTCGAGGCGGAACTGGCCAGCGGGCGCATGGATGAACAAGCCCTGTTCGAGCGCCGCTACACGCCGATCGCGCGCACCGATCCGCCCAAATTCACAAGCGCCTTCGATGCCTTCACCGACCGCGTGCTGCCGGCGATCCAGGAGGCGCTGCTCGAGCGCATGCCGCAACTGGCTTACGCCGGCGCCGTCGACAACAATGGTTACTTTCCCACCCACAACCGGAAATTCTGCCAGCCCTTGAGCGGCGATTACGCGCACGACCTGGTTCACAATCGCACCAAGCGCATCTTCGACGACCGCATCGGCGCCCGCTGCGGCGCCCACACGCAAGCGTATCTGCTGCAAACCTATAAACGCGACACGGGCGAGGTGATGCACGACCTGTCCGTGCCCATCCTGGTCGGCGGCAAGCACTGGGGCGGCTTTCGCATCGGCTACCGCTCGAACGTGCCGCTGGCCACGTCGGCCGGGCCGGCGGCGACGACGTCGGCCCGGCTGGCCTGATCCGGCGCCGCCCAGCCCAGCGCGCAACGGATTTCCTGCGCCGACGGCGGCGCCTTCGGCGTCAAGCGGCGCGCCGCCATCCAGAGTCGCACTTCCATTTTATCCGGCCGTTTCAACGAGTTCATATGCAAATCCTGAGGGGTGGGCCATGCTGGCCGCCGGGCGGAGAAGAAACCTTCGTCCGCCACTGCGCATAAACGCGCCGGATGGACGATGGTTGACAGTGATCAACGCACGTCGCAATTAATTTGCCACATGCGGTGCCACATGCG
>DMYQ01000311.1:9162-11469 GCA_003482555.1 Janthinobacterium sp. | reverse complement strand
CGCCGGAAGCGCCGCCACGCACCGCGCGAGGCGCGCGTGGGCGGCGCGCGCAACAGTTGTCCTGTACCAAAGTGCAACAGCCTTGTTGCGCCCTGACGCAAGGGGTGTCAACGGCGCCGCCCCCCGCCCCTGCCCCGGGCATCGGCATGGAACTTGCGTTACTCCCCTTGACCGGATTTTGCGCGGCGCGGTCGCGCCAAGCCGGCTCGTCACCTTGCTGTTTTACTTTCTTGGAGAAAAATCATGACATGGAGCAAACCGGAATTCATCGACCTGCGTTTTGGCTTTGAAATCACGATGTACATCGCCAACCGTTAATTGGCGGGCGGCGAAGGCGCAAGCGTTTGCCGCCACTCACCGGAAAGACAGCATGAAAATCATCGTACTCGGCTCTGCGGCGGGCGGCGGCTTTCCACAATGGAACTGCAACTGCCGCAACTGCGCCGGCGTGCGCAGCGGCGCCATCGTTGCCCGCGCCCGCACCCAATCGTCGATCGCCGTCTCCGACAATGGGCGCGACTGGATCCTGATCAACGCCTCGCCCGACCTGCTGACGCAAATCCGCCGCGCCCCGGCCCTGCAACCGGCACGCGGCCGGCGCGACAGCGGCATTTGCGCCGTCATGCTGATGGACGCCCAGATCGACCACGTGACCGGCCTGCTGATGCTGCGCGAAGGCCTCCCGATACCGCTCTACTGCACCGCCGCCGTGTGGGAAGAATTGAGCACCTCCCTGCCGCTGGTGGCGGTGCTGTCGCACTACTGCGGCCTGCAGTGGCATCCGCTCGGCGTCGGCCCGGCGGCGCGGCGGCCGCTCGCCGTGCCGGGCGTCGACAATATCCGCTTCACCGCGCTGCCGCTGCAAAGCAAGGCGCCGCCCTATTCGCCGCACCGGGAGGCGCCCCAGGCTGGCGACAACATCGGCCTGCTGATCGAAAACATGGAAACCGGGAAAACAGTCTTTTACGCGCCCGGCCTGGGGGCGATCGAGCCGCACATCGAAGCGGCCATGCGCGCCGCCGATTGCGTGCTCGTCGACGGCACCTTTTGGAGCGCCGATGAAATGATACGGCAAGGGTTTTCCAGCAAGTTCGCCGCCGACATGGGCCACTTGCCGCAGGACGGAGAGGGCGGCATGATCGCCGCGCTCAATGCCGTCGGCCCGCGCCGCAAGGTGCTCATTCACATCAACAACACCAACCCTATCCTCGACGAGCAGTCGCCGCAGCGCGCCATCCTGGCCGAGCACGGCATCGAGGTCGCCTTCGACGGCATGGAGATCGATTTATGAGTACACCATTGCTTGAAGCGCCCTGGAGCGGCGAGCGCTTCGAAGCCGAATTGCGCGCCAAGGGCGCCGGCTACCACATCCACCACCCCTTCAATGTCAAGATGAACGAGGGCGGCCTGAGCCCGGATCAAATCCGCGGCTGGGTGGCGAACCGCTATTATTACCAGATCAATATCCCGCAAAAGGATGGCGCCATCATCGCCAACTGCAAGGACCGGGAAACGCGGCGCAAATGGGTGCGGCGCATCCTCGACCACGACGGTTGGGAAGACAATGCCGGCGGCATCGAAGCCTGGATACGCCTGGGCGAGGCGGTCGGCATCGGGCGCGCCGACCTGTGCTCGCTGCGCCTGGTGGCGCCCGGGGTGCGCTTCGCCGTCGACGCCTACGTCAACTTCGCGCGCCAGGCGCCGTGGCAGGAAGCGGTTTGCTCTTCGCTCACGGAAATGTTCGCGCCCAAGATCCACCTCGACCGCCTGGCCAACTGGCCCCTGCACTACGACTGGATCGACGCCGGCGGCTTGCAGTATTTCCGCAGCCGCATTTCGCTGGCTGAACGCGACGTCGAGCACGGCTTGCAGGTGACGCTGGACCATTTCAACACCCGCCCCCTGCAGGAGCGCGCGCTGGAAATCCTGCAGTTCAAGCTCGACGTGCTCTGGTCCATGCTGGACGCGATCGAAAAAGCCCACCCTGAAGGAGGTAGCTAATATGCCGGCCCAACCGAAGCTGTCGAAACTATTCCGCCTGCAGTGGGAAGAGACGCAAAACAATTACGTGCTGCTGTATCCCGAGGGCATGGTCAAGCTCAACACCAGCGCGGCGGAAATTCTCAAGCGCTGCGACGGCGCGCGCGACGCGGCCGCCATCGCGCTCGACCTGGAAAGCACGTTTTCGCTCAGCGGCCTGGACGCCGACGTGCGCGAGTTCCTGGAGGTGGCCAATGAACGCGGCTGGGTCAATTGAGCCGGGCGGCGCCGAGGCGGGCGTCACGGAGTCGGTCACTACATTGGGCG
>DMYQ01000311.1:0-9042 GCA_003482555.1 Janthinobacterium sp. | reverse complement strand
CGCCACGCCGCCGCTGTGGCTGCTGGCCGAACTGACTTACCGCTGCCCGCTGCACTGCGTGTTTTGCTACAACCCGCTCGACTACGCCAGCAGGCGCGCCGAACTGAGCACGGAGCAATGGGTGGACGTGATGCGCCAGGCGCGCCGGATGGGCGCGGCTCAACTGGGTTTTTCGGGCGGCGAGCCCCTGCTGCGCGACGACCTTGAGGAATTGATCGCGGAAGGCCACCGGCTGGGCTTTTACACCAACCTGATCACTTCCGGGGTGGGCTTGACGGAAACGCGGCTGGCGCGCATGAAGGAATGCGGCCTCGACCACATCCAGCTATCCTTTCAGGATTCGACCAGGGAAATGAACGATTTCCTGTCGCACACCAAGACTTTCAAGCTGAAGTCGCGCGTGGCCGCCCTGATCAAGCAATACGATTACCCCATGGTGCTCAATGTGGTCTTGCACCGCTACAATCTCGAGCATGTCGGGCGCATCATCGAAATGGCGCTGGCGATGGGCGTCGATTACCTGGAGCTGGCCAACACCCAGTATTACGGCTGGGGACTGCTGAACCGGGCCCAGTTGATGCCGACCCGCGAGCAGCTCGAACGGGCCGAAGCCGTCGTCAACGACTACCGCGCACGGCTCGGCAACAAGGTGCGCATTCTCTTCGTCATTCCCGATTATTTCGAAAAACGGCCCAAGGCGTGCATGAACGGCTGGGGTTCCGTGTTCCTGGCGGTGGCGGCCGATGGCAGCGCCCTGCCCTGCCACGCGGCGCAATCGATCCCCGGCATGGTCTTTCCCAACGTCACGCGCGAGGGCTTGCGCGAGATCTGGTATGACAGCGCGGCCTTCAAGCGCTTCCGGGGCGACGCCTGGATGAAAGAACCTTGCCGAACTTGCCCCGACAAGGAGAAGGACTTCGGCGGTTGCCGCTGCCAGGCGCTGGCGCTGACGGGCGACGCCGCCAACGCCGATCCGGTCTGCGACAAGTCGCCGCAGCACGGTTTGATGCAAAAGATCGTCATGCGGGCGCAGGCGCAACAAGAGCAGGGACAGCAGCCGATGGTGTTTCGCAGCGACGCCAATTCCCTCAAGCTGTCACAGGCGAAATAACGGAAATCGTCCGGCCGCGCGTGCATGCCGGGAATCGCGTGACTCGATCAATCTTCCGGCAAGGCTTCCGGTACCTGTGCCGGCAGGGGATCGTGGCAGCAGACGCAAATCTTGTTGCCGTCCGGATCGCGGAAATAGGCGCCGTAGTAATCGGGATGATATTCCGGCCGCAGACCGGGCGGTCCCTCGCAGACGCCGCCGCGCAGCAGCGCCAGCGCGTGACAGCGGGCGACGGCGGCGCGGCTGGGCGCCAGCAGCGCCACCATATTGCCGTTGCCGGGCGCGGCGGCGCCGGCGAAGGGATGGCCGATCAAAAACAGCGGCCGCGGCGCGGCGCGCCCGACCCAGCCCGCCCAGGGCTTGTCCGGATCGCTGAATTTGAGACGCAAATCAAGCTCGGACATCAACCCCGCATAAAAATCGAAGGCGCGCGCGAAGTCGCCGACGCCGATGAATATATGTGACAGCATGTTTCCCCCGAAATGCCAGCGCGCTGGCCCCGCGCTGGCCCGATAGGCGCATTTTAAGGCGCGTCCCCGTTAGCATCCCATGTCGCGGCCGCCTAAAATCATCCCACCCCCAAACTGAACTTGAATCTGGAGACCGTCATGACACCTGCAGACATACTACCCGACAATATCAACACGATCGACAGCGGCGGCTTGCTGGTGCGCAAAGGCTCGGTCGCCGCCTTTCTCGGCAAGGCCTTCATTCTCGACGATGCGCAAGCGTCCGAGGCGACCCGCGCCGAAGCCGAACGCGACTTGCGCGCCCTGCTGCCCGCCATGCGGCAGTTGCGCATCGTCGACGTGTTCACGCTCAAGTCCGAGATCGTGCACCGCATCGCGCATGGCGCCTGATTGCGCCCCTGCCGCGTGACATCGCCGCCCGGCATTCCGGCTTGCCCGCCACCTTAGATCCCTCAATGGCAGCGATCGCACGCCCTTCGGCGCCCTTCGGTTCGCAAATACCTTTTTTTGCGCCGCACGCCAAGCGAAACCCGGAATTCACGAGCGATGTTGTAATATCTGTCATCAATTGGCAATAGTCGGCGGCCCCTGGCGGCCGCCCGCGCAGCGATGCGTCCTCACTCACTGAAAGACATATGAATACCGATATCAAGGCATACCTGGTCGGCGGCGGCATCGGCTCTCTGTCGGCGGCCGCGTTCATGATCCGCGACGGCGGCATGCAAGGCAGTAACATCACGATCTACGAAGCCTCGCCCGTCTCAGGCGGCAGCCTGGACGGCGGCGGCAACGCCGAAGACGGCTACACCCTGCGCGGCGGCCGCATGCTCACCACCGACAATTACGAGTGCACCTGGGACTTGTTCAAGACCATCCCCTCGCTGAACGCGCCGGGCCGCACCGTCTACGAAGAAACCATCGCCTTCAACGAAGAAAACCTGCCCCACTCGATGGCGCGCCTGGTCGACCGCAACCGCTTCAAGGTCGACGTGACCAGCATGGGCTTCAGCATGCGCGACCGCATGGAACTGCTCAAGCTGACCGAGACTGAAGAAGCCACCCTGGGCGCCAGCGCCATCACCGACTGGCTCTCGCCCGACTTCTTCAAGACCGAATTCTGGTATATGTGGGCCACCACCTTCGCCTTCCAGCCGTGGCACAGCGCGATCGAATTCAAGCGCTACCTGCACCGCTTCATGATGGAATTCTCGCGCATCGAAACCCTGGCCGGCGTCAAGCGCACCGTCCACAACCAGTACGATTCGCTGGTGCGCCCGCTGCTCGAGTGGCTGCGCACGCAGGGCGTGAACGTGGTGATGAATTGCACCGTCACCGATTTCGACTTGCGCACCGAAGACGGCCAGATCACGGTCACCGCCATCCATTGCCGGCACCAGGAGCGCAGCGAAGTGGTGAGCGTGGCCGAGGGCGACCTGGTATTTTTCCAGAACGGCTCGATGACGGACGCGTCCAGCTTCGGTTCCATGAGCAGTTCGCCCGAGCGGCTCAGCAAGCACGACAGCGGCGGCTGGGCGTTGTGGGAAAAACTGGCGGCCGGCCGGCCCGAGTTCGGCAACCCGGCCGCATTCAATTCCAGCATCCCCGAATCGTACTGGGCCTCGTTCACCGTGACCCTGAAAGACACCGCCTTCTTCGACCAGATGGAAAAATTCACCGGCAACCGCGCCGGCACGGGCGGCCTGGTGACGTTCAAGGATACCAACTGGTTCATGTCGGTGGTGCTGGCGCATCAGCCCCACTTCGCCGGCCAGCCGGACGGCGTGCAAGTGTTCTGGGGCTATGCCCTGCACCCTGACCGCATCGGTAATTTCGTCGCCAAGCCGATGTCCGACTGCAGCGGGGCGGAAATCCTGCGCGAGCTGTGCGGCCACCTCAATTTCGACCTCGACACCATGACCAAGGCCAATTGCATCCCCTGCCGCATGCCCTACATCACCAGCATGTTCATGCCGCGCCTGGAAAGCGACCGTCCGCTGCCGGTGCCGCGCAATTCCCGCAACCTGGCCTTCGTCAGCCAGTTCGTCGAGATCGCCGACGATGTCGTCTTCACGGTCGAATACTCGGTGCGCGCGGCCCAGATCGCGGTATATGAATTGCTCAAGATCGAACGCGAAGTGGCACCGATACACCGCCACGACAAATCGCTCAAGGTCAAGCTCGACGCCGTGATCAAGGCTTTCAAGTAAGCTATCAAGTAAAATCAGGGATGGCCGGCGCCCGCCGACCCGGCCCGGCCCGGCCCGGTCATTTTGCGCTTGCATATTCGATTGGACTTCCTTAAGCTACCGCAATAAAAGCGACCTGGAGTCGATGCCGATGGCCACCCTGACGAGAGTGTTCGCTTGCGCCTGTCTTGCCCTCGCTTCGTGGCGCGCCCGCGCGCAAGACGTGGCCAATGTGATCATGCTCAGCAACGGCGAATGGCAACCGTCTATGTCGCAAACCGCGCCCCATTACGGCGTCGTCTCGCGCATCGTCAGCGAAGCCTTCGCGCTAGAAGGCGTCACCGTCAAATACGTGTTCCGTCCCTGGATACGCGCCTTCATCGAGGCCGAGAGCGGCGACATCAACGGTTCCATCATCTGGGCCGGCGGCCAGCCCGGCTCCAGCCGCATCCGGGACTTCTACTTCAGCGATACCGTCTTCGAAGCCAAATCCGTCTTCTTCCACTTGAAAAGCGTGCCTTATACATGGCGGATCTGGAAAAAGGCGGCTACTGAGCGCAGAACCGCCGCGGCGACTTTTCCGCCCGCCCCAATATAAATTCATTATTTCGGTAACCTTTGCCGCGTCCGCCGGTATAACACTCAGGCAACCGGAATCGAACGTGGACATCACCCCCCTTTTACAACGCATCAGCGACGGAGACAGGCAAGCCTTTGCCGGCATCGTCACGCACTATCAGCGTCCGCTGTTCGGTTTTTTGGGGCGGATGGCGCTCGGCCAGGGCCTGGCCGAGGACATTGCGCAAGAAACCTTTCTGCGGGCCTGGAAAAACCTGGCCGATTATCAGCCGCGGCGGGCCGAATTTTCCACCTGGCTGTTCACCATCGCCCGCAACCTGGCCCTGCATGAACTGGCGCGGGCCGGGCACCGGCGCGAAGCGGGCAGCGACGACGACTTGCCCGAGCAGGCTTGCCAGCGCCCGCAACCGCCGGAGGCGCTGGCCGGCGCGCAGCAGCGCGAACGCCTGCAGCGCGCCCTGCGCCAGCTCGCGCTGCCCGACCGGAGCGCGCTGGCGCTGGCCTATATTCACGACCTGGCACTGAGCGAAGTGGCGCGCATCGAAGGCTGCAGCCTGGCCGCGATCAAGACCCGCCTGCACCGTGCCAAAGAAAAACTGCGGCTGATATTGGAGAAAAACGATGGATGAGGATCTCGAGACACTCTTGGGCGCGGCGCAACTGGAGCCGCCCGACGACTTCGGCGCGCGCGTGATGCTGCGCGTGCGCCGCCTGCCCCTGCCGGCCCGCCACGCCCGCGCGCTGGCCCTGCTGCAAAAGCTGGCCCTGGTCGCCGGCGGCATCGTTGGCGCGGCCCAACTGGCCGCTTTCATGTTCGGAGTCTGGTCGGCATCGTCCGCCGGATAAACAAGGAGAAACAAAAATGCATGAGCAAACCCATCCGCGCAAGCCCCTGCTGGCGGCCCTGATGTCCTTCATCTTGCCCGGCTTCGGGCAGTTGTACAACGGCGAGGTCAACAAGGCGATCTGGCTCTTCCTCGCCTTCGCCCTGCTCAGCCAGCCGGCTATCGTCCTGGCGGCCCTGTATCTGCCGAGCGTCATGATGATGCCGGCGCTGCTGCTCGGCCTGCTGCTTGCGCTGGCGTTGTGGATTTTCGGCATCGTGGACGCGCGCCGCACCGCGCGCCGCCTGGACGCCTATGTGGCGCAAGCGTGGCAAACCAGCGGCGCCTATATGTTGATCCTGATCTTGTGCGATGTGGTCGCCCTGCCCACCCTGACGGGTTATATACGCGGCCACCAGGTCGAGCCTTTCCGGGTGCCATCGTCGAGCATGGAACCGACCGTGTTGCCGGGCGACGTGTTCTTCGCCGACAAGCGCTACAACTGCCCCGACTGCAAGCAGGGCGTCAGGCGCGGCGACGTCGCCCTGTTCGTGTATCCGAACGACAGGAGCCAGGTCTACATCAAGCGCATCATCGGCATGCCGGGCGACCGCGTGCGCATCCGCGACGTCGAAGTGACTGTCAACGAGGTGGCGCTGACGGCGCGCTCCGAGCGCAGCGGCGCCGACCTCCTGGTGACGGAGCACGACGCCGGGCGGCACTGGCAAGTGCGCTGGTCGGGCAGCCATTCCGGGGCGCCCGACGCCGACCTCACCGTCCCGCCCGGGCAAGTGCTGGTGCTCGGCGACAACCGCAATCGCAGCGTCGATTCGCGCACGATCGGCACGGTTCCCTTGCAGGAAATCGTCGGCAAGGCGTGCCAGGTGTGGTTTTCCGCCGGCGCGGATGGCATCCGCTGGGAGCGGCTGGGCAAGGTGCTGGAATAATTTGGCGCGGGAGGAATTTTCCGCGCCATGGACGATCAAAACAAGGAGATTTTTATGAGCGGAGCGGGCATGAAATTGGGCATACAAATGAACACGAAAGCGGGCACAAAGATAGCGGATACGAAAGCGGACACGAAAATGGGTATGGCAGGCATGAAGCGCTGGATGCGGGCAAACAAGGGATTTCTCGTGTTTTTGTTTCTTTTCGGGATATTCCGGACGGCGGTGGCGGACTGGAATCCCATCCCGTCGGCGTCCATGCACCCGAACATCCTGGAGGGCGACGTGGTCTTCGTCAACCGCTTGGCCTTCAATTTGAAGCTGCCGCTGACCAATATCGTGATCGCCCGGCTGGGCCAGCCCCAACGGGGCGATATCGTCACCTTCTATTCGCCCAGCGACGGCACCCGGCTCATCAAGCGGCTCATCGCGCTGCCGGGCGACCGCGTGGAAATGCGCGGCGAGCGCCTGACGATCAACGGCCGGCAAGCCGATTACAGCCTGCTCGACAGCGTGCCGGAAACCGTCGCCGGGGGCGTCGATCTGGTGGCGCAGCGCGTCAGCGAAACCCTGGGCGCGCAAGAGCACGATATTCAAATCATGCCGAAAGTCGACGCGCGCCGCGACTTCGCCCCCATCGTCGTGCCGCCCGATCACTATTTGATGTTGGGTGACAATCGCGACAACAGCGCCGATTCGCGCTACTTCGGCTTCGTGCCGCGCCGGTTGCTGATCGGCCGCGCCGAGCGCGTGCTGGTATCTGCCAACATCACCGGCAACTGGCTGCCCAGGATGGACCGCTTCGGCATGGCCTTGCACTGAACTTTGCATTGTGCTTGCGCTGAAGTTTGCGCCGATTTCCCCTCCCGGCGCCGTCTGTTCAGAGGCCGGCGACTATCAAGGCGCGCACCTGGGCGGCCTCGCGCGCCAGCCTTTCCTTGCGGCCAAGGTGGGCGAATGGGTTGATGAAGCGCGTCAGGTAGCGCCACATCAGCGGCAGCGAATCGCCGGGACGGCGCGGGATCACGTGCAGATGCACATGGGGCACGTGCTGGTTGGCGGCCTTGCCGTTGTTGATCAGCAAATTCGTCGCCGGCACCTGGGCGCGGCGCCAGGCGGCGGAAAAACGCCCGCCGACACTGAACAGATGGGCCACGGTTTCCCGCGGCAAGTCCTCGATATGCTGGCCGTGGCGCAGCGGAATCAAGAGCAGATGCCCGCGCGTGAGGGGAAAAGCATCCAGCAAGGCCACGCATTGCTCGTCGCGATAGACGATTTCGGCCGGAATGCGCCCCGCCAGGATGCCGCAAAATACACAGTTGTCGTTCTCGATTGCCATGGAACCTACCTTTTATCAATTGCCAGTGATCGCGTTTCACGCCAAGATTGTTATCTTAAAACAAATGGATGGATTCATGTGGCGCCCGTCGATGGCGATATCGGCGCTTCGATCTGTCTCATGATGAAACGTCGGTCAAGCAAACCGGCAAGACAGGCCGGCCGTCGCGCATACCTTTCACGGGGGTACAGGTGGGCACAGTGAGCATCAATACCAGCAATTTGCCGGTCAATCCCTAGGTGCTGCGGAATTGGCAGGAAGTGCTCGACTTGCTGGCCATCATCGTCAAGATCCCGGCCGCGCTGATCATGAAGGTCGAGCCGCCCCACATCAAGGTATGCCTGTCCAGCCACAGCCACGGCAACCCCTACGAAGAGCATGAAATGGCGGCGCTGGGAACGGGCTTGTATTGCGAAACGGTGATGGCCACGCGCGCGCCCCTGCTGGTGCCCGACGCGCTGGCCGATCCCCATTGGCGCAACAATCCGGACGTCAAGCTGGGCATGATTTCCCACCTGGGCTTGCCCCTGGTCTGGCCCGATCAAAACATCTTCGGCACGATCTGCGTGCTCGACGGGCGCGAAAACCACTACAGCCCGCCCTTCCTGCAATTGATACAGCAATTTCGCGGCATCGTCGAGCGCGTCCTCAAGCAAATTTACTACGACGAAGTGCGCGTGCACGAAGAGGCGGCAATCCGCGCCGACGACGCCAAGCGCGTGCGCCTGGAATTCGCGGCAATACGGGATCGCGAGCAAAAAGCCTTGCAGGCCATCAAGGAAAGCAAGCAACGCTGGCATTTTGCGCTGGAGGGCGCCGGCGATGGCGTATGGGACTGGGACATGGCCCGCAACACGGTGTTTTATTCGAAGCGCTGCCTGGAATTGCCCGGCTTTCCCGAGCACAAATCGCTGGTCGATTTCGCCGAATGGGAACGCTGCCCGCATCCCGACGATGCGGCAACCGTGTTGGCCGAGGTGCAAGCCTGCCTGGACGGGTGCATCCCCGCCTTCGCCAATGAGCACCGCGTCCAGGCCGGCGGCGGCTGGAAGTGGCTGCTCACACGGGGCATGGTGGTCGGCCGCGACGACGCCGGCCGCCCCCTGCGCATGACGGGCACCTATTCGGACCCGCAAGCAGGCCGAAGTCGACTTGCTGGCACTGAACGACCACCTGGAAGAACGGGTCGCCACGCGGACGGCGGAATTGCAGCGCGCCATGGAACAGATCGTCGTCACGGAAAAGATGGCCTCGCTGGGCCGCCTGGTGGCCGGTGTGGCCCACGAATTGAACACGCCGGTGGGCAATATCATCCTGTCATCGTCGAACCTGAAGGATCTCATCGGGGATATCTCCGCGCGCGCCGCCGACAAGCGGCTGACGGCCAGCGGGCTGGGCGAATTCCTGCGCAACGGCAAGGACGCCTGTGATTTGATCGAGCGCAACAGTCTGCACGCGGGCAATCTGATCAGCAGCTTCAAACAGGTGGCCGTGGATCAGGCCGGCCAGCAAAGGCGCAAGTTCGACCTGCGCAAGACGGTCGAGGACATGGTGGCCGCGCTCAGTCCGATCACCCGGCGCGCGCG
>DMYQ01000353.1:5815-8236 GCA_003482555.1 Janthinobacterium sp. | reverse complement strand
GTGTGGTTCAAATTGATGCCATCCCCACCGGAAGCGGGCAGGAATAGCATCCCCGCCGCGAACCCAACCTTTAACTTACTGGAAAAAACCATGCGAAAAGTCATCCGTTTAAACGATCCCACCAACCACGGCGGCAAGGTGTCGAGCGTCGCCGCCACCCATTTCACGGTCGGTGGCATCGCGGTCGCCCGGGTCGGGGACAAGATCACCTGTCCGCTGCATGGCAATGGCACGATCACCGAAGGCGATGCGCACCACACCATCGACGGCATCCCCGTCGCTTATGACGGGCACAAGACGAGTTGCGGCGCTACGTTGAAATCGACCGTCCCCAACTTCGGTCGCCTTTGATAATGCACCGGGGCTGTGTTGGAGGTATGACGCGCCGGGCGGCACCTTGACGGATCGCGCAGGATCCCACGTTTATCTGTCGCGATTCGTGACCGTAGTGTCATTGGAGGCTGCTTCGCGCCCCGCAACAGCCATTGGATTCACAGCGGACTGTTGCCGTAGGTGCAGCGGCTAGCTGCGAGAGCTGAACGGGAGCATAAGCGGAACTGGAACTATTGATTCTTTAAAACTTATTCTATTCACTAGGAATGCCATGATCATACTAATGACGATACTATTTTTGGTTGCTGCCGCAGCCCTCGGCGTGATGTCTTCGACCGGCCTGATGTGCGGCTTTGGCCATTTTTATTCCCCTACGACGACGTGCGATTTACGGCTATTTTGGATGTTCGGGATACCTATTGCGGTCGCCTTCGCCTTGCTGATTGGTTTTCCGGGTACGCTTCTTTTCAAGAAATTCAAGCTTTTTAGATGGTGGCAATTTGTGCTTGGCGCAACGTTAATTGCTGTACCATTTTACATATTTATGGGCGAGCCATTTAAACTTAACAGGAATTGGGATGATTATGAATTCGACATATTCCTGTATCTTGGCTCTGGCGCGCTCTCGGGATTGTTCTACTGGTTTTTCGCAAGTATTTTCAAACATAAGGACGCTTCGTAAGCGTAATTTACCGCCTCCAAAGCACAAGTCTCGGTGCGGCCCTTCGCAATCGGTAGGCGTAGCTTCATGCAACTGCCCCCTTGCGGCGCCGCCAAAACACACACGCTCATGGAAGAAATCAGCGTGGTGCTACGAGCGTTGCTTAGGAGCCCTGCTTACCGTTAATGCCGGAGGTGACGTTGGCGCATGTGATTGCGCTGTGACGCCCCTTGCAAATACCGGCTGCTCCACTCCGCAGTACCAAAATGGGATCGCGGCGGCCTTGGCTTTCACTTGCCTAGCCGGCCCGGCAGGTGCAATTCCGTATGCCCGAAGTCCATCATCGACCAGCGCCCACCCCAGCGCAGGCCCATCGATTCGGCCACTTCGCCGTACAGCCGGTAGCCGCGCATGGCCCAGGGATCTCTTTCCGAAATGACTAATTTGCCGTCGCGATAGAAGGCGCAATCGGCGGCCAGGCCGTACTGGTGATAGCTTTGAAAGGCTTGGGCCTTGCTCACCGTGGGGCCGGCGGCGGCCAGGATGTTTTGCCGTTCCGGGCTGCGGTAGCCTTCCAGCAGCGCCATGTCGTAACCGTGGGTTTCCTTCATGATTTTGAAGACAAACAAGAGGCGTTGAGAAAAATCATGATCGAGCATGCCCCAGTTGCGGCTGGCGCCGCCCAGCAGAGGCCGCAGTTGCGTCACTTCCAGTGTGCGGAAGACCAGCGGTGGTGGCGTCGGCGGCGGGATCAGTTGCTCGCCCTCCAGCAGTTCGCTGACTTTCTCGTCGACGGCGGGGCTGTCGCTGTCGTAGCCGCCCAGCATCGTGTCGTCGCCCGCCATCCAGGCCAGGGTGGGCGGCGCACCCAGCAGCACGCACGCCGCCAGCGACAGCCAGCGGTGGCGGGCCAGGAAATGCCAGCCGCGCACCGGACGCGAACGCGCGGCCCGGTTCAATGTGACGGCGCGGCCGGTGCCGGCGCGGTTGACACGCCGCGCGCCGCGCTGGAAACCCAGCCCGAAATTAACCATCGATTGCAGCAGCAAGTTTCGGCCGCCGGGAAACAGCAAGAGCCAGCCGGCGAAGCAGGCCAACATGAAATACAGCAACATCTGGACAATGAGCATGAGGGGCTCCGCGCGCACAGTGCTTGGGATCGCTCAATCGTAAGCCCTTAAAAAATACGTGGTGAAACTTGCATCAAGTTTGGAGGTGATATTTTGCAACCGTCAAAACCTGGAACGGGTCCACACTTGTTGGGCCAGCGTGCGCAGGGCGAACACAACCGTATTCTTGCCAATCTGGAGCATGGTGCCGACGCCGCCGTCCGTGCGCCCATGCTTGCGCCGCGCCGTGGCCGAGTCGGCGTCCTGTCCGCAATTATTCTGCCGCTCGGTGCGCCGGCGTGCTTGAGCTATCACATG
>DMYQ01000353.1:3690-5656 GCA_003482555.1 Janthinobacterium sp. | reverse complement strand
TTCGCGCAGGAAGTCGCCCATCAGCGCCAGCGTCTCGCGCGGCATTTCCTGGTGCGGGGCGTGGCCGCAATGTGGCAGCATCGCCTTGCGCGCACGCGCGGCGCGCAGGGCGATGGCGTCGACCTGGGCTTCGCTGCCATATTGATCTTCGGTGCCCTGCACGATCAAGGCCGGGCACTCGATCGACGGCAACAGGTATTCGATATTCCAGAACTGGAATCCGAACGACAACCAGGTCTCCGACCACGCCTTGAAGGTGGTTTCCGTCTTGTCGCCGTGATAGCGGGCCAGGGCGCGCAGCTTGCCGGCGTCGAAGGCGGCGTCGGCCACGCGCACGCCGGCCAGGGTCATCGCTTCGACGCGCACGTGCGCGGCCTCGGTGACGATGGCGCGCAGGCCGGGCGGGCGCTGCGCCGCATATATCAGGGCCATGCTGCCGCCGTCGGAGTGCGCGATCAGGATATGCTCGCGCCCCGGTATCACTTGCGCCAGCACTTGCGGCAATTCGCACAGGGCGTACGCGTGCAGATAGTGGATTTCGCGTCTTGCCGTCAAGGGCGCCGACTGGCCGTAGCCGAGCCGGTCATACACCAGGCCGGCGCACCCGGTGGCGCGGCACAGCTGGGTGGGAAAATCCTTCCACATGGCGACGCAACCCAGACCCTCGTGCAAAAACACCAGGCAAGGCTTGCCCGGCTCGCCCTGTATGGTTTCGTAATAAATCCGCTCGCCCCCGTTCAAGCTCAGAAATGGCATCCTCGTCCCCGTTGATTTTTCCGGGACGCGTGCCCGGAATAGCGTCAGCTTAACAGTCATCGGTCATCCGTCCATCCAGTTGCGCCCGCGTCAAAAATTCGGCAATAGATTACGCGGTGAAATTCTGTTTTGCCTCGGTTTGCTGCATCTCAAACTTGCCGCGCTATTGTCGTCCCCGGCCCACATATTCCCAGTTTCCTGCCCTAGAATTGATTACCACTTTGCCACGGCAAAGTATGGCAAACATCATCGGCCTGCAGGACAGGATGGGGCGTACGGTATCCCGACGAGACACGGGTCGAACCACAGGAGGTACATCATGGATATGAAGAAAGAGAATCGGACGGGCAGCAACCTGGCCGAAAACATCAGCGACCTTCCCGTACTCGGGAAAACTGGCGAGGGCGAGGCCGCCAAGGCGCAGGACGTCGCCCTGAGCGGCGCCGCCTTTACGGAGTTTTACACCTGGCGCGCGAACGGCGTGTTTCACGCGGTGCGCTTCAACGACACCCGCATTACCGCCAATTCGCGGGTGTTCGTCAATATCAGCGAGTTCAGCACCGACGCCCAGCACCGCTTCATCGGCGCCGCCAAGATGGCCGTCTACAACATCGCGCCGTTCAACGGCGGCTTCTTCGCCTGGGTGGAGATTTCATGGGGCAGTCCGCTGAATATCCGCTTCGATGTCTTTGTCGATCCTTGAGGCGGGGAGCCGGAGAGCCGCACGCTGACGCACCACATGCTTTCCGGCATAAACACCTCTGGCGGCCACTGGTTTTGGCCGCAAGTCCACGCTCTACCTTATTTGCGGCTGATCCTTTTCTTGCTTTTGACGGGGCGTGCCAGCGGAAACAGCGCGTCCGTCCAAACCTTGGTCATCTGGTTGACGTTCCTTGCCGTTTCCCGCTTGACTGCCGCCGTCGCTTGCGCCCTGGCGGTGCCGGCCATCTGATTGGCAACGCGATTGGCCTGACTGAGAAACATGCTCATAAATGGGTTTTTCATGGCGATACCCGCTTCCATATAATGTGGAGCACTCACTGTAGGCGCCAATCGTCCTCGGCACAGTTCGATATCCCACATACCGCGAGCAAAATTCACGGATCGGGCAGGCGGATCAAACACGAGAACCCAGAACGCCGATTCTTACGAACAGTGGAGATATCGGTGTTGAGCGACTGAGGAGCATGCGCGCGCCGCGCCACCTGTC
>DMYQ01000353.1:0-3448 GCA_003482555.1 Janthinobacterium sp. | reverse complement strand
GCCGGCGCTTGCCTCGCCTTGCCGCTGGCGGTGTGCGCCAAGGCCGACGAGCCGGCGCTGGCCAGCGTCGCGCAACGCCATGGCGAATGCCTGGGCTCATCCTTCAAGACCGGTTCGACAGTGGCCAGTCAAGATGTGGGCGGGTATGGTATTGAAGTGCAAGGCGAACGCTATTGGGTCGCGCTGGAAGGGCGCCTGACGTTTTCCCTGCTTCAGGTGGGTGGCGGCGATGCCGTGGCCCAAGTCAAACTGGATCGCCCCCCAAGC
Organism: Janthinobacterium sp.; assembly: GCA_003482555.1. Lineage (GTDB taxonomy): Bacteria > Pseudomonadota > Gammaproteobacteria > Burkholderiales > Burkholderiaceae_D > Janthinobacterium. The sequence continues at coordinate 3,181 of DMYQ01000353.1, read as the reverse complement.
GCGGACTTCGACGAACAGGCGCGCTGGCGCGAACGCTGGCTGGAAGACGTGGCCGCGCGCTCTGGCGTGACATTGGAGCGCCGTGCGTTGCCGGAGAACGCGCAATTGTTGACGCTCAACAAAAAAACATTGTCGGGTCGATTCCTCGGCCTATCCCTGCTGGTGGATCCGCAACGCAAATTGTTCGTCCAGTGGGACTGGAACAAACTGGCCCGATATACCGATCCGCGGGACTTGCTGACGACGCAAAAGGCGGTATGGGAAGCGTTGATTCCGTGCGCGCTGAAAGCACATTGAGGCCGACGCGCATCGATCGACTTGGCATCGTCATTTCACCGTCGCGAAACACGCAGGAGGAAGCGTTTGCGCCCTCCTCCCTGTCCACTGCCTATTTGTAGATACCGGAGCCGACGATGAAGTTCCCCGCCTTTTCGACGTAAGCGACTTTATTGTCGACGGTGTCCGTGATTGGATTGGGCCATTTATAGGCGACCCAGCCCTTGCCGGCGGGACCGTTGGTGAGGGCGATGAATTCCTTGATGATGTATTTTCCATCCCTATCGCGCATGGAGATCAAGTTCATGCCAACCATCCCGGGATTGCTGCCATGCGCGCGCGCCACCCCTTTGGCGTCATATACGAAAATGTACAAGTCGCGATCATGGAAGGTCTTGTTGGACATGTTGGAAAATTCGGCAAACGCTTTTTCCTGGCCGTTCTTCTGGATATAGGCGACAGCCTTCTTGGTCATCGCCACCGCCTCGGCGGCCGTGCCGTGGTCGGCCGCGAGCGCCTGCTGCCCGAACATCGCGATGCCGATGGCGGCCCCAGCGAGGAATTTTTGCATATTGTCTCCGAGATGATTTTTATGGACGCCAAGTGGGCGGCGACATCCGCGTGATTATTGCACGCTTGCGCCGGGAAAAAAATCCGCCGCGATGCATGGCGCTACATTCGGCCGGGCGCGGTCGGTGCAAGGCCGTTCGCAGGCCTCGCGACAAACACATGCGCGGCCCCGGTGACGATGGCGCGCGCAGCGGGCGTTGCGCCGCGTTACAATCGGGCGCGACAAGCACCCATCAACCACGCCGAGACGCCCCATGCCACCCTCCATGCACCAAAGTTACGTTCCCGTTTTCACCCGCTACCTGAACCAACTGTCCGCGCTGGTTCAACGGGCCGACGCGCACATCGCCATCACCGGTGCCGGCCCGGCCGCGCTGCTGGAAGCGCGGCTGGCACCCGACATGGCGCCCTTCTTGAGCAGGTGCAAATCGCGGACGACTTCGCGCTGCGCACCTGCGCGCTATTGAGCGGCACCGACAAGCTCCTGCACGGCGCGCCGGAAACCGGCTTCGCCGGCTTGCGCGCGCGCCTCGCGGCCAGCGTCGCCTGGCTGGACGCGCTGGCGCCGGCGGCGTTCGAGGGCGCCGCCCGGCGCGCCGTCAGTTCGCGCGCCGGCGACGCCACGCTGACGCTGGACGGCGACGTTTTTTTGCTGCAATACGCGCTGCCCAATTTCTTTTTCCATATCACGGCCGCCGACGCCATCCTGCGCCAGCACGGCGTGACCATCGGCAAACACGATTTCGACGGCTTTCACGCCTCCCCCCGTGTGTAGCAGGTCGCCACGCCGGCCGGCGGACGCCGGGCGCTTGACGCCGCGCAAGCAATCGTCATTCGCGCCGGAAACACGACCTTGAAATTGCTACTCTGAACGCCGAACCAGACCAGCGCGCGCTGGCTGGATTTTCGACCAACAGCGGAGGCGGCAACATGTCTTACAAAACCATACTCGTGCACGTGGATGAATCCGAACGCGCCGGGGAACGCGTCGGCATCGCCGCCCGCCTTGCCGTCGCCGACGGCGCCCATTTGATCGGCGCGGCCGCCACCGGCGTGTCGATGTTCCTGCGCCAGACGGTGACGGCCCACCCCGACGACCCCGCCATCGCCCCCTACCTGTACATCCTGCGGCAACGGGCGCACGGCGCGCTGGACCGATTCGACACGATCGTCCAACAAGCCGGCCTGTCCTCGTTTGAACGGCGCCTGATCGACGACGAGGCGGCGGCCGGCATCAGCCTGAACGCGCGCTATTGCGACCTGGTCGTGGTGGGCCAGAGCCATCCGGATCAGCCGGCCCCGGCGCTCGGCCTCGACTTCCCCGAGTACGTGATCCTGCATTCCGGCGGCCCGGTGCTGATCGTCCCCTACGCCAGCCAAGCGAGCACGGCGACTGGCGTGGGAAGCACCATCCTGCTGGCCTGGAACGGCAGCCTCGAGGCGCGCCGCGCCGTGCACAACGCCCTGCCTCTGCTCAAGCGGGCCGGCCGGGTCGAGGTCGCCGTCCTCAATCCAAACCAGCGCCCCGGCGTGCACGGGGCCCAGCCCGGCGCCGATATCGCGCTATATCTGGCCCGCCACGGCGTCACGGTCAACGTCAGGGAAAAGTTCACGCCCGACGACATCGGCGGCGCCCTGCTGTCGCTGGCGGTCGACTGCGGCGCCGACTTGCTGGTAATGGGCTGCTACGGCCATTCGCGCTTGCGCGAGGTGTTGCTGGACGGCGCCACGCGCGCCATCCTGGAAGCGATGACGCTACCGGTGTTGATGTCGCACTAAGGACCGCGCCGCGCGATCTTTGAATCGTTTCCCCGCCCGCTTCCATATCGAAGCGAGTCCCGCCGGGAACGCGGGCGCGAAAGGCCGGATTATTTGCGGCGCGCCCTCCTGGCCCGCGGCGCCAATGGGAACAGCGCGTCCTTCCAGATCCGTGTCATCTGCTTGACGTTCTTGGCCGTTTCCAGCTTCACGACGGCGTCGCCTGCGCCCTCGCGACTGCGGCGACTTGATTCGCGGCCCGGTTCGCATGGCTGAGGAACATGCTCATGAATGGATTTTTCATATCGACGTCCGCTTTCACACGCAGTGGAAAATCCCACTGTAGGCGACGATCGTCCGCCGCACAGTTCGATGCCTAACATACCGGCTCCACCCGGCCTCGAATGCCGGCTCGAATGGCCTTGATTTGCGTCCGCGCAATAAGAGGGCCGAAAAAAAACCACGATTTCTCGTGGTTTTTTTCTGTATTCTGGCTCCCCGACCTGGACTCGAACCAGGGACCTGCGGATTAACAGTCCGTCGCTCTACCAACTGAGCTATCAGGGAAAAGAGGCCG
>DMYQ01000267.1:6390-9021 GCA_003482555.1 Janthinobacterium sp. | reverse complement strand
CTGGGCCTGGGCCTGGGCCTGGGTCTGGGCCGTGGCCTGCGCCCGGGCGTTGGCGGCGGCCGCCTGCGCCGTGGCTTGCTGCGCCTGCGCGCCAACCTTGTCGATCATCGCTTCCAGATGCTTGACGTGGATCTTCAGCGCTTCCAGCTCGGCCTTCAGTTCCTGGGTACTTTGTGCCATGGCCAGGGATGGATAGGCGATGGCGACGGCGATCACAAGTTTCTTCAGCAAGTGCATGACTACTCCCTCAGGTTTTATTGTTGTGAACGACTACTCGGTATCCGCCTTGAAGGCGGCTGAAATCTGTTTCTGACGCAGCCGTTCGGCGCGCGCCAGCATGACGCTGGAAACGATGACGGCAATCGTCACCACCAGGATCGTCAGCGCCGCGACGGCGTTCACGCGCGGGTCCAGCCCCAGCCTGGCGCGCGAAAAAATCACGATCGGCATGGTCGAGGAGCCGGGCCCGGACAGGAAGGCCGACAGCACCACGTCGTCCAGCGACAGGGTGAAGGTCAGCAGCCAGGCCGAGGCCAGCGCTTGCGTGATGTTGGGCAGGGTGACGAGGAAGAAGACCTGGTGCGGACGGCAGCCCAGATCCATCGCCGCCTCTTCCAGCGACTTGCTCATTTCCTGCAGGCGCGACTGCACCACCACGGCGGCGTACGCCATGCCCAGCAGGGTGTGGCCGATCCAGATCGTGAACATGCCGCGCTCCGGGAAGCCGAACATCTTTTGCACCGACACCAGCATCAGCAGCAGCGACAAGCCGATGATCACTTCCGGCATCACCAGGGGCGCGCTGACCATGCCGGAAAACAGGGTGCGGCCGCGGAAGCGCTGGTAGCGGTTCAGCACGAAGGCGGCAAAGGTGCCCAGCAAGACCGAAGAGCAGGCCGCCATCAGGGCGATCTTCATCGACAGCAGGAAGCCGGAAATGATTTCGGTGTCGCTCAGCAGCTCGTGGTACCAGCGCGTCGAAAAGCCGCTCCACACCATGTCCTGGCGCGAGCTGTTGAAGGAAAAGACGATCAGCACCAGGATCGGCAGGTACAGGAAAAGATAGCCCAGCGAGAGCCAGCCGCGCCCGAACCAGCGCTGGATGAGTGTCGAACCGTTCATGCGCGTCCCTCCTGGTCAGCCTTGTACTTGTTAAAAATCGCCATCGGCACCAGGATCAGGAGGATCACCACCACCGTCACCGAGGAAGCCATCGGCCAGTCGTTATTGGTGAAGAATTCATCCCACAGCACGTGGCCTATCATCAGCGTTTCCGGGCCGCCCAGCAGCTCGGGGATGACGTACTCGCCGACCGCCGGAATGAACACCAGCATGGAGCCGGCGATGATGCCCGACTTCGACAGCGGCACCGTGATGCGCCAAAAGGTTTGCAGCGGCGTCGCACCCAGGTCGGCCGCCGCTTCCAGGAAGCGCACGTCCATCTTCACCAGATTGGCGTACAGCGGCAAGATCATGAAGGGCAGGTAGGCGTAGACCATGCCGATGATGAGCGAGAACTGGGTATTCATCATGTGCAGCGGTTCGGCGATCAGGCCCAGCTTGATCAACAGGTCGTTGAGGATGCCGTGGTTGGCCAGGATGCCCTTCCAGGCGTAGATGCGCAGCAGGAAGGAGGTCCAGAACGGCAGCATCACCAGCATCATCAGCACCGGCCGCAGCGTGGCCTTGGCGCGCGCCATGAAGTAGGCGAAGGGGTAGCCGATGAACAGGCAGAGCGCGGTCGTGATGGCGGCGAACTTGAGCGAACTCAGATAGGTCAGCACGTACAGGTCGTCCTGGGTGATGAACAGGTAGTTCGAGATCTTCACCTTCAGCAGCACGGCGCCGTCGACATACGAAAACAGGTGGCCGAAGGGATTGCCGGCGTTTTCCATTTCCGTGAAGCTGATGCGCAGCACGATCAGGAAGGGCACCAGGAAAGCCATGGTCAGCCAGGCGTAGGGCACGGCGATGACGAAGTTGCGCCCGCTGAGCCATTTGAAGGTCGGCAGATTGCGCAGCGATTGGAGCAGGCGTTTGGAAGTCATGGTCGTCTCAGCGGGTCAGTACCACGATGTCGGCGCCGTCCCACCAGACGTGCACGCGCTGCTCGCGCGCCAGGTGCGAACTGTCGTGACGCGCCGCGTTGGTGCGCGCGACCTTCAATTCCAGGCCACTGTCGAGGATGACGTGGTAGCGCGTCTCGTTGCCGAAGTAGGCGATGGCCGAGATCACGCCCTGGGCGCAGTTGTAGCCGTGCTCCGCCGCCGAGGCGCGCTGCTCGGGCGTCGGCGCCTCCACCTGCAGGCCGATCTTTTCGGGCCGCACGGCAACCGAGACGGCCATGCCCAGGGTGCCGGTGATGCCGTGGTTGACGTAATGCCGGCCCTCGGGCGATTCGATCACCACGTGGTCCGGCTCATCGTCCACCAGGCGGCCCTCGAACATGTTGACGCTGCCGATGAAGTCGGCGACGAAGCGGCAGTTCGGGGTTTCGTAAATCTCGCCCGGCGCCCCCACCTGCAGGATGCGGCCCTCGCTCATGACGGCGATGCGGGTGGCCATGCTCATGGCTTCGTCCTGGTCGTGGGTCACCATCACGCAGGTCACGCCGACCTGTTCGATGATGTT
>DMYQ01000267.1:5947-6119 GCA_003482555.1 Janthinobacterium sp. | reverse complement strand
TCGCGGCGCAGGCCGAAGGCGACGTTGTCCCACACCGACAGGTGCGGGAACAGGGCGTAGGACTGGAACATCATATTGATCGGGCGCTGATAGGGCGGCACGTTGCCGATGTCCTGGCCGTCCAGGACGATGCGGCCGGCGGTCGGCGTCTCGAAGCCGGCCAGCATGCGCA
>DMYQ01000267.1:5329-5684 GCA_003482555.1 Janthinobacterium sp. | reverse complement strand
CCCTTGTTGATGGCGACCGAGATATCGTCGACGGCGCGCACGCCATCGAATTCCTTGACCAGCTTATCGATCAGTAAAAAGGGCTGGCCGGGGTCGGCGGCCAAGGCGGTGGATGGTGCGGCGGGCGGTGCGATCGGCATGATTAAGACAGTACAAAAATGGGTACGGAATGCGTACACAATGGTCGGAAAGGGTCGAAAAAACGGGTGCGACGGACATGCGGCGGCCGCTCCCGTCGCGCGTGACGGGCGGGAGCGGTGTACCGACGGGCTTACAGTCCGGTTTTAAACTTGGTGTAGACGCGCGTCATCGTACGGCGGATGTCGGCGTTGGTCGGCTCGGGAACGATCATGCG
>DMYQ01000267.1:4648-5043 GCA_003482555.1 Janthinobacterium sp. | reverse complement strand
GTTTTCGGGATCAGGGCCGTGATGTGGTTGCCGTTCTTGGCGTCGATGGCGCGCTGACGGGCGATGTTGATGTCGCCCGACCAGCCCAGCGCCAGGCAGATCGAGCCGTTGGCCACGTCGTTGATATAACCGGAGGAAGAAAACAGGGTCACGTAGGGACGGATGGTCTGCAGCAGGCGGCCGGCCTCCTGGTAGTCGGAGCTGACCTTGGAAAAGGGCGGCTTGTTCAGGTATTGCAGGGCGGCGGGCAGGATTTCGGAGGGCGAGTCGAGCATCGAGATGCCGCAGGACTTCAGCTTGGAGGCGTATTTCGGATCGAAGATCAAATCCCAGGCGTTGTCCGGCATCGGCATGGATCCGAGCGCGGCCTTGACCTTGTCGACATTGATGCCGAC
>DMYQ01000267.1:4159-4332 GCA_003482555.1 Janthinobacterium sp. | reverse complement strand
GCCGACGGCACCACGATGTCGTAACCGGTCTTGCCGGCCACCAGCTTCGCGTGCAGCACTTCGTTGCTGTCGAAGTTATCGTAGCGCACCTTGATCCCGGTTTCCTTTTCAAAGTTCTTGATGGTGTCTTCGGCGATGTAGTCCGACCAGTTATACACATTGAGAACCTTTTC
>DMYQ01000267.1:0-3912 GCA_003482555.1 Janthinobacterium sp. | reverse complement strand
ATTTTCTTCTTCAACCGCAGAGCCGGACGTAAAGTCATTTTTTATCCCCTAGTGTATCAGTTTGAATTGATTTCTTCCCAACCTTTTTTATACGACCACAACACGCGCTCGTCAAGCAAGCTTTGCGCTTCCCACCATTTTTCCCTCACCCGGCGGCCTACACCCAGCCGCGCGCCTGCAGGTCGGCATAAGTCTGATCCAGGCAGTCGCGGATCAGCGCGATCATTTCATCGATTTGCGCCCGGCTCATCACCAGCGGCGGCGCGATGATCATGCGATCGCCGACGGCGCGCATGATCATGCCGTTGCCGAACATATAGCCGCGGCAAATCATGCCCACGCCCTGCCCGGCGTCGAACAGCTCGCAGTCGTGCGCCTCGGCCGCCTTCTTGCGCACCAGATTCAGGCCGGCGACGAAGCCGCAACTGTCCGCGAAGCCGACCAGGGGATGCGTGCCCAGGGTGGCGAAGCGCTCCTTCAGATACGGGCCGGTATCATCAAACACCTTTTGCACCAGCTTCTCGTCTTCCAGGATGCGGATGTTTTCCAGCGCCGCCGCGCACGCCACCGGATGCCCGGAATACGTGAAGCCGTGATTGAAGTCGCCGCCCTTTGCGATCAAGACGTCGGCCACGCGGTCGCCCACCAGCACCCCGCCCAGGGGAATGTAACCGGATGTGACGCCCTTGGCAAACGTGATCAGATCCGGCTTGATGCCGAACAGCTCGGAGGCGAACCACTTGCCGAGGCGGCCGAAGCCGCAGATGACTTCATCGGCGATCAAGAGGATGCCGTACTTGTCGCAGATGCGCTGGATTTCCGGCCAATAGGTGGCGGGCGGGATCAGCACCCCGCCGGCGCCCTGCACCGGTTCGCCGATGAAGGCAGCCACCTTGTCGGCGCCCACTTCCAGGATTTTCTGTTCCAGCCAGGACGCCGCCAGCAGGCCGAAGGCGTCTTCCGTCATGCCCTTGCCACCCTCGAAATAATTCGGCTGGCCGATGTGGACGATACCGGGAATCGGCAAGCCGCCCTGGGCGTGCATGCCATCCATGCCGCCCAGCGAGGCGCCGGCCACGGTGCTGCCGTGATACGAGTTGTGGCGGCTGATGACGGTGTGCCGTTCCGGCTGGCCCAGCAGATCCCAGTAGCGCCGCACCATGCGCAGATTGGTGTCGTTGGCTTCCGAGCCGGAGCCGGTGAAGAAGACGTGATTGAACTGGGGCGGCGCCAGCGCCACCAGCTTGGCCGCCAGCAGCACGGCCGGCACATTGGTGGTGTTGAAGAAGCTGTTATAGAAGGGCAGCGTCTCCATCTGCCGATACACGGCTTCCGAGATGCTGGTGCGGCCGTAACCGACGTTCACGCACCACAGGCCGGACATCCCGTCGAGCAGTTTCTTGCCCTGCGAATCCCACAGATAAATGCCGTCGCCGCGCACCATCACGCGCGCGCCCTTGGCATTCAAGTCCTGGAAATCGGTGAACGGGTGCAGGTAGTGGGCCGAGTCCAGCTTCTGGATGGCGGCCGTGTCGTACAAGGCCGGCTGCGCCGCCGACTGTTTGACGGACGCGACTAATGCGGCGCTGGGCGCCAGGGGGTTCGATGCCATGATGATCCTTTAAAAAGTGCTCGGTGCGCGCTCGTTTATACGTGCAGCAGCAAATGCTCGCGTTCCCACGGACTGATGACGGTCATGAATTCCTGGTGTTCCAGGTCCTTGATGGCCGCATACACATCGATGAAGCGCTCGCCCAGCACGGAGCGCAGCTTGTCTTCGGCGCGCAGGGCTTGCAGCGCTTCCGGCAGACCCTGGGGCAGCTCGAACTTCAAGTCGTAGGCGCTGCCCACCGTCATCGGGGTCGGCTCCAGCTGTTCAACCATGCCCAGGTAGCCGCAGGCCAGGGTCACGGCCAGGGCCAGATAAGGGTTGGCGTCGGCGCCGATGATGCGGTTTTCCACGCGCCTGTCCTGCACGCCCGATTCCGGCACGCGGAAACCGACCGTGCGGTTGTCCAGGCCCCACTGGATGTTGATGGGGGCGGCCGTGTGGCGCACGATGCGGCGGTAGGAATTCACATACGGCGCGACGATCGCCATGGCCGACGGCATATAGCGCTGCAGGCCGCCGATGTAGTGCTTGAAGATGGCGGCGGCGGAGCCGTCCTCGTTGCTGAAGATGTTCAAGCCGGTCTTGGCGTCGACCACGCTCTGGTGCACATGCATGGCCGAACCCGGCTCGCCGGCCATCGGCTTGGCCATGAAGGTGGCGTACATATCGTGCTTCAGCGCGGCCTCGCGCAGGGTGCGCTTGAAGAAGAAGACCTTGTCGGCCAGCCCCAGCGGATCGCCGTGCAGGAAGTTGATTTCCATCTGGCCGGCGCCGATTTCATGAATCAGGGTGTCGACGTCGAGGTTCATCAGTTCGCAGTAATCGTAGATGTCCTCGAACAGGGGATCGAACTCGTTGACGGCGTCGATGCTGTACACCTGGCGGCTGGTTTCGGCACGGCCGCTGCGGCCGATCGGCGGTTTCAGGGGCAGGTCGGGATCGATGTTTTTCGCCGTCAGGTAAAACTCCAGCTCGGGCGCGACGACCGGCTTCCAGCCCTTGTCGGCGTACAGTTTCAGCACCCGCCGGAGCACCGAGCGGGGCGCGAAATCGACCAGCGCGCCATCGGCGAAATAGCAGTCGTGAATCACTTGCGCGGTCGGGTCGGTGGCCCAGGGCACCATGGTGATGGTGGTCGGATCGGCCTTGAGTATCATGTCGCGGTCGGTGGCCGAAATGGCGCGGTCGTAGGCGGCGTCGTCGACCGGATAGTTGCCGGTCACGGTCATGCCCAGCACCGCTTCCGGGATGCGCATGCCGCGCTCCTGGGTGAATTTCCCGCGCGGCAGAATCTTGCCGCGCGCCACGCCCGTCAAATCGGGCACCAGGCATTCGATTTCCGTGACCCGCTTTTCGTTCAACCACAGGTCCATGTCGGTGTAGGTAAAGTTTTCGCGAATTGCCATGTATTTCTCTCTATTGTCTGAATCAGGCGCCGGGCCGGCTGGCCGCTGACGCTGCGAAAGGTAGGGAAGGTGCGGGCCAGGATAGCTAAGGAACCCGCCGCGCCCATTGTTCGTAGGTCTTCATGCGCCTCCCTGTTTTTGATAGTCGCGGCAAGCCTGGCCGAATGCGACAAACATCCTCATTGAATCGGGGTTGTGGGCGATGCGCCACTCCGGGTGCCATTGCACGGCCAAGGTGAAGCCGGTCGCGGCGGCCACGGTGTAGGCTTCGACCAGGCCGTCGTCGGCGCGCGCCTCCACCGCCAGCCCCGGCGCCAGGCGGGCGATGCCCTGCCCGTGCAGGGAATTGACCATGATCTCGCTGGCGCCGTCCAGCATGTGCGCCAGGCGCCCGCCCGCTCGCAGCAGCACGCGGTGGGCCGGGCCGTATTGTTGGTCCAGGCTCAGCTTCGGTTTTTCGCGGTGATCCCGCATGCCGTCCACTTCCTGCACCGCCTGGTGCAGGCTGCCGCCCAGGGCCACGTTCATTTCCTGGAAACCGCGGCACACGGCGATCAGGGGGATGCCCAGCTTGAGGGCGGCGCGTATCAGGGGCAGAGTGGTGGCGTCGCGCGCGGCGTCCTGCGGCAGGGTGGCATCGCGCACGTCTTCGCCGTAGTGGCTGGGGTGCACATTGGACGGCGAGCCGGTCAGCATGATGCCGTCCGCCGTCGCCAGTACCGCTTCCAGGTCGACCGCCGCGCCCAGCGCCGGCAGCACCAGCGGCATGCAACCCGCGCCCGTGACGACGGCGTCGAGATATTTGTCCTGCGCCGTGTGGTAGGCGTGGGCGCCGATGCGCTTGACGCAGGCGGGGACGATGACTATGGGGCGACGCAACATGTTTCTGTCCGT
>DMYQ01000274.1:2317-3110 GCA_003482555.1 Janthinobacterium sp. | reverse complement strand
ATCAGCGTCTCCAGGGTGCCCGGCGCTCCGGCGGCGCCGAAGCAGAGCATGGCCGGCGGCGCCGCCAGCGCGTCGAGTTCGGCGCGCAGGCCGGCCGCGCACAGCACAAAGTTGACTGCGGCCTTGTCGACGATGGCCGCCAGTTCGCGCGCGCGCAGCAGCGGCATGGTGGGCACGGCGACACAGCCGGCCTTGAGCACGGCCAGCAGGCAAGCCGCCATCATCGGGTTGTTGGCGCCGCGCAGCAGCACGCGGTTGCCGGGCACCAGGCCCAGATCGGCGCGCAGCACGTGGGCGATGCGGTCGACCTTGTCGCGCAACTGGGCATAGCTCCAGTTTTCGTGTTCGGAGCGGATCGCCATGCGCGCCCCGCCAGTCCCGCCAACCCCGGCGGCGCCCGCGTCGAGCAGCGCGGCGACGCAATTCAGGCGCGCCGGATAGTCCAGCCCGGCCAGGTCGAAGCGCAGCTCCGGCCACTGGGATGGCGGCGGCAAATGCGCGCGCGCGAACGGGTCGAGGTGGGCGGTGAAGCCGGGTGCTGCGGCAGTCGGTCTGGTCATGGTCGCCCTGAGCTTGTATGCCTGAGCAGATACTTTAAACCTAAACTATCTCGACATCAAGCGCTATCTGGGCTTTCTATCTGGGCTTTTCAAGAAACTTGCATGCTTTGCTGGCGCACCAGGCCGGCCTGGTGGATCACGGCCCGCACCACGTCGGCCAGCACTGGTTGCAGGGCGGCGCTGAACAATTGTCCCGGCCCGAAGATGGCCAGCGCCGCCGCCGCCCCGTGCAA
>DMYQ01000274.1:0-2121 GCA_003482555.1 Janthinobacterium sp. | reverse complement strand
AGCCGATCGCTGCCGATGCCGAGCCGGTGCTGGGTGGCCGACGGCGTTTCGGCCAGGTGTTCGTAGCCGCTGGCGGCCTGGTCGAGGTAGGCGCCCAGGTGCACGCGCACCTGGTCGGCCTGGAAGGGTTTGACGATGTAGCCGGCCGCGCCCGACTGGGTCGCGTGCTGCACGGTTTCACGGTCGGTGGCCGAAGACACCAGCACCAGCGGCATGGTGTTGAGGGTGGCGTCGCCCTTGACGCGCTGCAGCAATTCCATGCCGGACAGGCGCGGCATGCGCAAATCGCAAAAGCAGATCGCCGGGCGCAGGCCGTTTTCCAACTGCTCCCAGGCGTCGACGCCATCCTCGGCTTCGACGATGTCGAAGGTGCCGCAACTGTCGATCAAGTGCATCAATACCATGCGCGACACGACATCGTCGTCTACCACCAATACTTTCATGTACTTCTCCAATGCCTGCCGCGTCCGGCCGCCCGGCGGCGACGCCATGATCGTTGCATCAATATTACATTATACCAAGTAGCCACCTCGTTTCACGTACCGAAAATCTAATGTATCCGCCCCAGCAGCTCGCGCAGATGCGGCAGACCGGCCCGCAGCGTCGGCCATGATCCCTGGTCGACCGCCTCTTCCAGCTCGCTGCACAGCAGATGCAATTCCACCTCGTCCAGATAGGCGGCGCTGCCCTTGAGGCCGTGCAGCAGGCGGCCGGCGCCATCGCGGTCGAGCTCCGCCAGCGCCGTGTCGAGCGCTTCCAGGCGGGCCGCGACGTCGCCGGCGAAAGCGTCGCGCAAGCGCCGCCGCAAGTCGCCAACGCGCCGTTCCCGGCCCGGGGCCGAAGACGGGGCCGGGGCCACGCCGAACATGGCATCGAGTTCAGCGCTCGACGGCGCTTGCGCCGCGCGCGCCGGCATCAGGGGCAACATGAAGCCGCGCTGCAACTGGCGTTCGATGGCGCGCGCCAGGTGCAGGTGCAGGGCCGCCTCGTCGATCGGCTTGGTCAGGAAATCGTCCATGCCGGCCGCCAGATAACGGCTGCGGTCTTCCTCGCTGGCGTTGGCGGTGAGCGCGATGATCATCAATTCCTGGTCGCGCACCGGCGCGTCGGGCGGGCCGCCGGCACGGATCAGGCGGGTGGCGTCGGCACCGTCCAGTTCCGGCATGCGTCCATCCATCAGGATCAGGTCGTAGCGTGTGCTGGCGCAGGCCGCCACCGCCAGGGCGCCGTTGGCGGCCACGTCGACCCGGTGCCCCAGCTCTTCCAGCATGACGCGGATGATGATTTGATTGGTCGGAAAATCCTCGGCGCACAGCACGCGCAACTGGTGGCTGTGCGGCTCGCGTGTCACCAAAGGCAGCAGCGGCGGCGCCACGCCGTCGGCCAGCGGCAAGGTGAAGCTGAAGGTGCTGCCCACGCCCGGCACGCTGGTGGCCGTGATCTCGCCGTGCATCAGGTCGACCAGTTGGCGGCAGATCGCCAAGCCCAGCCCGGTGCCGCCGTAGCGCCGCGTGGTGCTGCTGTCGGCCTGCTCGAATTGCTGGAACAGGCGCGGCAGCGCATCGGCGGCGATGCCGATGCCGGAGTCGCGCACGGAAAAGCGTATCAGGCTCACGCCCCGGCCGCCCGACCCCGGCAGCGCGCCGGCCCGCTCCACGCGCACGCCGACGGCGCCGCGCTGGGTGAATTTGAAGGCGTTGCCGACCAGGTTGACCAGCACCTGGCGCAGGCGGGTCGGATCGCCCACCACGAAGGCCGGCAAGTCGGGCGCGAATTCGACGGCGAAGCCGACGCTGCGCGCCGCCGCCTGTTCCTCGAACAGGCTGACCACGTTTTCGATGGCGGCGCCCAGCGCGAAATCGATGTTTTCGATGCTCAGCTTGCCGGCCTCGATCTTGGAGAAGTCGAGCAGATCGTTGATGATGGCCAGCAGGGACTGGGCGTTCGCCTGGCCGCGCAAGATCTGCGCCCGCGTGCCCTCTTGCAGCAGGGCGTCGCGCAAGGCGAAGCCGAGCATGCCGATCACGCCGGCCAGCGGGGTGCGCATTTCATGGCTCATATTGGCCAGGAATTCAGACTTTTGCCGGGTCGCGTCTTCCGCCTTTTGCTTGGCGTGGCGCA
>DMYQ01000164.1 GCA_003482555.1 Janthinobacterium sp. | reverse complement strand
GCGGCTGGCGCGGCTGGCGCGGCCGGAGCCGGAGCCGCCTTGGGCGCCATGGCCTTGCCTTCGATGGCGTTGGTGAGTATCAGTTCCAGTTCGGACGGCATGGCCGGCAAGCTTTCCGGCGCGGCGCCGTTGGCCAGTTCGGTGAGCTGGTCGGCAACGAAGCCGGACGCCTGCAGCGCCGCCTCGATGGCGATCGGCGTCACCGGCGCGGCGCCCGTGCGCAGGGCGTCGAACAGGTTTTCAGTCAAATGACAGGCCGCCACCAGGGCTGGCAAGTTCATGAAACCGGCTCCGCCCTTGATGGTGTGGAAGGAGCGGAACACCGCGTTCAAGGTTTCCTTGTTTTCCGGATCGCGTTCAAGACGCAATAAGTGCTCTTCAACGTTTACCGCAAGATCCATCGCCTCGACGACAAAATCCTTGAGCATATCGTCCATTAGAATCCCAGGTCAGCAAGAAGGTCATCGACATTGTCCTGATCCAGCGCCGCCGACGGCACTGAGGGGCCCGACATCAGTTGCACCGGCTTGTGCGCCATTTTTTCGCGCACGGCCGGCGGCGCGTTGTCGCGCAGCAGCTCGGCCAGTTCGTGTTCAACCGTCTTGGTGATGGCCACCACTTTCTTGATCAGCTGGCCGGTGATATCCTGGAAATCCTGCGCCATCATGATTTCCAGCAGCCGGGCTTTTTCCGCCTCGGTGGCCTCGGCCACGGTTTGCGCGAATTGCTTGGAGTCGCCGGCCAGGGTCTTGAATTCGTCCAGGCTGAGTTTGCCGGCGAACAGGGCCGTCCAGCGGCCATCCATTTCCTTGGCTTTTTTCGACAGCACGTCTTGCGCCGGCATGCCGTCGTCGAGCGTGTTGAGCACCTTGTTGGCGGCTTGCTCGGTCAGGGTGGCGACATATTCCAGGCGATCCTGGGCGTCGCCGATCTGCGAAGACGCTTCCGTCAGGGCCTTGTCGTAACCCAGTTCGCGCAGGGAATCGTGCAGCAGGCGCACGATGCCGCCCAGGCGTTCGAACATGGGCTTGTCGACTTCTTCGCCGTGATCGTCGCCGCCGGCCGGCGTTGCGGCCGCCAGCGGCGCGGCAGCCGGGGCGGCCAGCGGCGCGGCCACGGGAGCCGGAGCGGCGGACGCCACCGAATCGAACAGGGCGTCGAAATCGTCTTCGGCCGGCGCGGCCGGTTTTACCGCCAGCGCGGGGGCCGGCGCGGGCTCCGTCGTACGTTGCGCGGACACTTCATCGAATAGTGCGTCGAAATCATCAGCGGCGTTGGTCATAGTACGTGCTTCTCCATAATTTGTAAAAATGTGACGCCTGCGTGTGAGTATCGCTTACCGGCCTCAATAAGATGACCGCTAAGATGACTTCCGGCAACACCGCTTACGCGAGTGTAGCAGGGCGCCACCCGCCTGTTCAAGCGCATTTCCGGGTGGCGCGCAGGCAGGACGCGACGGCGCGCACATGGCCGCCCGCTCTGGTATTTTGAAATACTAACATCGGATAGATGGGCAAAGCACGCAGCGGGCAACAAATGCCGTCTTATTTGCAAAAATCGGGTCGCCACCCCCTTACGAGCGGGCAAACTGTCTGTTTGTCGTCCGTATTGCGCCGCAAGTGACAGAGTTGTTGATCAATATCAAGTCTTTACAACCAGACAACGGGAGAAATCGCGACTACAATAAAGGGGGGGGCGCGATTCTGCGTCCCGTAGGTGCCATCTGTTCGAGGAGTTGCCATGTATAGCAAGATTCTGATCACCACCGATGGATCCGCCGTCTCCAATATGACGGCTTGCGCCGGCGTCGCCTTCGCCGAACAAATGCACGCCGATATCCTGGCCCTGTACGTGGCGCCGGAATACCAATACCCCGTGTATATCGAAATCATTCCGCCCAGCTATCCCAGCGAGGAGGAATACCGGGCCGCCATGAGCAAGGCCGGCGCCGAGCATCTGCAAGCCATCCTGGACGCGGCCGCCAAGCGGGGCTTGAATTGCCAGGGCTTGACGGCGTTTTCCGACAGCACGGCCTTGAAAATCGTCGAGGTGGCCAGGCAAAATGCTTGCGACTTGATCTTCATGGGCTCGCACGGCCGCAGCGGCTGGGGACAATTGCTGCTCGGCAGCGTCACCAACAAGGTCTTGTCGCATTCCAAGTTGCCGGTGCTGGTACACAGGTTGATCAAGGAGCCGCGCGCGCCCGCATAGGCAATATTGAGGATATGGCAAACATCGCCGCCGTCTGGAGTAATATGCCAGGCTAACAGTTCGTCCCTTAACACTTGCCGCCGTCCGTCACCGGACGCGGCATCTCACCATTTATCTATGATACGCATTGTCATTGCCGACGACCACACCATCATGCGCGAAGGCTTGAAGCGCATACTCGACGGCGCGCCCGACATCGATATCGTCGGCGAAGCCATCGATGGCTTCGAAGTCCTGGGCCACGTGCGCCAGGGCGGTTTCGATTTGCTCTTGCTCGATTTGTCCATGCCCGGCCGCAGCGGCGTCGACCTGATCCGGCAAATCAAGAGCGAAGCGCCGAAGCTGGCGATTCTGATACTCACCATGCATGAAGAGGAGCAATACGCCGTGCGCGCCATCCGCGCCGGCGCCCAGGGTTATTTGACCAAGGAGAGCGCCGGCACCCAGCTGGTGGGCGCGATCCGCAAGGTGGCGTCCGGACGGCCCTATATCAGCGCCGAAGTGGCCGAGCAATTGGTGCTCAATATCATGATGCCAAATGAAAGCTTGCTGCACAAACAGCTGTCGGATCGGGAATTCGAAGTCTTTTCCCTGCTCGTGGCCGGCAAATCCATCACGGAAATCGCCAACAACCTGCACTTGAGCGTGAAAACGGTGAGTACCCACAAGACCCGCATCATGCAAAAAATGGGCATGAGTTCCCTCTCGGAAATGGTGCAATACGCTGTCGCCCACCGTTTATTGTCGCCTTTCAAGACTTGATTGGCGGCATACCATTTTTCATTCGAAAAAAATACACTGTAGGAGCAATCCTACCGTGAGCGCGTCACCTCCTACCTCCATATTCAGCGCCTGCTGATATCAATCAAGCACCCCAGTTGGCATACTGAAACCAGTGAATCAAGTTGCTGGCTGGTTATGTCAACTCCCAAAGCCCGTCAGCGCACGTCGCAGCACCTTTGCCTGACCGGTTTCGTGCCGAACTCCGCCGATCAGCGGTCCGCGGCTATCCGATATTCGAACTTTGAAGTACCTGTCACCAGGAGATGAGCATGCTGTCAACGCAAACGTCAGAAATCCGCCCCACTTCATCGTCGGCCGCGCAAACGCCTGCGGGGGAAGCTGGCCGCCAGCGCCAGGGACGCTTGTGGTCGAATTTGAAGGAAGTGTGTGATTTGCTGCATATTTCGACAGCCTGCTCGATCGCCGCCGACGAATTGCTGTTCCAACATGTTCAATTCAAGACCGGGCAAAGAGTGCACACGATAGGCCAGCCCTTCGACACCCTCTACATCGTCAATTCGGGCTTCCTGAAAACCGTGCTGATCGACGAATTCGGCAACGAGCAAGTGCTCAGCTTTCCCATGAAGGGCGACATGCTCGGCGTCGACGGCATCCACTCCAAGCATTACTCCTCGGAAGCGGTGGCCCTGTCGGACTGCGACTTGATCTTGCTGCCGTTCAAGAAATTGACGGCCCTGGGGCGCATCCATATCGAACTGGAAAACGTGATGTATGGCGTGATGAGCCGGGAACTGGTGCGCGAACAAGCCATGATCGGCATGCTGGGCGCGCTCAGCGCGGAAGCCCGCGTGGCCCGTTTCCTCGTCTCGCTGGCCGACCGCTTCGCCCAGATGGGGTATTCAAGCAAACTGTTCAATCTGCGCATGACGCGCCACGAAATCGGCAGCTATCTGGGCTTGACGCTGGAAACGGTCAGCCGCACCCTGTCGGCATTCAATGAAATCGGCTTGATCAGCGTTGACCAGCGCACCATCGGCATCAAGGATCCGGATGCCTTGAAGACCCTGCGCCGCCTGCCGCCGTCGCGCTCGCGGGCCAAGCAACTGGCAGCCGCCAAACTCAAGGCCGGAGCGGAACAGACCGCCCCCGTGCAGTTGCTCGCCACCATATAAACAAGGCGGGCGATACCGCTTCCCCCCCAGCTTCGGCC
>DMYQ01000045.1:8135-8805 GCA_003482555.1 Janthinobacterium sp. | reverse complement strand
TGCTTACGGTAACATATGAATTTTTCGGTACACGCTTTGGTACACAGGTTGGGAAAATACTGCAAAAATATACGATTCAACGGGCATAGTCCCTATTCCACCGCATTCTGCATCGGCAAATAGCATCCGTTTCGAATCGTTTTCCAGTCCGCCGAAGAGTCAGCTTATCGCCTGAGAAAGGCATGGTACGCCTGCCCGGCCAGCGGGTCCGACTGGCGCGATCAGCCATGCGCCATGGCCCGGTACGATGCTGGCACGCGTGCTTGCGACGCTGGCGCTCGCAAAAAAAAATCCATGTCCTAGTGTCGAATCGAACGATCTCATGCAATGGCAGTCCCTTGTTGCCGGGATGCCGGGCGGGCCGCGATGGCAAGCAAGCGCCGCGCTTTTGAGAATTGTCATGTCCTTGAAATTCCGCTGAAGTAATCTTGCGAAAAGGCGCGAGAGCTTGCCGGAAAAAGGGGAGTATCTTGGAAACGACACATGAAGGCTTGCCCGACAAGGACGACGAGGCCGCCGCGCCGCCGGCCGCTCCCGCGCGCCTGCGGCAGGCGCTGCCGCCCAAGGGGTCGTGCTGGTATTGCGAAAAACCGCTGGACAGCGTGCGCCGTTTTTGCGGCAAGGGTTGCGCCGACTCTTACGACGAAGAGGCGGAATATAGCAGATGAGC
>DMYQ01000045.1:1817-8045 GCA_003482555.1 Janthinobacterium sp. | reverse complement strand
AGCGGACCTTCAGCGGACCTTGAGCAAGCGCCGGGCAAACCCCGAACAGGCGGCGCCGAAGCGCCGTCAGCGCGGCCGCGTCAGCGCCCGCAGCGCGCCGTCGAAGTCGAATTCATGGGCCGCCGCCGCCACTTCCTGGTAGCGGTTCAGGCCCAGGCTGGCCGCCAGCGCCGTGGCCGAATGGTCCAGCAAGTCGATGGCGGCGCCGTCGCCTTCGCGCAGCAGCGTGGCCAGGCGCGCCAGCAAGTCCAGCGCGGGCGCACCGGCCGGATCGGTGGCGGCGGCGACATGGTGCTCCGACACGTCCGGCAGGACGCTGTCCACGGTGCTCAGCAATTGCCCCAGGGCCGATTCCAGTTGCCCCAGTTGCGGGTCGAGCGCGCTGGCCTGGGCCCGCAGCGCCGCGTCGAGGGTGGTGGCCAGCGCGTACACGGCGTTCGCGCCTATCATGCCGGCCGCGCCCTTGAGCGTGTGCGCCCTGAGGCGGGCGTTGTCGTACAGGCCGGCGCTCAGGGCGTCGCGGATCTGGCGCGGGGTGCTGTGATGGTCGTGCTGGAAGCGGCGCAGCAGCTTGAAGTACAGGGCGCGGTCGCCCATGATGCGCTCGAGGCCATCCTCGATGTCAAGGACGGACCTGGGGCCGGCTATGGCACCGGCGTCGCCGCCGCTCGGATTTGCTGGATTCATTATGCGCCCTTCGAAAAAGATGCCCGATGCACCAACGATAACAGAGTTATGGCACGGCGCCCTACGAAACGGATCAGGTTTGCGCGCATATCGGGTGCTTATTGAGTAGTAAATGACCAGTCGCGCGCCACCGCCACGCCGTCGATCAGGCCGCTGAACGAGACATCATAGGTGGTGTTGGCGCCGAGCACAGTCAGCGGGATGATGGCGGCCGCCGACTGTGGCGTTTCCGCATCGCTGGCATGGACCAGCAACAACACATTCATGTTGGCGCCGCCGCGCGGGCGCAGCGAGAACGCTTGCACCGTGAGCCGGCTGGCGACGCCGGTGTGTACGCTGATCGGATAGCCGACCACGTCCTGGTTGGGCACCGGGTCGGGCGCTTCGAGATCGCTGGAAAAGCTGGTTTGCACCTGGGTTTGATTGCTGAACGGATAGGTGATGAAGTTGCCTTGCCCGAGGCCGCTGCCGAAGCCGTTATTGGCGGCGTAGTCGGTGGTGAAATAAGTGTAGCCGGCGCTGGAGACGGCGGCGCCCGAACCGCCTTCCTTGAAAGCCGGCTCGAAGATGACGAAGCGGTGATAAATGGCCGTGATCAGGCTTTCGGCCAGGGAAAAGCCGGAACTGTCGTGGGCGCCGGCGATCACTTCGCCGTCGGCGCGCGCCGCCGCCAGGTTGAAGACATAGCCGGCCGCGCTCAGGCGGGTGAGCAGGTCCGCGCCCGTGAAGCCCGGGCTGCCCGGCGTTTCGGTATGGGTGACGGTATTGTTCTTGTTTTGATAGTCGGAGTGGCTTTGCGCCGCCTGGTCGATCAGGCTGTTGCGCGTCAGTTGCGGCAAGCCGGCCTGCTTGCGCCGGTAATTGAACCAGGTGAAACCGTCGGTGGCTATATTGCCAGTGAGCGCGGGGGCGTTCGGGTCTTGCGCGGGATTGGCGGGCTGGACGGCGCCGCCGCTGGAAGCGGTGCCACTCGTGCTGGCGCCGCCACCACCGCCGCAGGCGGCCAGCAGCGCCATCGATAACGCCAGGAGTGAAACTTTGCAACGTTGTGAAATCGACATGAGTATGCTCCGGTAGCGAAAGGTAGGGCCGTCACCGCCGATCACGGCGGGGTCCGGAAATCCGATTTTAAGCTATTTCTTACGGGAAAGTAGTTTTGCTGGAAACGTCGAACCTGCCTCCACGGCAGTCGCTCCCGCCGTTGCTGGGAGTAGAATACGCGACACCAGCTTGCTATCCCGCGCGGCAGCGCGCAAATCCACCGTTTTTTTGATGGGCCCAATTTGACTCAACTCCGCCAGTCGCGCCTGCAGCGCGCCAAGTTTGCCCTTCCCAGCATGGTCACCCTGATGTCGCTTGCCTGCGGCTTTTCCAGCATCGTGGTCTCGGTCGACAACGCCGTCCTCGGGCGCGCCGACGACTATCGCCTGGCCGCCGTGCTGCTGGTGCTGGCCGGGGTGTTCGACGCCCTGGACGGCTTCGTCGCGCGCGCCACCGGCACCAGTTCCGACTTCGGCATGCAGCTCGACTCCATCGCCGACATGATGAATTTCGGCTGCGCGCCGGCGGTGCTCTTGTATTGCTACGGTTTCGTGCACATGGGCGCGGCCGAGCCCCATTTGCTGCGCATGGGCGGCATGGCCAGCTTTTTCTTCGTTGCCTGCGGCGCGATGCGGCTGGCGCGCTTCAACGTCAACGTCGGGCGCACCGACCCGCGCTATTTCGTCGGCATTCCCAGCACCGCCGGCGCCGCCTGCATGGCGGCCGTGGTGGTGGCCTGGCCAGCGCCGCCGACCCTTGTCTGGCAGGGGTATTTGCTGGTGGCCCTGCTGGTCGGGGTCGGCAGCCTGATGGTGTCGACCTTGCGCTTTCCCAGCTCGAAGCAAAAAAAATCCGCCGCCGCGTTATTCATCCTGGCGCTCAATCTGGGTTTGCTGGCCTGGCTGAAAACGACCTTCTTTGCGCTCTTCTTTGCCGTCTACGTGGCGCTGACCCTGGCCTTGAACCTGGCCTGGCACCTGGGCTGGCGCGGCATCGCCCCGCCGCAAGTGTATTCCGACGAAGAGCCGGATTAGCGCAAGCGGCGCCCGACCCGGGGCGCCCCGCTTGAAAGAACGCGGGCGCTAAAAGTCCAGGCGCGAAGCCTCGTATCGATTTCCTCGATGTGGCGGCCGCGCGCGCGGCATTCCCGTCCGGGCCCGCCGCGCGCTTGAACTCAGGCGACGTCGTGGCCGCGCGCCGCGCGCAGGATGGCGAACCAGTCGGCGCGCTCGAGCGTAAACCGGGTCGCCTCGACGGCCACGCCGATCGCCTCGATGCGGCCGGAGCCGGTCAGCGGCAGGGGGCGGCACGGCAGTTGCATGATCCACGCGAAGACGACGCTGGCAAACGGGCGTTGCAGGCGATCGGCGATTTCCTTGATCGCCGTGCGCACCCGCTCGCCGTCTGCGTCGGCGCCGTCGAACAGGCGTCCGCCCGCCAGCGGCGACCAGATCATCGGCGCCACGCCGGCGTCTTGCAAGCCGTCGAAGGTTTCATCGAACATCGGCGCCACGTGCAGCGGCGAAAACTCGACCTGGTTGGTGGCCAGCGCGATGCGCTTGTGCAGGCAGTCGAACTGGTGCCGGCTGAAGTTGGAGACGCCGAAATGGCGCACCTTGCCGGCCGCGCGCAATTGCGTGAACGCTTGCGCGATCTCGTCGAAATCCATCAGCGGGTCGGGACGGTGGATCAGCAGCAGGTCGAGGTGGTCGGTCTGCAACTGGCGCAGGGATTGCTCGGCCGAAGCGACGATGTGGGCGGCGCTGGTGTCGTAGTGCTGCAGCGCGTGCGCCGGACGGTGCGCCGAGACCAGCTTGATGCCGCATTTGCCGATCAACTGCATGCGCTCGCGCAGGGCCGGGCGCAAGGCCAGGGCTTCGCCGAACAGCGCTTCGGCGCCGTAGTCGCCATAGATGTCGGCGTGGTCGAAACTGCTCACCCCCAGCTCCAGGCATTGCTCGATAAAGCCCAGGCGCTGCTGCGCCGTCATGTTCCAGTCTTTGACGCGCCACATGCCGGCGACGATGCGCGACAGTTCGGGGCCGGCGGCGCTGGTGCGCGCGCGCGGGCAAGGCAAGGCTGGGGGCGTGGTGCTCATCGGCTGCTTTCTGGTGGAGGAAGCGTCGATTATAGCGACCGGCGCGCCGCCTTGCCGGAACGTGAAAAAGCCCGCGCGGGGCGGGCTTTGTTTCACGGCGGCGAAGCGATCATTTCAGCCACAGGCGCATCGAATCCCAGGCCCGGCCGAAGATCGTGGCCTGGGCCACCGGTTCCAGCGACACGACCGGCAATTCCAGCATCGGCTTGCCGTCAACCATCATCTTGAGGGTGCCGACGCGGCTGTTTTCAGCCAGCGGGGCGACCAGGGGATCCTTGCGTTCCAGCACCGGTTTCATTTTGCCGGCCACGCCCTTGGGCACGGTCACCAGCACGTCGTTGGCGAAGCCGATCTTGACCGTGCCTTGCGAGCCCTTCCAGATTTCCGGCGTGGCGATGGCCTGGCCTTTCGAGTACAGCTTGATGGTGTCGAAGTTCTGGAAGCCCCAGTTCAGCAGCTTCTGGCTTTCCTGGGTGCGGGCCTGGTCCGAGTTGGTGCCGAGCAGCACCGAGATCAGGCGGCGGTCGCCGGCGCCGCCGGGGCGGTGGGCCGAGGCGATCATGCAAAAGCCGGCGGCTTCCGTGTGGCCCGTCTTCATGCCGTCGACGGTCGGGTCGAGCCACAGCAGGCGGTTGCGGTTGGGCTGGGTGATCTTGTTGTAGGTAAAGCTTTTGACGGAATCGATCTTATAGAATTCCGGGTAATCGAGGATCACGCGCGAGGCCAGCACGGACAGATCTTGCGCCGTGGAATAGTTCTCGGGGCTGGGCAAGCCGTGCGGATTGGCGAAATGGGTCGATTTCATGCCCATGCGCGCCGCTTCCCGGTTCATCAGAGTGACGAAGGTGCCCTCGTCGCCGGCGACGGCTTCGGCCAGCGCGACGGCGGCGTCGTTACCGGACTGCACCATCAAGCCGTACAGCAAGTCGTTGACCTTGACGGGGGTGGCCGGGTCGATGAACATCTTCGAGCTGCTGGGGTCCACTTTCCAGGCCCGCACCGAGACGTTGACCATCTGGTTCAGGTCGAGCTTTTTTTCCTTGATGGCGGCGAACACCAGGTAAGCCGTCATGATCTTGGTCAGCGAAGCCGGTTCGATGCGCGCATTCGGGTCTTGCGAGGCGATGATCTGGCCGCTGGTGGCGTCGAGCAAGATCCAGGATTTGGCCGCGATCGTCGGCGCCGGCACGGTTTGCGCAACCGCCGTCGTCAGGAACAAGACACTGGTAGCCAGTGCCGCTAGGAGTTTTTTCATGGGGGCTTGTATCGAATGAGTAATAAAAGGGTAGGGGTGCGAAAAATAAGTGCGAAAAATAAATGCGAGGGCAGCGCTCTTGCCGGGCAAGAGGCGCATGACCAGTAAAAAATCAGGGCTAATTATAGAGCTTTACAGGGCCGGCGCGCCGTCCCTTTGCCACATCTGCCGCACCCAGCTCTTGATGTGCTGCAGTTTGCGGTGGAAAAAGTGGTCGGCGCCGGGAATGACGATGACGGGGATGTCTTGCGGCCGCAGCCAGTCGAGCACGTCCTTCAGGGGGATGGTATCGTCGAGCTCGCCGTGGATCAGGATGCTGTCCGCGGGAATGGCCGGCATGGCCCATTTGCCGGCCGCGCTGCCGATCAGCACCAGGCGCTCGGCCGGGGTGCCGGCGGCGCTCAGGCGTTGCTGCAATTGGGCTTGCACGAAGGTGCCGAAGGAAAAGCCGGCCAGGGCCACCGGCAAGCCCGGATACTCGGCCACCATGTGGGCGTGCAGCAAAAGCATGTCGTCGGTTTCGCCGTGGCCGTGGTCGTGCACGCCTTCCGAGGCGCCCACGCCGCGAAAGTTGATGCGCGCCGCCACATAGCCGAGGGCGACGAAGGTGCGGGCCAGGGTTTGCGCGACCTTGTTGTCCATGGTGCCGCCGTACAGCGGATGCGGGTGGGCCACCAGGGCGATGCCGCGCGGGGCGCCGTCCGGGAAGTCGAACAAGCCTTCCATATTGCCGGCGTGACCGGGGAGGCTGAATTTGTCGGAATGTTTATTCATGCCTCAGACTTTCAACCGTTCGACGACCTTGCCGTTCAGCAGGTGCTGTTCGACGATGTCGTCGATGTCGCTGGTGTCGACATAGGTGTACCAGACGCCTTCCGGATAGACCACCAGCACCGGGCCGTCTTCGCAGCGGTCCAGGCAGCCGGCCTGGTTGATGCGCACCTTGCCGGGGCCGTTGATGTCGAGTTCCTTGCAGCGCTTCTTGGCGTGTTTTTGCGCCACTTCGGCGCCGTGTTCGCCGCAGCAGGGGCGGCCGTCGTCGCGCTTGTTCATGCAAAAGAAGACGTGCCGTTCAAAATAGGGGGTGTCGCTCATGGGAAGCCTTGTGCTGGTTCGCGGATGCAGCATGATAACCTGAAAGCCCGCC
>DMYQ01000045.1:0-1669 GCA_003482555.1 Janthinobacterium sp. | reverse complement strand
CCTGAAAGCCCGCCCGGATAGCCCGCCCGCGGATAGCCTGGTTGGCCCGCATGGCCCGGACGGGCGCCGGGTTCAGGGGCGCTGCCGCTTGTGCGCCGGCAGCCACAGGAACCAGAGCGCGAAAAATGGCCACAGCAGGGAGAGGAATTGGGCCGCGCCGTTAAAATTGAGGAATTTTCCCTGTACCCAGCCTTGCAGGGTGGACATGAAATAGGGGTTCACCGGGGTGGTGTTGATGATTATCAGGCTCAGTATCAGGGAGGCGGCCGCCACCCGGCGCTGCGCCACCTGCGGCGCGAAGCCCAGGCCGGCCAGCATGATCAGGCCGATCAAGAAGCCGCCCTGAGCTCCCGGCGTGACCCAGACGAGGGCGTTTTCCGGCGCGAACAGCAGGGCGCTGGCCAGGGTCTTGAGCAGTACCGCGCTGGCGATGAAGAGTATCGCCAGGGCCGCCTTGGGCGCGGCGCGGCGCAGCACGCACAGCATGGCGAGCACGGCGCCCGTCATGCCGCAAGCCGTGATGATGGTTTCCGAAAGCCAGTATTGTTCCACCGTCAGCACGCTGTCAGGGCGCAGGTAAGAGGCCAGGTCGATTTCCAGGCCGAGCAGGCTGGACAGCCACTCGGACAGGATGGGCAGCAACTGGCCCAGGCCGAACAGATAGCCTTGCGGGTAGATCTGGGCCAGCGGCCACATGGCCAGCAAGACCAGGCCGACGCTGGCGTGCGGCGCGAACCACAGGCGGCGCAGGCGCTGCAAGTGGCTGTGGTCGAGCAGTTTGCGGGCCGACAGGGCGCCCAGGATGGCGCCCAGGCAGCAGCCGGCCGCGTTGGTGTAGAGGTCGAGGTTGGAGGGGACGCGGCTGGGCAGGTAGGATTGCACCGCTTCCATCGTGCCCGACAGCAGCAAGCCGGCGACGCTGGCGAGGACGACGGCGAGCGCGCCGCGCACGCGCGGGTAGAGCGCGTACACGAACAGGGCCCCGAGCGGGGCGTAGCCGACCACGTTGATGCCGGCGTCGAACTTGGTCCAGTAGCGCGGCAAGTCCCAGTGCTGCAGGTAGGCCAGCGGCGACAGGCCGCTGTTGTGCCAGCCGGTGAAGGGGAACCAGCTGGCGTAGACGATCAGGCCGATGTAGGCCAGCAGTGCCGCGCGCGAGACGGGCGAGGGTTGGCTGGGGCCGGGCGGCGCCACACTCATGGGCGCGGCAGGGTGGCCAGCCAGGCGATGATGTCGGCGGCCACGGCGTCGGACGCCTCGGCCAGCGCGCGCGCGCCGCCGGGGGCGTCGGCGCTGGCGGCGGCCACCTTGCGGCTGAAGGTTTTCTGGTCGATCAGGCGGTGCCCGCCGAAGACCGAGGCGCGCAGGGTCACTTGCGCGCTGCTGCTGGCGGGCGTGTCGAAATTCTGCGAAAAATCGTCGACATCGACGCGCAGCAGCATGACGCTGGCGGCGGCGTCCGTCAGGCCCAGCACCTTGACGCCGCTTTGCGCGATGCGCGACTTCAGGCGCTGGCTCAGCAATTGCAGGGGCGCCGTGTTCCAGCGGTTCCGGGCGTAGGGCCGCGCCTGCTGGACGTCGGCGTACAGCAGGCGGTAGTACATGCGCTCGCTGTCCAGCCAGGCCGGTCCGCTCACGTCGGCCACCACCAGCGCTGGCAGCGGCGCGG
>DMYQ01000355.1:21375-27888 GCA_003482555.1 Janthinobacterium sp. | reverse complement strand
GGCACGAAACCACCGGCCCAGACGGCTTGAATACCGAAAGGATTGCTGACTTCTTCCTTGCCTGGAACGGCGTCGCTTGGCGCCGGAGCGGGTGCGGCGGCGTCCGGTGTCGCAGGGGCGGCTGGAGCGGAGGCGGCGGTGGCATCCGGCGTGGCGGCCGGGGCGGAAGCGGCGGCCGACGCGGGGGCGTCGGCGAATGCCGGAGTGGCGACCAGAGCGGTGGCTGCGGTGACGGAGAACAAAACCGCGGCGACAAAAGCGGACAAACGGGTATTCTTAAACATGCTTCCTCCAAAATTTAAAATAATCAGATCGCTGAACGTACTGACAACGAAATCACAAGTTGAGGCGGTGTGCGCCTCGTTTTTTATTCCAGCGTCCAGACGTATTGCATGGACATCCAAGCTTGCTCGGGCTTTCCGTCATTCATGCCCGGCTTGAACTTGCACTTACCGATCCCCTTGACGGCGGCCTTGTCCAGTTCCCGGAATCCGCTCGATTTGAGGATCTTGGAATCGGCAACATGGCCGTCGAGCCCGATCAAGAACGATAACGTTACCGTACCGGTCTCTTCGTTGCGGGCCGACGATTTCGGATATTCCGGCTTGGCGCAGGTGCTCATGTCAGCGACCGCTGCGATACGCACCGGTTTCGCCGGAGCCGGAGGCGCTGGTGATGGCGGCGCTTGCGGGGCTGGCAATTCGTTGCTCGTCGGTTTGGCCGCGCTGGAAACGGCGATGACGTTTTGTTGCGGTGGTGGTTGCTGTACGTTCACCTCAACCGGTGGAATGAATGGCGGCGGGGGCGCTTTCATTTCCGGCGGCGGCGGCGGCGGTGGAAGATCTTTCGGCGGAGGCGGTTTGACTTCCTCGATGATCTTTGTCTCCACGGCGTCGGTCATTTTGGCGACCATACGCTTACCCAGGCCTGTTACGACCCCGTAAGCGACCAGGATGTGCAACAGGACCACAATAGTGATACCTGTAAAGTTCTTCCCGGGGCTCTTCTCGTTCGAAAAATTCATGCCTGCTTTCTCCAAATACCAACTCTTTTTATGGCAACTAAACCCCGAAATGGTGACAAAAAAATACCTGCCTCCAGCGGGACGTCGGCGAATTATACATACGAATTCTTCATTTTACATAGAATTTTAACGTCTAAAACCGGTTAAATTTTGCAGAGTTTATCAGTACGCAATGACCACTGTCGATGCCTTCGTTGCAAGGTTCCAGCGACTTTTTGATGGCATTAAATCAATGGCGGTGCTCCAGAGTCCTTAAGTTTTTCCATGTCTCCAAAAAGCTGAATTTAATTTTGAATTTTCGGGCTTGATGGCCTGCTAATTCTGTGTCGAAACTTGCTTTTGGTAAATTTATAACTGGTGTGCTATACAACTTGCGCACTCATCTTGACTATACATCGATCCGGGGAAAAGTGCTGAGTTCAAAGGTGCGCGGCGCGGCTGATAGTGGCCGCCCGCGGATGTTGATAATATATATAGAGATTGACTATGCGGCGGCACCCGGGCGGGCACCGCCGGTGGTCGCCTCAAGCGTTGCGGGCCCGTTTTTCGCGCTTGCACTCGATGGTGCTGACCACGGTGCCGTCCGGATCGACGGTGTCGAGGTGGACATCGAAGCCCCACAGGCGGGCCACGTGCTTGAGCACCTCTTCGGCCTGCTGGTTCAGGGGCCGGCGCTGGAATTGGCTGTGGCGCAGGGTCAGGGCGCGGTCGTCGCGGGTATTCACCGACCAGACCTGGATGTTCGGCTCGCGGTTGCCCAGGTTGTACTGTTCCGCCAATTGCTGGCGCACATAGCGGTAGCCGGCTTCGTCGTGGATGGCGGAAATGGCCAGCTTTTCATTCTTGTCGTCGTCGAGCACGGCGAAGAAGTGGAATTCGCGGATCAGCTTGGGCGACAGATACTGGGCGATGAAGCTTTCATCCTTGAAATTGCGCATCGCAAAGTCGAGGGTGGCGCGCCAGTCGCTGCCGGCGATGTCGGGGAACCAGGCGCGGTCTTCGTCGGTCGGGTGCTCGCAGATGCGGCGGATGTCGGTCATCATCGCAAAGCCCAGGGCGTAGGGATTGATGCCGCTGTAATATGGGCTGTTCACGGGCGGTTGATAGACCACGTTGGTATGGCTCTTGAGGAACTCCATCATGAAGCCGTCGGCGACCACGCCCTCGTCGTACAACTGGTTGAGGATGGTGTAGTGCCAGAACGTGGCCCAGCCCTCGTTCATGACCTGGGTCTGGCGCTGCGGATAAAAGTATTGCGAAATCTTGCGCACGATGCGCACCATTTCGCGCTGCCACGGTTCCAGCAGGGGCGCGTATTTTTCGATAAAGTACAGCAGGTTTTCCTCGGGCTCGGGCGGAAAGCGGGGCGCCGCCCGCGACACTTCTTCCTCGTCGCGGCGCGGCACGGTGCGCCACAATTCATTCACTTGCGACTGGACATAGGCTTCGCGCTCCTTTTGCCGCGCATATTCCTGCGCCATGGACAGCTTGGCGGGACGCTTGTAGCGGTCGACGCCATAGTTTTGAATCGCGTGGCAAGAGTCGAGCAGGAATTCGACGGCTTCGACGCCGTGGCGCTGCTCGCATTCATTGATGTAATTCTTGGCGAACACCATATAGTCGATGATGGCGTCGGCGTCGGTCCAGGTGCGGAACAGGTAATTGCCCTTGAAGAAGGAATTGTGACCGTAGGCGGCGTGGGCGATCACCAGGGCTTGCATGGTCAGGCTGTTTTCCTCCATCAGATAGGCGATGCAGGGATTCGAATTGATGACGATTTCATAGGCCAGGCCCATCTGGCCGCGCTTGTAACTCTTTTCCGTCGACAGGAAATGCTTGCCGAAAGACCAGTGGTTGTACGAGACGGGCATGCCGACCGAGGTATAGGCATCCATCATCTGCTCGGCGGTGATGATTTCCAGCTGGGTCGGGTAAGTGTCGAGGCCGAATTGAGCGGCGACGCGGCGGATTTCCTCGTGCGCCTGCTCGATCAGCTCGAAGGTCCATTCGGATTGTTCGGGCAGGGCGTTCGGGTGGGCCGGTTTCTTGCTCATGACGTTCATCATTTCACCTGTTTCTTGAACAATTCGCGGAACACTGGATAGATGTCGGCCGGCGTGACGATTTTCTGCATCGCGAAATGCGGATGGTGGTTCGGCACCTCGGCGTATTGCTCCCACAGGTTTTGCTGCGGGCCGTCGGTGATTTCAACATAGGTGTAGTACTGCACCTTGGGCATGATGGTGTTGATCAAGAGCTGGCGGCACAGCACCGAATCGTTGTCCCAGTTGTCGCCATCCGAGGCTTGCGCCACATAACTGTTCCATTGCCCGGCCGCATAGCGCTCGTCGATGATGGTGTTGAGCAGGTTCAAGGCCGAGGACACCACGGTGCCGCCCGACTCGCGCGAATTGAAGAAGTCGTTTTCATCGACTTCGGCCGCCGCCGTGTGGTGGCGGATGAAGACCACCTCGATCTTGTCATAAGCCCGCTTCAAGAACAGGTAGAGCAGGATGAAGAAGCGCTTGGCCGTGTCCTTGCGGCTTTCATCCATCGAACCGGAAACGTCCATGACGCAAAACATCACGGCCTGTGTCATCGGCTTGGGCACCTTGATGCGATTACTGTAGCGCAAGTCGAAGGGGTCGATGAAGGGAATGGCCAGCAGGCGCGTGTGCAGGTGGTGGATCAGGCGGCGCAGTTCGAGGACGCGGCTGTCTTCTTCCGGGGCGCCCAGCAGCAGCAATTCCTCCAATTCCTTTTCCGCCTCGATGACGCGCTTGCGCGAACTGCCACCGACGGCGATGCGCCTTCCCAGGGCGCCGCGCAAGGAGCGCAGCACGTGAATATTGGACGGCGTACCCGACATATTGTAGCCGGCGCGCTGGTTCTTGAATTCCGTCGTTGCCGTCAACTGGGTCTTGACCATGTGCGGCAATTCAAGATCTTCAAAGAAGTAATTCATGAATTCTTCGCGCGACAGTTCGAAGATGAAATCGTCTTCGCTCAGCTGTTCGCTATTGCCGGCCTTGCCGCGCCCGGAGCCGGCGCCGCTCTTCGGGCGGGCGATCTGGTCGCCCTTTTGATATTCCTTGTTGCCGGGATTGATGGTTTCCCAGACCCCGCCATGGGCGTGGCCGAAGGCCGGCTCGCCCACGTCCTTGACGGGTATCGAGACCTTTTCGCCGTTTTCGATATCCATGATCGAACGGCCCTTGATGGCGCGTCCCACCGCGTCCTTGATCTGACTCTTGTAACGCCGTAAAAAACGCTCGCGGTTGATCGCGGACTTGTTCTTGCTTTGTAGACGACGGTCAATGAGGTAAGTCAAAACATGCCTCCTGATGCGATTGGTGCGGCGGTCGGGCCGGCCCGGCTGGGCCGGCCCGGGTATTCCATTGCCGCACTAGGATGACTTTCTTACCCGCAAATACCATTCGCACAACAGCCGGACTTGCTTGGCCGTATAGCCTTTTTCCACCATGCGGGCGACGAAGTCGGCGTGCTTGTTGGCGTCGTCGGTATTGGCCTTGGCGTTGAAGGAAATCACCGGCAACAATTCCTCGGTGTTCGAGAACATCTTTTTCTCGATCACGGTGCGGAATTTCTCGTAGCTGGTCCAGGCCGGATTCTTGCCGCCGTTGGACGCCCGCGCGCGCAGACCGAAGTTGACGATCTCGTTGCGGAAGTCTTTCGGGTTTGAAATGCCGGCCGGCTTTTCGATTTTCTCCAGCTCGTTGTTCAGCGATTCGCGGTCGAAGCTTTCGCCCGTGTCGGGATCGCGGTATTCCTGGTCCTGTATCCAAAAGTCGGCGAAGGTGACATAGCGGTCGAAGATGTTTTGCCCATATTCCGAATAGCTTTCCAGGTAGGCGGTCTGGATTTCCTTGCCGATGAATTCGACGTAGCGCTGCGCCAGGTGTTCCTTGATATAGGCGAAGTAGCGCTGCTCGGTTTCCGGCGGAAACTGTTCGCGTTCCACCTGCTGCTCCAGCACATACAAGAGGTGGACGGGATTGGCGGCCACCTCGGTGGTGTCGAAGTTGAAGACCTTGGACAGGATCTTGAAGGCGAAGCGGGTCGACAAGCCGTTCATGCCCTCGTCGACGCCGGCATAGTCGACGTATTCGTGCATCGACTTGGCCTTCGGATCGGTGTCCTTCAGGTTTTCGCCGTCGTACACCAGCATTTTACTGAAGATGCTGGAGTTTTCCGGGTCCTTCAGGCGCGACAGAATGGCGAACTGGGCCATCATCTTCAAGGTGCCGGGGGCGCACGGCGCCTTCAACAGCGAGGAATTGGCCACCAGTTTGTCGTAAATCTTGATTTCGTCCGTGACGCGCAGGCAATACGGCACCTTGACGATATAGATACGGTCGAGGAAAGCTTCGTTATTGCGGTTGTTCTTGAAAGTCTTCCACTCCGACTCGTTCGAGTGGGCCAGGATGATGCCGTCGAAGGGAATCGCGCCGAAGCCCTCGGTGCCCTTGTAATTGCCTTCCTGGGTGGCGGTCAAGAGGGGATGCAGCACCTTGATGGGCGCCTTGAACATTTCCACGAATTCCATCAAGCCCTGGTTGGCCAGGCACAGGCCGCCCGAATAGCTGTAGGCGTCCGGATCGTCCTGGGCATAGTCTTCCAGCTTGCGGATGTCGACCTTGCCGACCAGGGAAGAAATGTCTTGGTTGTTTTCGTCGCCGGGCTCGGTTTTCGAAATGGCGATCTGTTTCAGCACCGAGGGGTAGCGCTTGACCACGCGGAACTGGTTGATGTCGCCATTGAATTCGTGCAAGCGCTTGACGGCCCAGGGGCTGGGAATATTGCGCAGATAACGGCGCGGGATGCCGTAATCCTCTTCCATGATGACGCCATCTTCTTCTTCGTTGAACAGGCCCAGCGGCGATTCGTTCACCGGCGACCCTTTCAGGCAATAGAAGGGCACATGCTCCATCAGGGACTTGAGCTTTTCCGCGATCGAAGACTTGCCGCCGCCGACAGGGCCCAGCAGATACAGGATTTGCTTGCGCTCTTCCAGTCCCTGGGCCGCGTGGCGGAAGTAAGACACCACTTGCTCGATGACTTCCTCGGTGCCGTAAAACTCGCGGAAGGCCGGATAGATCTTGATGATCTTGTTGGCGAAGATGCGCGACAGGCGGGTGTCGTTGCGCGTGTCCACCAGGCTGGGCTCGCCGATCGCGGCGAGCATGCGTTCCGGCGCGCTGGCATAAGTGAGGCGGTCTTTTTTGCACAGCGCCAGGTATTCGGAAAGAGACATTTCTTCTTCCCGGGTACGCTCGTAGCGTGCTGCGTAGTTGTCAAAAATGGTCATTTGGATGTCCTTTAATGTAAACCTGCTAGTCACCGTGATGGGCCCGGGCGGGAAGGGTTCCGGCCTGGCCTGTGCAAAATCTCTCGTTTCCCTGTGTTGATGTCGCTTGCCGATGGCCGCCGCTGTTCGGCGCCTTGCGCCGGCCTTGCCTGCCGACCTT
>DMYQ01000355.1:12939-21170 GCA_003482555.1 Janthinobacterium sp. | reverse complement strand
TGGCGCTACTTACGTTTATGAAATTTATTATTGCTCTATTAGTTCAGGAAGTCAAAAGATATGTCGCAATATCCTTAATACCCTTTGCCAAGACATTGATTTTATTCAGTAAAATTGAAAAAATTAGCTGTTTCCCAGTGGATTTTCTAGCATTTTATTGGACGTAAAACGACATTTATCAAGACCGCGGCCGGGCGCCGCCGACATGTGCGGCGCAGCAAAACGGGGCGCCTCAAGTGGCGCCGCCCGTCTTGCGCTAAGATGCCTTTACACTGCGCTCGCGCGACACCGAATTGAAGGAGAAACGAATGATGAATGATCCATTGCGCGCCATCGTGCGCGGCATGCCGAAGGCCGAATTGCACATCCATATAGAAGGCTCGCTGGAACCGGAGCTGATCTTCGCGCTGGCCGAGCGCAACGGCGTGGCCCTGGCTTACGAGTCGGTCGAACAACTGCGCCTGGCCTATGCCTTCACCGACTTGCAATCCTTCCTCGACATTTATTATGCGGGCGCCAGCGTGCTGCTCAAGGAACAGGATTTCTACGACATGACCAGCGCCTACCTGGCGCGGGCGGCGGCCGACCAGGTGCGGCACGCGGAAATTTTCTTCGACCCGCAAACCCATACGGCGCGCGGGGTGCCGCTGGCCGCCGTGATCGACGGCATTTACCGGGCTTGCCAGGACAGCCCCGTGAGCGCCACCCTGATCCTGTCCTTCCTGCGCCATTTGTCGGAAGAGGATGCGTTCCAGACGCTGGAGCAGGCGCTGCCGATGCGCGATAAATTCATCGGCATCGGCCTCGACTCGTCGGAGCTGGGCAATCCGCCGGAAAAATTCGCGCGCGTCTTCGCGCGCTGCCGCGAACTGGGCTTTCACCTGGTCGCGCACGCGGGCGAAGAGGGCCCGCCAGCCTATATCGCCACGGCGCTGGACGTTTTGCATGTCGAGCGCATCGACCACGGCGTGCGCTGCCTGGAAGACCGGGCATTGACGGCGCGCCTGGCGCGCGAGCAAATCGCCCTGACGGTGTGCCCGCTGTCGAACACCAAGCTGCGCGTGTTCGACACCATGGCCCGGCATAATTTGCTGGAATTGCTCGACGCCGGTTTGCTGGTGACCGTCAATTCCGACGACCCGGCCTATTTCGGCGGCTATATGAATGACAATTTCGAAGCCGTCTTCGACGCCTTGCCGCTGGGCCTGTCGCACGCGCGTCGCCTGGCGCGCAACGGCTTTAGCGCCGCCTTCCTGGCCGAGGACGTCAAACAGCGTTTCCTGGCCGAAGTCGACGCTTATTTCGACGCTTATTTCGACACTTGTTGCGACGCCCTTTGATGTTCAGCCTGGCCTGGAAAATGACGGCGCGCGACTGGCGCGCCGGGCAATTGCGCTTCCTGCTGCTGGCCTTGATCGTGGCAGTGGCGGCGCTGTCGGCGGTGGGCTTTTTCGTCCAGCGCATGCGCAGCGGCATGAGCCGCGATGCCCACCAGTTGCTGGGCGCGGACCTGGTCGTCAACGCCGACGCTCCGCTAGCCCCCGCCTGGCGGGAAGAGGCGGCGCGGCGCGGCTTGCGCATGGCGGAAACGGTGATATTTCCCAGCATGGCGCAGGCTGGGCAGGGCGAAGCTTCCGTGTCGCAACTGGCCGCCCTGAAGGCCGTATCGCCGGCTTACCCGCTGCGCGGCAAGCTGAAGGTCACGACCTCGGCCGCAGAGGCGAACGAGGCCGTGGGCCGGGCGGCCGAGGGCATTCCCGCGCCCGGCACCGTGTGGGTCGACGCCGCCCTGCTGGCGGGCTTGAAGGTGAAGGTGGGCGAGCGCATCAAGTTGGGCGAAAAAAGCTTCACTATCGCGCAATTGATCGCTTCCGAACCCGATCGCGGCATCTCTTTCTTGAACTTTTCACCGCGCGTGCTGTTGCCGCTGGACGAGTTGGCGGCGACGGCGCTGGTGCAAAACGGCTCGCGCCTGTCTTACCGCCTGCTGCTGGCGGCGCCGTCCGCCGAGCGGTCCGACGCCGTGGAAGCTTACCAGGCCTGGTTGCAGGCGCGCATCAAGGCGGGTAATGTCAGAGGCGTGCGCATCGAATCGCTGGCCTCGGGGCGGCCGGAAATGCAAACGACCCTGGAGCGCGCCGACCGCTTCCTGTCGCTGGTCGGCTTGCTGTCGGCGATGCTGGCGGCGGTGGCCGTGGCGATGGCGGCGCGCCGCTTCATGCAGCGTCACCTGGACGCTTGCGCCATGCTGCGCTGCCTGGGCTTGACGCAAAACCAAGTGACGGCCATGTACCTGATCGAATTCCTGCTGGTCGGCCTGGCCGGCAGCCTGCTGGGCGTGGCGGTCGGCTTCGGCGGCCACCTGGCCCTGCTGGAATTGCTGGGCAAGCTGGTGCAAGCCGACTTGCCGCCCGTCTCCGTGCTGCCGGCGCTGCAGGGCGTGGCCACCGGCCTGTTGCTGCTGCTGGGCTTTGCCCTGCCGCCGATACTGCAACTGCGCAATGTGCCGCACAACCGCGTCATCCGCCGCGAGTCCGAGGCGCCCCGGCCGCTGGCCCTGGCCACCTATGGACTGGGCCTGTGCAGCTTCGTCATCTTGCTGCTGTGGCAAGCCGGCGACTTGCGCCTGGCGCTGCTGACCGCGCTCGGCTTCGTCGCCGCGCTGGCGCTGTTCGCGCTGGCCGGCTGGCTGGGCCTGAAGTCGCTGAAACGCTTGCGCGGCGCCATCGACCGGCAAAGCTGGCGCTTCGCCGTCACTTCGCTGCAACGGCGTCCCGCCGCCACCGTGGTGCAAATCGTCTCGCTGGCGCTGGGCCTGATGGCGCTGCTGCTGCTGACCGTGGTGCGCGGCGACTTGATGGCGGCCTGGCGCAACGCCACGCCGGCGGACGCGCCGAACCGCTTCATCATCAACATCATGCCCGAGCAAAAGGCCGACGTGGCGGCGCGCCTGGCGCGCGCCGGCGTGCTCAAGGCGCCGCTCTACCCGATGATACGGGGCCGCCTGGTGGCCGTGAATGGCGCCGCCATCACGCCGGCCACCTATGCCGACGAGAGGGCCAAGAGCCTGGCCGAGCGCGAATTCAATCTGTCGACGATGGCCACCATGCAGGCGCAAAACAAGATCGTCGCCGGCCGCTGGTTCAGCGATCTTCCCGGCGCGCCGCCCGAAGCCTCGGTCGAGGAGGGGCTGGCCAAGACCCTGGGCCTGAAGCTGGGCGACCGCATGCGCTTCGATATCGCCGGGCAGACGGTGGAGGCGACGGTAAGCAGTTTGCGCAAGCTGGAGTGGGGTTCGATGCGCGTCAATTTCTTCGTCATCATCAATCCGGCCGCGATGGCGGAGACGCCGCAAACCTGGATCACGGCTTTTCACGTGGCGCCGCGACACGCCGACCTGGGCAATGCCCTGACGCGCGAATTCCCGAACTTGACCGTGCTCGACGTGGGCGGCGTGCTGAAACAGATCCAGGGCGTGCTCGACCAGGTTGTCACGGCGCTCGAGTTCCTGTTCGCCTTCACCCTGGTATCGGGCGTGCTGGTGCTGTATGCCGCGCTGATGGGCTCGCAGGATGAACGCACCCGCGAAGCGGGCTTGCTGCGCGCGCTGGGCGCCACCCGGCGCCAACTGGCGCGGGCGCAGTTGATCGAATTTTCCCTGGTGGGGGCGCTGGCCGGCCTGCTGGCGGCGTCCGGCGCGGCCGCCATGGGTTGGGCGCTGGCGACCTATGAGTTCAAGTTCGAGTGGAGCTTCGCTTCCGGGGTCTGGCCGATCGGCCTGGCGGCCGGCGCCCTGTGCGCGATCGCCGGCGGCTGGCTGGGTTTGCGCAATGTGCTCAGGCAGCCGCCGCTGCAAACCCTGCGCGAAGCTTGACGGGGGGTGCCCTCAGGCGGCCCGCGCCTGTCGCTCGCGCAGGTATTCGGCGTAGGAATACACCGGCCCGTCCGAGTAATGCGCGGGGAAGTCGAACAGGGCCCAGAAATAGGTTTCCCGGCCATGGCAGATGCTGGGCGCGCTGCAATAGCGATACCAGTTGTCGCCGATGGCCCGGTTGTACATGCCGTCGCCGCCGGCGTCGGAAAAAAAGGGGATCACGCGCTGTTCCTGCAAGGCGTTCAGCAGCGATGGCGGGGCGTCGCTGTCGCGTGCGATCTCATACTGGGCAAGCAAGCTTTTTTCCGTCTCGATGATCATCAACCGGCCCTTGCCGTGCTGGTCGAAGAACAGGATGCCGGTCGGGCTGGGGAAGATGTAATGCTCGACGAAGCCGTGCGTCTTGATCAAGCCGTGCACCACGGCGGCCAGGGCGGCGTCCTGCAAAAAATTGTAATGGTGTAGCACCAGCAAGTCGCGCAGGGTCTCCGATTGCTCGGCGAAAAACTGCTTTTGCAGGTCGGCGATTTCCAGTTCCAGGCGGTCGAGCGCGTCGTCGTCGCTTTTCTTGATGTAGCGGTCGATCAAGCCCCGGTTGAAGGCGTTCACGGCGATCTTTTCATCGGCCGCGCCGGTGAACAGGATCTTCTTGCAGGGCAGGTGGCGCAGCGCCTCGCACAATTCCACCCCGTTCATTTGCGGCATCGAATAATCGACCACCAGCACCGAGGGCGTGGAAAAGCGCTGCGCCTGGCCGCTGATGCGGTAGACGCGTTCGATGTCGACGGCCACGCTGCAATGGTCGGGCGACAAGTTCTGGGCATCGAAATTCACTTGCAGGGGAATGTCGTCGCGGCGGGCGCTGCACAGCAGCCAGTCAAGCGCGCTATTCGTGTCGTGGAAGGTCTTGCTGGCCAACATGGGATCGAGCTGGAAGGACAGACTTTTCAGGAAAGAATCGCTGTCGTCGATCAGCACGGTCAGGGTTGGATGGGTATAGACGGGCAGTTGCATACATTACCTTAGTGAATATGGGGCGACAGCGCCTGCGGGAATTCCAGTACAAAGATGGCGTAAGCGCCTTCGCGCGAAACGCAGCGGATGCGCGCTTGCCAGGCTTCCACGATTTCCTTGCACAGCGCCAAACCGATACCGGTGCCATTGTGCGCCGGATACGAGTAAAAGCGGCGAAAAATGAGGGGCATGTGACGCGCCGCGACGCCGCAACCGGTATCGATGAAGAGCAGGCGCGGGGTGGCGCGGGCGCCGTCGACGACGATGCGGATGCGGCCCTTGCCGGCGCGCTGGAGCGCCTTCAGGGCGTTGCGCAGCAGATTTAACAGGATGACCACGCACAATTCGCTTTGGCCGGCGAAGACGAAGTTGCCGCGCACATCGACCACCACCGACTGCTGCTGGGCGGTCCCGACGAAGGGATAGCGTTTCAGCACGGCCTGCACGGCTTCGACCATCGACACCGTCTCGGTCGGGCGCAGGTTGCGGTTGACGGCGGTGGCGCTGAGCAGGAACAGGTCGATCATGTGGTTCATGTGGCGCACTTCGAACTGAATGCGCAGCAGGGCTTCGAGCAGGCTGGCGCGGTCGAACTGGTCGCCGGCGGGCGGCTGCTGGAGCAGGCGGGTGATGCCGCGCACATTGGCGTCCACGCTGGCCAGCGGGGTGCGCAATTCGTGCGCCACCGTGGCCAGGCCGGCGCCCAGCCCGGCCAATTTTTCCTGGGCCAGCACCTTGCGCCCCACCTTGACGACGGACAGCACGGCGATGGTGAACCAGTGGATCGGCAGTTGTTGCAGGACGGGTCGGCTCAACAGGAAGGCGGGATCGCCGATCGTGGCGTAGACGCAGCAAGCGGCCAGCGTGCCGCAGACATAGCTGCAAGCGGCCGTCCGTGTATCGAAATGAAACAGCACGATCAAGGCCACCAGCAGGGACTGGGTCCACATGGTCGAGGCTTGATTCATGAGGAACATGAAGGTGAAGAAAAAGGGCAATTCATAGGTCAGCCCGAGCGCCAGGTAGGCGACGAACCAGCGCCGCGTGAAGCGCCGCGCCCACAGCGCAGGCACGAACATGAGGGCGCCGATGAAGCGCAGCGACAGCGATTCATACGCTTGCGGAAAATAATACTTCCACAGCAGATAGTACAGGGGCATGCCGACGAGGCCGATCAGGGCCAGCAGCAATTCGCGCGGCAGGCGCGACTGGGCGTCAGCGCCACCATCGTGAAAGCGCAACAAGGGTTGGACTATGAAGCGCCGCCATCGTTGCTCCCTTGCTTGTCGCGCTTGCGTCATTGTATTGATCCTGATTAATACGACATCATCCGCTTCCTTGTGGAATGCAGAATGAATATCAAATCAATATTTGATTTAAATCAATCTCCAGCTTTTTGGCGGGTCCAAGGTGATAGCGCATATCCCGCCAAAACATTCAAAGGAGAAATAATGTCGCTTGCTATCGCCACCCCGGCCACCCTTCATCCATCCCGCTTCGGCGCCGAACACCACATGCCCGATTTCGTCAGCCGGCGCATGGATGAACACTATGTGACCCGCATCGAAAAATTGCTGGGAGGTGAGCACTTGCATGCCTGGTCGCCGCTGCCCGCCGGCGCCGTCTTCTTGGCCGGCAACGATTACTTGAACATCGCCGCCGAGCCCGTCCTGCTGGCGGCCCAGGTCGCCGCCCTGCAAGGCGCGCGGGGCGGACTGTTGATGTCTTCCGTCTTTCTGCAAGAGGGTAGCGCCCAGCATCAGCTGGAACACAAGCTGGCCGAATTTCTGGGCGCGCAAGACTGCGTGCTGGCGCAGTCGGGCTGGGCCGCCAACGTCGGCTTGCTGCAAAGCTTGAGCGAGCCGGGCATTCCCGTCTATCTCGACATGCAAGCCCACGCCTCGCTGTGGGAGGGGGTGCTGTCGGCGCAGGCCCAGCCCGTATCGTTCTTGCACAACGACAGCGCACACCTGCGCCGCCAGGTCGAGAAATTCGGCCGCGGCGTGATCGTCGTCGACGCCCTCTACAGCACCAACGGCAGCGTCGCCCCGCTGCGCGAGGTGGTGGAAATCGCCGAACGCAGCGGCAGCATCTTGATCGTCGACGAATCCCATTCGCTCGGCACGCACGGGCCGCAAGGGGCCGGGCTGGTGGCCGAGCTGGGCTTGTGCGAACGCGTGCATTTCCGCACCGCGTCGCTGGCCAAGGCCTTTGCCGGGCGCGCCGGCTTGATCACTTGTTCCAGCAAGTTCAAGGGATATTTCCTGTCGGCCTCGCGGCCAGCCATTTTCAGCTCTTGCCTGCTGGCCCACGAACTGGCCTGGTTCGACGCCGCGCTCGACTTCATCCGCGCCGCCGACGGGCGCCGGGCCGCGCTGCGCGGGCACGCGCAGCGCGTGCGCGAGGGCTTGCGCGGGCTCGGTTACAACGTCAACGACGGCAGCGAACAAATCATCGCCCTGGAAGCGGGGCCGGAACCGAAAACCCTGGTGCTGCGCAAGGCGCTCGAGCGGCATGGCGTGGTCGGCGCCGTGTTTTGCGCGCCGGCCACGCCGAAAAACCGTTCCCTGCTCAGGTTGACCCTGAACGCCGGCCTGGACGCGGCCCAGGTGGCGCAAGTGCTGGCCGCTTGCGCGGCGATCCGCGAAGAGGTCGACCTGGACGGCTGGTCGTCGACGCGGCGCCTGCGCCGTCTGGCCCTGGTCTGAGGCCCTGGGCGGGGCCGGCGTTTGCTATGATGGCGGCATGAGCGAATCCAATTCCCTGTATCAAACTTTAGGCGGCGAAGCCATGCTGCGCCAGATGGTGGAGCGCTTTTACGACTTGATGGAACTGGAGCCGGAATTTGCCGGCATCCGCCACATGCATCCGCCTTCGACGGAAGGCTCGCGCGACAAGCTGTTTTGCTTCTTGAGCGGCTGGATGGGCGGCCCCGACCTGTATGTCGAACGTTACGGCCACCCGCGCCTGCGGGCGCGGCACTTGCCTTACGCGATAGGGACGAGCGAACGCGACCAATGGCTGCGGGCCATGGCGTGGGCCATGGACGATGTCGGAGTGGAAGAGAGTTTGCGCTTGCGCCTGATGGAATCGTTTTACCAGAGCGCCGACTGGATGCGCAACAAAGCCGATTGATGAATCCCGATCGACCCGATNNGACCCGATGGACCCGATGGACGAATTCCGATTGATGAACCCGATGTCGCACACCGAATTTTTGATCTTGCTGGCCGGCGTGGGCCTGGCCCTCGCCTTGCACCTCGTCGCCTTGCTGCGCGCCCGTCCCTCCGACGCCGGCGCCCCGGCGCAGCAACAGCAGCAACACCAGCAAAGCCTGGAACGC
>DMYQ01000355.1:8248-12765 GCA_003482555.1 Janthinobacterium sp. | reverse complement strand
GAGTTGACGGCCAGCCTGGCCCAGTCGCACGCGGCCACGGCGCAGCAGCTCGACGGCATGCGCGCGCAATTTCAGAGCCAGGCCCAGAGCGGGCGCGAGGAACAGTCGCTGAGTCTGGCGCGCTTCGCCGACGGCATGCAAAAGACCCTGGCCGCGCTGACCGAATCGAACGCCCAACGCATGCTGGAAGTGCGCGCCACCCTGGAGTCGAAGATCCGCGATTTGCAGACCGATAACGGGGCCCGGCTGGAAGAAATGCGCAAGACGGTCGACGAAAAGCTGCATGCGACCCTGGAGCTGCGCCTGAGCGAATCGTTCAAGCAAGTCTCGGAAAGGCTGGAGCGCGTGCATCAGGGCTTGGGCGAGATGCAGCAACTGGCCATCGGCGTGGGCGATCTGAAGCGAGTGCTCACCAACGTCAAGACGCGCGGCACCTGGGGCGAGGTACAGCTGGAAATGTTGCTGGAGCAAGTGCTCACTATCGATCAGTACGGCAAGAACGTGGAAACCGTGGCCGGCAGCGGGGCGCGGGTCGAATTCGCGCTGAAGTTGCCGGGCCTGGTGGACGGCGGCGCCCCGGTGTGGATGCCGATCGACGCCAAGTTCCCGAAAGAACAGTACGAGCGCCTGGTCGAGGCGGCCGAGCGGGCCGACGCCGACGGGGTGGCGGCGGCGGGCCGCGAACTGGAGCGGGCGGTGCGCATCGAGGCCAAGACCATCGCCGAGAAATATGTGTCGCCGCCGCAAACGACCGACTTCGCCATCCTCTTCTTGCCGACCGAAGGCTTGTATGCCGAGGTGATGCGGCGCCCCGGCCTGGCCGATGAATTGCAGCGCGTGCACAGGGTCAGCATCGCGGGGCCGTCGACCCTGTCGGCCTTGCTGAACAGCCTGCAAATGGGATTCCGCACCCTGGCGCTGGAAAAGCGCTCGTCCGAAGTGTGGCAAGTGCTGGGCGCGGTCAAGACGGAATTCGGGAAATTTGGCGATGTCTTGTCGCAAACCAAACTGGCACTGGAACGGGCGGCCAAGAATATCGAAAGCGCGGAAGTGCGCAGCCGCCAGATGGCGCGCAAGCTGAAGTCGGTGGAAGCCTTGCCGAGCGAGGCGGCGCAAATTCTGCTGGGGCCGGATCTCGACGCCGACGGCTCGTAGCCGCCGCGCCCCGGCGCTTTGTTTCGCTTTGTTTCGCTTTGTTTGTTACCCGTCGCTTTTTGCTGTTGATGGCTGTTTCTTTTTGGAGCGGACATGGCTACTCGCACTATCGACTCGGCCGCCGCCGGTTTGCACGGCGCCCTGCGCAATAAAATCGTCAGCGCCGCCGACGCGGTACGCCTGATCCACGACGACGACACCATCGCTACCGGCGGCTTCGTCGGCATCGGCTTCGCGGAAAACATCGCGCTGGCGCTGGAGCGGCGTTACCTGCGGCCCGACCCGGAAGAGGCGGACGGCCTGGCCCACCCGCGCGGACTGACCCTGGTGTACGCGGCCGGGCAGGGCGATGGCGCCGAACGCGGCTTGAACCATCTGGCGCACGAAGGCTTGCTCAGGCGCGTCATCGGCGGCCACTGGGGCCTGGTGCCGAAGTTGCAAAAGCTGGCGATGGAAAACAAGATCGAAGCCTACAACTTGCCGCAGGGGGTGATCAGCCAGTTGTTTCGCGACATCGCCGGCGGCAAGCCGGGGCAATTGTCGACGGTTGGCCTGGGCACCTTCGTCGATCCCCGCTTCGGCGGCGGCAAGGTGAACGAGCGCACCGAAGAAGATCTGGTCGAGCTGATCACTCTGGGCGGCAGCGAATATTTGTTTTACAAGAGCATGCCGATCCATGTCGGCATCATCCGCGGCACCACGGCCGACCCCAACGGCAATGTGACGATGGAGCGCGAAGCGCTGACCCTGGAAGCGCTGGCCATCGCGATGGCGGTGCATAATTCGGGCGGCATCGTGATCGTGCAAGTGGAGCGCATCG
Organism: Janthinobacterium sp.; assembly: GCA_003482555.1. Taxonomy (GTDB): domain Bacteria; phylum Pseudomonadota; class Gammaproteobacteria; order Burkholderiales; family Burkholderiaceae_D; genus Janthinobacterium. The sequence goes on along the minus strand of DMYQ01000355.1, from coordinate 10,790 downwards.
CCGAGCGCGGCAGCCTGAATCCGCGCCAGGTCAAGATTCCCGGCATCCTGGTCGATTGCGTGGTGGTGGCGGAAAAGCCGGAATACCATATGCAAACCTTTATCGAGCAATACAGCGCCGCCTTCGCCGGCGAGCTACGCGTGCCCTTGAGCAGCGTGGCTTTGATGACGCTGACGGAGCGCAAGGTGATCGCCCGCCGCGCCTTGATGGAGTTGCGCGTCAATAATGTGGTGAACCTGGGCATAGGCATGCCGGAAGGCGTGGCCGGCGTGGCGCGCGAGGAAAAGCTGCTTGATTTGCTGACCCTGACGGCGGAGCCGGGGGTGATAGGCGGCATGCCGGCCGGCGGCCTCAATTTCGGCGCCGCCACCAATGCCGACGCCATCATCGATCAGCCCTATCAGTTCGACTTTTACGATGGCGGCGGCCTCGACGTGGCGGTACTGGGCCTGGCCCAGGCCGACCGCCATGGGAATGTGAACGTCAGCAAATTCGGCACCCGCCTGGCCGGAGCGGGCGGCTTCATCAACATCAGCCAGAACGCGAAAAAGGTGGTATTTGTGGGCACCTTCACGGCCGACGGCTTGAAAGTCGGCATCGACGGCGGCCGCCTGGGGATTCTGCGCGAGGGCGGCGGCCGCAAGTTTATCGAGCAAGTCGAGCACCGCACCTATAGCGGCCAGTACGCGCTGGCGCGCGGACAGGAGGCGCTCTTCATCACCGAGCGCTGCGTGTTCCGGCTCTTGCCGCAGGGGCTGGAACTGGTCGAGATCGCACCCGGCATCGATCTGCAGCGCGACGTGTTGGCGCACATGGGTTTTACGCCCATGATCAGCGCCACGCTGAAGTTGATGGATGCGCGCATTTTCTCGGAAGATGGCATGGGTTTGCGCATGGATATGCTGTCTTTGCCGCTTGAGCGGCGCCTCCTCTACGACCCGCGCCAGCAACTGTTCTTCGTCAATTTCGAAGGTTTCGAGGTGGCCGACGCCAGCACGGTCGAGGCGATTCGCGACCTGGTGGCGGCGCGCTTGACGCCCGTCGGCAAGAAAGTCCCCGCCATCGTCAATTACGATAATTTCTCGATCGCTCCGGAGTTGCTCGATGATTACATCGCCATGGTCAACGGCTTGAGCGAGCGCTTTTACAGCCGCGTGACGCGCTACACGCACAGCACTTTCATGCGCGCCTATTTCGGCCAGGCTTTCCGCCGCAGCGACAAGGATCCGGCGCTGTACGCCAATTCGGCGCAGGCGCTGGCGCATTTGAAGGACGCGCCCTGAGGCTTGCGTTTGGAATCCCGGGTAGGCGGGAACTGGGCGTTCCCGCGCGCCCCCGGGGACTCGGCGTCTCCTGCCTATGCCGATGCGGCGGCGCTGGTTTTTGCCGGGCGCTTGCGGCGTACCGCCAGGGCCAGGAAGGTCAAGCCGGCCAGCATCATGCTTCCCGTCTCCGGCTCGGGAACGGCCGTCACCGGCAGAAAGGCTTCGCTGGTGGAGGTGCTGGCGAAAGTGCCGCTGACGTTGCGAGCGGCCGCATACACCGCGCCGCCGCCGCTGGAAAATGAAGGCGGATTGGAAGCACTTTGAAGCAAGCCGCGGAAGATCGGCGCTTCCGTCGATGGCGCGCCGCCTTCCATGAAACCGTGGCCGGACGTGCCATCGCGCGGCGCGTCGAATGGCGAAGGCGCGGTTTCCGCCAGGCCGCTGGCTGTTTCTGCCAGCGTTGCCGGAGACTGCTCCGCCCGGGCCGGGTCGGCTTCGCCGCCGCCCGCACCACCGGCGCCGCCCGGCGTGCGCGTGACGCGGCTGACGTTGCGGCAAATGGTCGGCACCAGGATGCAATAACTTTCCTCGCAATACACCAGTCCGCGCTCCTCCTTTTGCGCGCTCCAGGCGCTGCGGGACACCGTGCGGCAGACCCGGCCGGCGCCGAAGTGCATCTCGCTGATGCGCGCGTCATAGTGGTGCTTGCCGCTGATCGCGTCGCGGCTGATGGTCACGATTTCATCAAATTTGTGCAGGTGCATGCGTTGTTTCAGTTGCTCGCGCACGGCGGGCGGAATATCCACGTAGCGATCCACGGCGGCGCCGACGTCGCCCATGAAGGGATCGACGCCGGGATGATCCCAGCTGCAATGATCGACGGTGTCGGCGCGGGCGGCGTGGCTGGCCTGGGCCGGCAAGGGCGCCAGCGACAGGACGCCCGCGAGCAGCGGGATGACAATTGCGGAGCAGGATTTGATCGCTTTCGATAAGTATTGGCTGACCAGAGTGCCAAAGTATTCGAGGGGCCGTGATTTGTTGCTCATCATTAGGCATATCACAAAAAAACTCAATGGAAGGCGATGATAGCACCCGGAAAGCGGCTTTCGTTTGAGTAATGAAATACTTGCAATTGAGTGCACTTAAAAACAACAAAAATTTCTAAAATTACAGCCATAATTGGCTACTGAATGCCGGGCGATGCGGGCTCGGCTTGCCGCGGGAGGGGCGGTCCCGCGCCGCGCGGGATGCTTGGACGCGGGCCTGCGGGTGGAATG
>DMYQ01000355.1:7113-8141 GCA_003482555.1 Janthinobacterium sp. | reverse complement strand
TGCGGGTGGAATGGCCGCGAAGGGAGAATGGAGAAATGAGTGGAAAACCTAGATCAAGCCTTCGAACAGCACCACGTCGACCAGATCGCCGGCCGCCACGTTGCCTTGCTCGTCGGCTAACACCACCATGCAATTGGCTTCCGCCATCGAGCGCAGGATGCCCGAGCCTTGCGCGCCGGTGATGCATACCTGTTGCCTTCCTTCCCCGTCGAGCGAGAGGATGCCGCGCTGATATTCGGTGCGGCCCGGCCGTTTGCGGATCGCGCCCCGGGCCGCCACGCGCAGCAGCGGCAAGGGCGCGGCGTCGGCGCCCATCATGCGCAGCAGGGCGCCCCGGGCGAAGAAATAAAAGCTGACCATCACCGCCACCGGATTGCCCGGCAGGCCGAGCAGGAAGGCCGAGGCACCGCCCGAGGCGATCTTGCCAAACGCCAGGGGACGGCCCGGACGCATGCCGATCTTCCAGAACGCGACCTCGCCCAGGGTCGCCATTATTTGCCGGGTGTAATCGGCGGCGCCCTCGGAGACGCCGCCGGAAGTGAGGATGAGGTCGGCGTTTTCACAGGCGCTGCGCAGCGCTTCTTCCAGCGCCCGCGGTTCGTCCTTGACGATGCCCATGTCGAGGATGTCGCAGCCGAGCCGGCTCAGCATGCCGAACAGGGTGTAGCGGTTGCTGTCGTAGACGCAACCGGCGTCGAGCGCCTGGCCGACCGAGCGCAGTTCGTCGCCAGTGGAAAAAAAGGCTACCCGCACGCGCCTGTGCACGGCCACTTCGGCGATGCCGAGCGAAGCCAGCAGGCCGAGTTCGGCCGGGCGCACGATCTTGCCTTTTTTCAGGGCCGGGGCGCCGGCCTTCAAGTCTTCGCCACACAGGCGGCGGTTGTCGCCGGCGCGGATGGCGCCGGCCGCGATGGTGATGGCGGCTGGCTTGGCTGGCGTGGCCGGCGCCAGCGTCACCAGTTCCTGCGGCACCACGCTGTCGCAGCCGGCCGGCATCACGCCGCCCGTCATGATGCGCGCGCACTGGC
>DMYQ01000355.1:6191-6997 GCA_003482555.1 Janthinobacterium sp. | reverse complement strand
TCGTGCGCCGGCACGCTGATCGGCGAGACCACGTCGGCCGCCAGGACCCGCCCCAGCGCGGCCCGCAGCGCCACCTGTTCGACGGCGCCGACGGGCGCGACGAAGTCGCCGATGATGCGCTGGGCCAGGCCGACGGAGAGGGCGTCGGCGTCGTAGCCGGGCAGGCGGTGGGCAATGTCGGCCAGGGTGGCGCACGGCGTTTCAGCCTCGCGCAAGTCGTCCAGGGTATTGATGTTGCGGAAGGCGGCGGCGTCCTCGAACAGGACCCGGGCCACCTTGATGGCGCCGTACCAGCCATCCATGCGGCGCCCGCCGCCATCGAGGTAGGCGTCCAGTGCCGGCAGGGCGCTTTTTCGCACCAGGCAAAAGACCGGGTGGGTGCGCTGTTGCGGCACGCCGTCGGCGTCCTCTTCCACGGTGACGGCGACGGCCAGGTCGGCATCCTGTTCGCGCAGGTCCAGGGCCAGGCGCACCACCAGATCGGCCGGCAGGAAGGGCGAATCGCAGGGAACGCAAGCGAGTTGGGCGGCGTCGCAACGGCGCAAGCCCGTTTGCAGGCCGGCCAGCGGGCCGGCGAAACCGCTCAGCTCGTCGGACCAGACCGGCGCGCCCAGCGTGGCGTAGCGCTCCAGGTTCTGGTTGGCGTTGATGGCGAGGCCGCCGTCCACCTGCGGCGCCAGGACCCGCATCACGTGGCTCACCATGTCCGCGCCGCGAAACGGCATCAAGCCCTTGTCGACGCGGCCCATGCGGGTGCCGCGGCCGCCGGCCAAGATCAGGCCAAACGTCGGGCCGAACGTCGGGCC
>DMYQ01000355.1:3811-6065 GCA_003482555.1 Janthinobacterium sp. | reverse complement strand
GTCGGGCCGAACGTCGGGCCGAAGGTCGGACCCACGGTCGTGCCTGGAGTCGAATTTGGCGTTGAATCGGGAGTCGGGCCGGGAGTCGGGCCGCTTGTGGTCTTGTCAGCGTTCATTGCATCGCTTCGTTTCGTTGAGGGGAGCCCGCGTCCGCATCTTACAGTCATCGGAGGCGACGCTCATCGTTATTTTTGAAAATTATGTCACAACGTGATATATTCCCGCCACTCAGATATTTCAAGGATTTTTTATGCCCCCAATTCCGGCGCCGACGCTGGCGAAGTCCGACTTCGAGACCCTGTCTGAATTCCGCTACCAGATGCGGCGCTTCGAGCGCTTCTCTGAAGACGCGGCGCAGGCGCAAGGCATCACGCCGCTGCAATACCTGCTTTTGCTTCACATTAAAGGATTCCCGGGACGCGAATGGGCCAATGTGGGCGAACTGGCCGTGCGCCTGCAGGCCCAGCCGCACGGCGTGGTGGCGCTGGTGTCGCGCTGCGAAGCGCTGGGCCTGGTGCGCCGGGTGCCGAGCGTGAGCGACCGGCGCCAGATCGAGGTGCATTTGCTGGAACCGGCCCAGCAGGTGCTGAACCACCTGGCCGCCCTGCACCGGGGCGAACTGGCCTCGCTGAACGGCGTCTTTACCGTTCCTGTCCCCGTCCCCGTCAACAAACACCAGGAGTGAGCATGCACCAGAACGATACCCGCAGAGACTTCGCGGCCGACGCCCGCCTGCTGCGCATTGCCGCCATCGCCGCCGTGGTCGGCGCCATGAGCACGGTGACAGCGTATTTCTTGCTGTACCTGATACGCTTTTTCACCAATCTGTTTTTCTTCCAGACCCTGTCCGATCTGCCGCGCTCGCCCGCCACCAACACCCTGGGCCTGTGGGTGATCCTCGTGCCCGTACTGGGCGGCCTGATCATCGGCCTGATCGCCCGCTACGGTTCCGAAAAGATCCGCGGCCACGGTATTCCAGAAGCGATCGAGGCCATCCTTTTCGGCAAGAGCAAGATGTCGCCCAAGGTGGCGCTGCTCAAGCCGCTCGCTTCCGGCATCGCCATCGGCAGCGGCGGCCCCTTCGGCGCCGAGGGCCCCATCATCATGACGGGCGGTGCGCTCGGCTCGCTGATCGCGCAATATTTTCATTTGACGGGGGCCGAACGCAAGACCCTGCTGGTGGCCGGCGCCGTGGCCGGCATGACGGCCGTATTCGATACGCCGGTCGCGGCGGTGCTGCTGGCGGTCGAGTTGCTGCTGTTTGAATTGCGTCCGCGCAGCCTGCTGCCGGTGGCGATTTCCTGCGCCGTGGCCGGCTTCCTGCGGCCCNNTGGATGTGGTGGCCGGCGCTGGGCGGACTGGCCGTCGGCGTGGGCGGTTACCTGCAGCCGCGCGCGCTGGGCGTGGGTTACGATGTGATCGGCGACTTGCTGCAAAACCATCTGGCGGCCGGCGTGATCGTCGGTTTGCTGGCCTGCAAGGCTTTGATGTGGGTGATCGCGCTGGCATCCGGCACCTCGGGCGGCGTCCTGGCGCCCCTGCTGATGCTGGGCGCCGGCCTGGGCGCCTTGCTCGGGCCGTATATGCCGGGCGGCAATCCCGCCCTGTGGCCGCTGGTCTTCATGGCCGCCACCCTGGGCGGCATGATGCGCGCACCCATCATGGCGGTGATCTTCGGCCTGGAATTGACGCACGATATGAACGCGCTCTTGCCCCTGCTGGCGGCCTCGTCCGTGGCCTATGGCTTCACGGTGTTGACCATGGGACGCTCCATCCTGACCGAAAAAATCGCCCGCCGCGGTTACCATATTTACCGCGAATACGGCATCGATCCGCTCGAGCGGCACAGCGTCGGCGAGGTGATGTCGGTGCAGGTGCAGAGCATTGCCGCCGAGACAACGGTGGCGGCCGCGCTGGCCCTGCATTTTGGCGTGGGGCAAGCGCATCGGGCCTTTCCCGTGCTGCGCGACGGCGTCGTGCTGGGCATGGCGGACAGGGCGACGCTGCTGGCCGCCAGCGCAGCGGGGGGCGGCGCCACGGTCGGCGAATTGTTCGGGGCGGCGCCGGTGGTGGCGCTGGCGACTGAAAGTTGCCGCATGGTGGCCAGCCGCCTCGCCCTGCACGGGCTGGAACGGGTGCCAGTGGTGGCCGACGAAGCGTCCGGGCGCTTGCTCGGCATCGTCAGCCGCAGCGACTTGATCAAGCCTTCGCTGGCCATCCACGATGACGAGCACAGGCGCGAGACTTTCCGCCG
>DMYQ01000355.1:0-3709 GCA_003482555.1 Janthinobacterium sp. | reverse complement strand
ACTTTTTTGCGGCCCGCCTCGATGTCATTCGTGTGCAAGGTGCGGGTTTCGGAGTAGCGGTCGGCGCGGGCCCGCCACAGCTGGCCGACGACGGTGGAAATCTCGGCGTCGCTGCGTCCGCCCCGCAACAGGGCGCGCAAGTCGTGGCCGCCGGTGGCGAACAGGCAGGTGTACAGCTTGCCTTCCGTCGACAGGCGGGCGCGCGTGCAGTCCGAGCAAAACGCTTGCGTGACGCTGGAGATGAGGCCGATCTCGCCGCCGCCGTCCAGGTAGCGCCAGCGCGCCGCCGTCTCGCCGCTGTAGTTGGCCGCCAGGGGCGCCAGCGGCATTTCCGCATCGATACGGCGCGCCACTTCCGCCGACGCGATCACTTCGCGCAAATCCCAGCCGTTCGAGGCGCCCACGTCCATGTATTCGATGAAGCGCAGGATGTGCGGCGTGCCCTTGAAGTGGCGCGCCATCGGCACGATTTCCTGTTCGTTCATGCCGGCCTTGACCACCATATTGATCTTGATCGGGCCCAGGCCGACCTGGTGCGCGACGGCTACCCCGTGCAGCACGTCGGCGACGGAAAAATCAACGTCGTTCATGCGCTTGAAGGTGGCGTCGTCGAGCGAATCGAGCGAGACGGTGACGCGCCGCAAGCCGGCATCCTTCAGCGCTTGCGCCTTTTTCGCCAGCAGGGAACCGTTGGTGGTCAGGGTCAGGTCGAGCGGCAGGCCGGAGCGCGTCTTGAGGGCGCTGAGCATGCCGACCAGCTTTTCGATATTTTTGCGCAGCAGGGGTTCGCCACCCGTCAGGCGGATTTTTTCCACGCCGTGTTCGATGAACAGGCGGGCGATGCGGGTGATTTCCTCGAACGACAGCAGGGCGGTTTGCGGCAGGTAGGCGTGATCCTTGTCGAACACTTCCTTCGGCATGCAGTACACGCAACGGAAGTTGCAGCGGTCGGTGATGGAAATGCGCAAGTCGTGCAGCGGCCGGGCAAGGCTGTCCACGACACGGCCGTCGGGCACCTCGAGCAAGGCGGGCACGGCCGGCGTCTGCGGGCGCCCGGCAAAGATGATGATTTTTTCAGCCATGAATTCTCTGGTGCAAACTTACGTGAATGTTCTTATCGCAGATACGATAGCACGAGGCCAAGCGCGGCGCAGGCGAAGATCAATTTGATGCTACCGACCTTGAAGCGAAACAGGGCGAGGCAGGCGGCGCCGCTGATGGCGATGGCGATGAAGTCCCAGTGCCGGGGCGGCGCCGCCCGCCAAAACACCTGTTCGCCGAAAAACAGGGCCAGGCTGACGATGACGCCGACCACGGCCGCGGAGATGGCCGTCAGCGGCGCCGTCAGGCGGATATTGTCGCGCGTCGCCTCCACCAGCGGGCCGCCGGCCAGGATGAAGACGAAGGAGGGCAGGAAGGTGAAAAATGTGGCCACGGCGGCGCCCAAGGCTCCGGCCAGGGGCGGGCTGGCGCCGGGCAGGGCGTGGCGCCAGGCGCCGACGTAGCCGACGAAGGCGACGATCATGATCAGGGGGCCGGGCGTGGTTTCTCCCAGCGCCAGGCCGTCCATCATTTGCGTCGCGCTGAGCCAGTGAAAGGTTTCCACGCCGCCTTGATAGACGTAGGGCAGGACGGCATAGGCGCCGCCAAAGGTCATCAGGGCCGCCTTGGTGAAGAACCAGCCCATCTGCGCCAGCGGGCCGCCGGGGCCGGCCAGGGCCGCCAGTGCCAGCCAGGCGGCCAGGCCGAGAGCGCCGCCCAGCCCGGCCACTTTCAGCAAGCGAGCCCAGGAAAACAGCGCGTGCGCCGGCGTCGGGCTGTCGTCGTCGATGATGGCCGGGCCGTGGGAATGGCGCGCGTCCGGGTGCGCGCCGCCGATCTGGAACTGGCGCGGCCACCAGCGTCCGCCGGCCCAGCCGATGGCGGCGGCGCCCAGCACGATGGCGGGAAACGGCAGCCCCAGCACGGAAATGCCGAGGAAGGCGGCCAGGGCGATCGCGCCCAGGCTGAGGTTCTTGACCGTGCGGCTGGCGATGCGCCAGGCGGCGGCCAGGACGATGGCAACGACGGCCGGCTTGATGCCGTACAGGACACCTGCGACCAGGGGCAACTGGCCGAAAGTCAGGTAAATCCAGGACAGCGACATCAGGATGAAGAGCGAGGGCAGCACGAACAGGGCGCCGGCCAGGATGCCGCCGCGGGTCTTGTGCATCAGCCAGCCGATGTAGACGGCGAGCTGGGTCGCCTCCGGCCCGGGCAAGAGCATGCAATAGTTGAGCGCATGCAAGAAGCGCCGCTCCGAGATCCAGCGCCGCCGTTCCACCAATTCCCCGTGCATCAGGGCGATCTGGCCGGCCGGGCCGCCAAAACTGATGAAGCCCAGCTTGAGCCAATACCAGAAGGCGCTGCTCAGGCTGACGGGAGCGGGACGGTCGAGGCGGGGAATCGTCATGGTGCGATCAGGTGGATAAGTGCCGAGGCGATTAAATGCCGCCAAGTCGGGGAGCGGGCCGCGGCTTTGACGGCGCTGGCTTCGCCGCCTGGCGATGGAGTTTCTCATAAAAAAGGGGAAGCGCGCGGCTTCCCCTTTTTATTCAGCGCTGGCGGGCTTGCGCCCGCCTCGGCTTATTGGCGCTGTGTGTCGATTTGCACCAGCGGCTCGTCCGTTTGCGGCGGCAGAGGCTTGCGCTCGCGCGGTTTGCGCACGGGGGCGACCGCGTTGGCGGCCGCTTCGCGGGCGGCGCGCAGCTTCTCTGGATCGGTGGCGGCCAGGGTCAGGCCGGCCGAACCAAGCACCGCGTTCAAGTCGATGGCTGGCGCTGCGGCGCGAGTCACGGCTGCCGGCGGCGCGACAGGCGCGGGAGCAACTTCGACGACCGCCGGGGCGACTTCTGCAGCGACAGGAGCGACTTCAGTAACGACTTCGGCAGCGGCAGGAGCGACTTCTACAGCGACAGGAGCTGCTTCGGCAACGACAGGCGCTGCTTCCACAACGACAGGAGCGACTTCCACAACGGCAGGAGCGGCTTCGGCAATCGCGGCTTCAACGACGGGCGCGGCGGGCTTCTCCGCAACAACGGTCTCGCTCACAACTTCGGCCGCTGCCACTGGCGCCGCGGCAAAGCTGTATTCCGCCACTGGCGCAGGTTCGGCATGCACCGGCACCGCCGCAGCTGCGGCAACGACAGTTTCGGCGACCGGCGCGGCGGCTGCCACCTCGGCGACGACCACGGGAGCGGCCTGGACAACTGGCGCGGCCACTTCGGCCTTGGCCGTGTCGGCTACATCGCTTGCCGGGGCAACGCTGAAGCTGATCGTCGGAATCGACTCTTGACCATCCACATCGGATGCCGACGTTTCAATCATCTCGCCCGTTTCACGGTCGCGACGGTTACGGTTGCGGCCACCGCGACGACGGCGGCGACGCGGTTCTTCGCCTTCACCGTCAACGTCGAGTTCTTCGCCGTCAGGGCCGACGCTAGGCTGCGTTTTCAGCAAGCTCACTTCAGGCGCCCCGGACTCGACGATTGGCGCTGCCGCTGCGACGACAGGTGCAACGACGGCCTGCGGCAATTCCTCAAGCTTGACTTCGGCGACCGGCGCGCGATCCGGGCGCGGTTCGCGTGGCGGACGTGGCGGACGCTCGGCGCGTTCGCGTGGCGCGGCGGCCTCGCGCGGCGTGGCCTCACGTGGCGCGGCCTCGCGTGGC
>DMYQ01000272.1:2965-7224 GCA_003482555.1 Janthinobacterium sp. | reverse complement strand
CGGTCGCCGCGGCATTCGATGCCTGCGAAAAGTTGCCCAGAAAATTCCCTTGCGGATCGTTTCCGGGGGTATGAAACGCTGTCGCGATGAATTGCTCACCGGCCGCATTGGTGTAGACCAGCGTCTCGTGAAAAAACGATTTTCCCGCTACCGAGGATAGCGGTTCGTAAACAACTGAAATTGTTTCATTTGCCATTTTCATTCCTTTAAAAAGAACTACACAGAACCCAAAGTAATTTCGGCGCGCACCTCGTTCACCACACTGTAATCGCCAATTGCCCTGGGGATAAGACTCACGAAAAATTTTGTCGCCGACATCCATCCGGAAGATAGATTAAAGCTTCCTATCACACTATCCAGGTAACTGAGCTTTGTTCCCGCACGGACACCCTCGTGTGGGCCGGATACTTTACAGCCAGCAGCCAGTAATATTTTTTTGGCATCATCAAATGAAGTGCCGATGGGAATATATTCAAGAACAACCGGCGTGATGAAATTCCTGCCCATTCCCTCCATCTTCAAGGAATTTGACGCCTTCATTTCCTTATAAACCTTTTCAATGTCGGCGCGCAGATGTTCTCCGCGCTGCTTGATGATTTCAGGTGTCATGATGCTTTTCTCCTGCGCTGGTGCCGCTGTTTGCGCGATGTTCGCTGAGGACGATATTTGGGTTGCCGCACTCGCGTTCGTGGAGCCAACGCCCCCCAAGCTCGCCGCTGCGGTAAAAATAATTGCAATGCCGGTTTTCATATTCACCCCTTTAACTTCAGTTCCGATTCGACCGGTGTCCTCATAGCTCAGCCTGGCCCGAGCGTCAATTTCACCACCAAATAAAATCCCCGGACGTCGTCATGGCCCATCCATGTCACAACACGGCGGCATGCATCGTTTCGGCATACCCATCCCGTAAGCGCAAGCACGGATGCTCGTCAGGTGCGGAAGCACCGGTAAAAAAATGCCATTTGGAATTTCGTAATTCCAAATTGAAATATTTTATGCCGCATCAAATGAAATTACTAAACACGACACATCCTGATTCAATTTGTCCGCTTTAGAGAAACCAAAATATACACCAAAAGTTTTTAAAAAAACAGTGTTTTTATTAACTTTTTGGTATCTCCAGAAAAGCTGGAACTGTTCAGCGGCCATGACCGAAATAGAACGGCCGCCAACAAATTCGAAGCTTCACCATGCCAGGATGGCACCGCTGCGCAACCCTTCCGGCTGCACGCACGAGAAGAAAGACATACGCATTCCACCGCCGCTGGCGCGCCTGGAAACGAGCAAAGGAATGACGCTCAGGCGGGTCGCGCGGGCGGGACGGTAGAGCATCCCGTTGCCGGGACAATATGATCGTTTCCGCCAGCCAATTGGCGCCAGACAAGAGGCGGGTGACAGCCGAATGGCACCAGGTATTTGAGATGCCCGGAATGGCTTCGCCATCGTCGAACGCTGCGCTTGAAGTGGCTTGCCCTTGCGGTCAAGCGCACATCAGAAGAACGCTTTCCCGCTACCGAGGATGGCGGTTCGTAAACAACTGAAACTTCATCAAAAAGAACTACACAGAATCCAAAGTAATTTCGGCGCTCACCTCGTTCACCACGCTGTAGTCGCCAATTGCCCTGGGGATAAGACTGATGAAAAATTTTGTCGCCGACATCCATCCGGAAGATAGATTAAAGATTCCTACCACACTATCCAGGTAACTGAGCTTTGTTCCCGTGCGGACATCCTTGTGCGGGCCGGATACTTCACAGCCAGCCGCCAGCAATATTTTTTTGGCGTCATCAAATGAAGTGCCGACGGGAATATATTCAAGAACAAGCGGCGTGATGAAATTTCTGCCCACCCCCTCCGGCTTCAAGGAATTCGACGCCTTCATTTCCTTATAAATTTTTTCAATGTCGGCGCGTAGATGTTCACCGCGCTGCTTGATGATCTCAGGCGTCATGAAGCTTTGCTCCTGCGCTGGTGTCGCGGTTTTCGCAATGTCCGCTTGAGACGATATTTGGCTTGCCGCACTCGCGCTCGTTGAGCAAACGCCGGCCAAGGCCGCCGCTGCGGTAAAAATAACTGCAATGCTGGTTTTCATATTCGTCCAATTCATGTCAGTTCTGATTCCATTGGCGTCCGCATAGCTCACCTAGCCCCGTGCGGCCACATGGCAAGCGCGGAACCGCAAGTACAGGCCAGGCAAGCGCCAGTGAAAAAATGCCACTTGGAATTTCATAATTCCAAATTGAAATATTTTAGCTGCATCGAATGAAATTACTAAACCCGCCATACCCTGATTCAAGTTACCAAGTTTAGAGAAACCAAAATATACACCAAAAGTTTTTAAAAAAACAGTGTTTTTCTTGACTTATTGGTATCTCATGAGAAGCTGGAACTGCTCAGCGGCCATGGCCGAAATAGAACGGCCGTCAACAATATCGAAGCGCTCCATCATGCCAAGATGGCACCGCAGCGTAAGCCTTTCGGCCTCACGCACGAGGAGAAAGACATACGCATCCCGCCGCCGCTGGCGCGCCTGGAAACGCTCGAAATGAAGATGCACAAGACCCGCCGCGACTCTGGCAAGCCGCCCTCCTCCGATGGCTAGGCCAAGAAGTCGCGCTCGCTGCGCAAGGGTCGCACAAGCCTGCCGGCGGAAAGGTCGGGTACAAAGGAATGACGCTCAAGCGGGTCGCGCGGTGTGAAGAGCCGCGTCCGGGTCGGCGACCGGCGGGAGTTCATCCCCCCCACCCGGCAAGGAAGTCGTGGCGCCGGGGTGAGCGCCTTGGACGGCGGCATCCCCGCGGTGGCGCCGTCCAGCGGACACCGTGTGCGCATGCCGCTGTTGGCGCGCGCTTTTTGTTCACCCTCGAGCAAAACGGCCAAGCGCAGCCGCTTGGCCGTCATCGAGGTCGGCGCGCCATTAAGGTTGGGGAATGCTCACCAGGCGTGCCTTCAGGGTCGTGGCCAGGCTCACTTCGAACTGGCCGCCGGCCGGCAGGGCGCGCACATCAAGGGCGGCGGCACCGCCGCCCAGGTTCGTGGCAAGCACGGTTTTCACGCCGTTGGCGGCAATGTGGAGCACCGACACGAATGGTTCCGCGACGGCGTTCCAGCGCAGTTCCAGACGGCCGTTGAGCAGCGTCCAGTCCAGCGATGCCGGCGCCTGGGCGCCAGCGACCAGCTTGGCGGCGACGACGCGCGCTGCCGCCTGTGGCAAGACTTTGCCGTTCAACAGGACGTCGATGCTGGCGATGTCGCCCGGATTGTCCAGGCTGATCCAGAAGTGGCTGGCGTTACCCTTGCCGTCGCCCACCTCCGTCACGTCGAAGGGCAGATCCAGCGTTTGCCCGGCAACGGTGAGCACGCGCAGGATATAGGGCGCGCGCCCCGCCGCCATGGCCGGACGCGCGCTTGAGGCCACCGGCGCCCGCAGTTGCACCCCGTTCGCGTCGATGCTGCCAGAAATACTCAGGTAACCATTGCCGGGCGCCGCCTTCGTCGCCTTGGCCACCAGCGCGCCGGCCTGCGCATTGAGCGCACTGTGGGCTTCGGCGAACTGTTGCGCCCGCACGTAGCTGAAATCGGAAAACCAAACCCCGTCGCAATAACTCATCACATCCTTCATGCGCTCATATTTGCCGCTGGTATTGGTCGCCATGGGCTGGCTCAAGCGCCCCAACTGCGTGTCACCGTAAACGCTGCTGTAGATCGATTGCGGCCCCAGGTCGCCGTTCGGGTAGGGATAACTCGGATCGGCATTGGCCACCGGGCCGCAGGCAATATGTTTCAGAGAGTGGTTGTGCCCCACTTCATGCAGCAGCACTGTCAGCCACTCGGGCCAGACGTTGCCAAACGGATCCGCGGACCCGATGCCTGTGGCGCCGGCGTCCAAGCCGAGGGCCGAGGTGGGGCCCCTGCCGCTGGCGTGATCGGGGACATAACCGAGGCCGACGACGTTGTCGCTGGAAGGGCCGGACGTAAAGCCAAAATAAAACGCCGTCGCATCTTCCTGCACGCGGGTCGCTTCCAGCTGGCTCAGCGCGCTGCTCCACCAGCTATAGTTGGTGCTGGAGCCGGGCATCAGCAGCGGCGCCCGTCGCGTCACCGTGATATTGCCCGCCGCATAGGGATAGGTGCGCGCCAGCCCCGCCGCCACCGCGGCCGGATCAGGCAGCGAACTGATCCCCGCGTCCGTCACCAGGGGCACTAGTGTAGTGTTGCACTCTTCTTACGACATAAAAATGCGTCTTTTCCGCCGATAC
>DMYQ01000272.1:0-2786 GCA_003482555.1 Janthinobacterium sp. | reverse complement strand
CAACGCGCAACACTACACTAGAACGATGTGGATCTTGGCGTCCGAACCGACGCCGGGCGCGATCGTCTGGCTGCTCAGCGTGCCCCCCGTGGCGAGCACGTCGACCCGCACCCGCACGCCGGCCTTCATCCACGCGCCCGGCAACACCGCGTTAAACGTACTGTCAAGATCGGCCTCGTTTTTTACCATGGGCAAAAGCAAGGGCCCTTTCATGCTCAAAGTGCCCAGCACGACACCGGCGGCCGAAGTGGCCGTCACGCTGACGCCCGAACTGGCTTGCCCGGGAACCACGCCCAGCACCGCCGCGCGCACGGCGGCCGGCCGGCCCGGTGTCAGGCGCAGCGCGGCATCGTTGATATTGCGATTGTAGACTTCGGAAAAATCCACGCCGCCGATGGTGAAATCGGCCACCACCGTGCCGGCGTTGACGTCGGCGCCATAGCTGAAGCTCAAGCTGACAATGCCCGCGCTGCCGAGCGGCACGGAAAGCACGGCCTGGGTATCGATGGCTGACACCACGCTGGCGTCCACGCTACCCACCTTGGCGCTCTTGAGTGTCTTCAAATTGCTGCCGGTCACCACCACATTCACATACGCGCCGCTGGTGGAACTGCTCAAGCCGGTCACGGTTGGCGCTGGCACCACGGTGTAGGCGGCGCCGGTGACGATTTCCTTATGCGCCGCGACCAGCGTCAAACTACCCGACGCCGCCCCGGCGGGCACCAGGAAAGTGAAGGAAGCGCCGGAATGCGGCGTCGGCACTGGCGCCACGATGCCATTGGCAAAACGCAAGCTGGTGACCGACTCCAAGCCGCTTCCGCTGATGGTCACGCTCGATCCGGGCGCACCCATCAAGGGCGCAAAACCGCTCAGCACCGGCGCCAGATAGACGTTCAGGCTGTAGGCGGTGGCGCTGGTGGCGGCGCCGACGACCAGGGTCAGGGTGCCGGACGCGGCAGCGGCCGGCATCGTCAACACCGCCGTGCCCGGGGTGACGCTAAGCAACTTGAGTTCCACGCCAGCCAATTGGAAACTGCCGACCTTGTCCAGATTCGTCCCGCTCACCACCAGGCTGCCGCCCGCTTCGACATCGTTGCTGGAGACACCGCTCACCGTTGGCGTGACGACCGGGGCCGGCGCGACCGCGACCGCGGGTGGCGCGACGACGACGGGAGTCGGCGCGGCGACGGGATCGCCAGCGCCGCCGCCACAGGCTGTCAGAGAAAGCAACAGGGAGCCGGTAGCGAGAAATCGATGCTTCATGCGGTGCCACCGTTTCCAGGCAAGGCGAGCGGGCGCAAGGCGGGATATTTCATATGTAATAATTTTAATTTTTAATGAACGCCATTATCGGCGATATTAATGCCAATCAACAACTAATTAACGAAAAAATAACTTTTCAAGCTCGATTGGGGACGCCTCTGCGCGCCGCCCTTGCTTCCCGCGTCGCCCGACCGGACTGGCGCGCGAAGGCGCCGCCGCCGGGCCCGGGCGAGGATGCAACAGGCTAGCGGCGGCGCAAAACCAAAGCGGCCACATGCCGTATAATTTTAGACCCGGCAAAGCCAGGCGCGCGGCCCGCGCCGGCGCCCCCGTCCGGCCCGAATCGTCCCTCGAAAGCATGAAATGAACGCACACTCCGCCCTCTCCAAGACCGAAACCCAATTGCGCGAAATCCTGTCGCGCCGGATCATGATCCTCGACGGCGCGATGGGCACCATCATTCAGCAATACAAGCTGGACGAGGAAGCTTACCGGGGCGGCCCGAACGGCCGCTTCATCGACTTCGCCGCCCCCGCCGGCAGCGGCGCGCGCGAGCTTTTCGTCAAGGGCAACAACGAGTTGCTGACCCTGACCCAGCCCCATATCGTGCAGGAAATCCACGAGCGCTACCTGGCCGCCGGCGCCGACTTGATCGAGACCAATACCTTCGGCGCCACCACCATCGCCCAGGACGACTATCACATGGCGCACCTGGCCTATGAGATGAACGTGGCCGCCGCCAAACTGGCGCGGGCCGCCTGCGACAAGTATTCCAGTGCCGACAAGCCGCGCTTCGTCGCCGGCGCGCTGGGGCCGACGCCGAAGACGGCGTCGATCTCACCCGACGTCAACGACCCGGCCGCCCGCAACGTCAGCTTCGACCAACTGGTGGCCGCCTACCTGGAACAGACCCGCGGCCTGGTCGAGGGCGGCTCCGACGTTCTGCTCGTGGAAACCATTTTCGATACCTTGAACTGCAAGGCGGCCCTGTTCGCCATCGACTTGTATTTCGAGGAAAACCCGGAGCGGGTGCGCCTGCCCATCATGATCTCGGGCACCGTCACGGACGCTTCCGGACGCATCCTGTCGGGCCAGACCGTGCCCGCCTTCTGGAATTCGGTACGCCACGCCAAGCCCTTGACCATCGGCTTGAACTGCGCGCTGGGCGCCGCCCTGATGCGCCCCTACGCCGAAGAGCTGGCGAAGATCGCCGACACCTTCGTCTGCATTTACCCGAACGCCGGCTTGCCCAATCCGATGAGCGACACCGGCTTCGACGAGTTGCCGGCCGACACGTCCTCGCTGCTGCGCGAATTCGCGGACAGCGGCTTCATCAACATCGCCGGCGGTTGCTGCGGCACCACCCCCGACCATATCAAGGCCATCGCCGACATGCTGGCGACGACGCCGCCGCGCACGGTGCCGCAAGCGAGCCACGACCTGCGCCTGTCCGGCCTGGAACCGTTCACCGTCAACGCCGAATCGCTGTTCGTCAACGTGGGCGAGCGCACCAACGTGACCGG
>DMYQ01000249.1 GCA_003482555.1 Janthinobacterium sp. | reverse complement strand
TATGTTACGCGTGATTACTTAGGTGGGAAAAAAGACGTCCACAACAACAGAGAGCTCAGCTTCAAGCCCAGCCGCCATCAATTTAGCCCTGGCCTTTAGCGTATTCACCCCCGAAACGATGTGGCGAGCATCGGCCAATAACAGAACGCCTTCTGCGGTGAGTTTCGGAAACCGACCAGTGCGGTCGAACAGCACCACTCCGATCTGCTCTTCCAGAGAGCTGACCCAGCCGCTAACCGCAGACTGGACCCGGTTTAGCTTCCTGGCTGCCGCCGAAAAACTGCCTTCATCCACAGCAGCGATAAAGGTTCTAAGTTGGTCCAACGACACACCATCCAGCATAGCCACTCCCAATCCATCCCAAAAATAGATGGTTCACATCTCAATATATCATCTTTTCTAATCTCCCAATGCCGCGCATCATGAGTCTCAACCCCGTTCCCTATCATTTACTAAAGGAGATTTTCATGCGTACTACTCTTATCGCCGCCGCTCTGGCCAGCTCGGCTCTACTCAGTACCGCTCACGCCGAGGTGGCGACCTACACCATTGACCCAACACATACCTTCGTGACTTTCGAAGTCCCACACTTTGGGACATCGACGAATCGAGGTCGTTTCGACAAGAAGCAGGGGACCATCGTCCTCGACAAGGCAGCAAAAACGGGCAAGGTCGAGTTGACACTTGAGACCGCATCCATCAACACCGGTACGTTGCCATTCGATAAGCATCTGCAAAGCGACAACTTCTTCGATTCCGCCAAGTTCCCAGAGGCGAAGTTTGTTGCAAACAATTTCACCTTCTCCGGCGATAAGGTCAGCGAAGTCATCGGGCAACTTACCCTCTTGGGAAAAACACGTCCGGTGACGCTGAAGTCGAGCAACTTCAACTGTTACATAAACCCCATGCTCAAGCGCGAAGTGTGCGGTGGCGATTTCGAAACCACTATCCAGCGCAGTCAATGGGGCATGGGTTGGGGTGTAGATATGGGCATCCCCGACAGTGTGAAGCTCGCAGTGCAAGTCGAAGCAGTCAAACAGTAATCCATTCGATAAATCATTTACCTAAACCCGAGGCAAACTATGCATATCCTCCATCTTGATTCCAGCGTACTTGGCGCCGCTTCTGTGAGTCGCCAACTCTCCGCCGGTATCGTCGCCCGCTATCATACGCAGTATCCGGACCTCACCATCGTTTCGAGGGATCTCGCATCCGACCCGGCTTTGCACCTTTCCGGCGCGCACATGGCTGCTTTCCAGGGAGCCGTCGTGGATGACGCTACCGTGGTGGCAGACCTTATTAAAGGCAATGCCTACATGGATGAACTGTTCGCGGCGGACGTCATCGTAATCGGCGCGCCGATGTACAACTTGTCGATTCCTACATCGCTGAAGGCGTGGATCGACCGCATCGCAATTGCCGGCAAGACCTTTCAGTACACGGCGACAGGCCCTGAGGGCTTGTTGAAGAACAAGCGCGCTTTCATCGCGTCGGCGCGTGGCGGTGTTTATTCGGCTGGTAGTCCCGCCGTGGCGTTGGAACACCAAGAGAGCTACCTCATCGGGCTGTTGGCCTTCTTGGGGATCACGGACGTGACAGTCGTTCGCGCAGAAGGCATCGCCTTTGGCCCCGAGGCCAAAGAAGCTGCCGTATCCCAGGCATTGAAAGATATCGCAGCAATCCCGGCATAAAAATATCACTACTTTTAAGGAAATTATCATGACCTATTCCATCATCGGCTCCGGCAACGTTGGTACAGCATTGGCCCGTCAATTCGCCCGCAATGGCATCCCAGTTGGAATCGCCAACACCCGTGGCCCGGACTCTCTGGCCGAGCTCGCAAGCGAACTTGGAGGCAACGTAACGGCATTAAGCCTGCAAGATGCAATCAAGGCTGATTTCATCATTCTGGCAGTGCCATTTCTCGCACATACATCAGTAGCGTCTGCAGCCTTGAATTGGGTGGGCAAGACCATTGTCGATGCTATGAACACCTACGGTGTGCCACCAGAAGCGCTTGCGGGCAGAGCCTCAAGCGATATCGTTGCAGCGGCGTTCCCTGGCGCCAACGTAGTGAAAACGCTCAATCAATTGCCGGCAAAACTCCTTGCTTCACCGCCTGCCGAAGGTAGTGGTCGTCGCGTCATGTTCGTCGCAGGCAACGATGCCAACGCTACCGCGGCAGCTGTCCAGTTGGTAGCGGACCTCGGCTTCGCGCCCATCATGCTGGGCAAGCTTAACGAAGGCGGTGTCTTGCTCGAAAAAGGCGGCCCGTTGGTCCTTCAGAACCTGGTCAAATTGGGGTAAGACTACTCAACAGGAGCCTTGGGTCATCGAGGCTCCTGTCCACCGAGTCAGATGCGGCATTGTCGACGGCTTGGTTGAGGCGGGAAAAGGTTTTTTCCGATTCCGAGCGACTCAAGCTCGTTGTAGTCGCCAAGCGGAACCTCTAAGGGACGCCTACAAAGGCAAGCGCCGAGCTCCACTTCTTCAAATCAACTTGCGGCCAATTCTCTGCGCAAGCGCCCTTCGATCGAACAAAAATGACTTCCACTATCCTAAAAATTGAACCCCTTGGGTCTCCTTGGAAAACGATTGACCCCTTCCTAATCTGTGCGTATCACGTGGACATCTATCCACCAGGTAACGAAGACCTCGGACCTGATACGACTCACCCAAATAGCTCCATGGACGGGGATTCAGACGGTACGGCCAATTGGAGTATGTACTACGGCCGTAAAGTTCCAGGTTTTCCGGCGCATCCACACCGGGGCTTCGAGACAATCACCATTCTGCGCAAGGGTGTGGTGGACCACGCTGACTCGATGGGTAATAGCGCACGCTATGCAGCGGGCGATGTCCAGTGGCTAACTGCCGGAAGAGGTATCAATCATTCTGAAATGTTTCCGCTACTGAACCGCGAAGCGCCGAATCCTTTTGAGCTTTTT
Source organism: Janthinobacterium sp. (assembly GCA_003482555.1). Lineage (GTDB taxonomy): Bacteria > Pseudomonadota > Gammaproteobacteria > Burkholderiales > Burkholderiaceae_D > Janthinobacterium. The sequence goes on along the minus strand of DMYQ01000249.1, from coordinate 10,962 downwards.
CAGATATGGCTCAATCTGCCCGCTCGCAGCAAGATGGTGGCGCCGAACTTTAAGATGCTCTGGGCCGAAAATATTCCGGTCTACCAAATTCAGGACAAAATTGGCTACGTTGAAATTCGTTGCATTGTTGGGAGTCCTGGCGAAGAGTTCCCTAAGGCTCCCCCAACGCCACCCAACGATTCCTGGGCATCCGCGCCAAACGCTGACTTGGCAATTTGGACCATCAAACTGTCTCCTCACGCAAAATGGACGTTGCCGCCGGCGTCGGGGAGTGGCACACGTAGGCAGTTGTTTTACTTCATGGGCGAGGGCATGTTGATGGGCGGGCATCAGGTTGACGCGTTGACCTCCATCGAGTTGTCTTGCAACGAACCGATGGAATTAATCAATGGTTCAGAGGTAAGCGAGCTTCTCATGTTGCAGGGAAGGCCCATTGGCGAACTGGTTGTCCAAGATGGTCCCTTCGTGATGAATTCGACCGACGAAGTTAGTCAGGCATATGAAGATTATCGGCAAACGCAATTCGGCGGATGGGAGTGGCCAAGCAACGACCCTGTTCATGACAGAGACAGGTCCCGGTTCGAGTCTCGCTAGTTACAATATTTACTACACTTCGCCACAGCTGCTACTTAAAAATGCAGCGTCCCGCCCTGGGTCAAATTTGGATAGGCGCCTTGGGGCAATATTAGATCGGCGCCTACACCCGGAGGTAACTTTGGAGCCCGATCGAGAATGGTTTGCCTACCTAAACTTTCCATGGGCGTGAGGCAAAAACCGACAAAGCGAGACCTGACCCCAAAGTTGCTCCGCCCACCTTGGACTCAGGCGTCGATCAAGATGGCGCGGAAGTCGTTGACGTTGGTGAGCGTGGGGCCGGTGACGACGAGATCGCCCAGCGCCTTGAAGAAACCATAGCCATCGTTGTTGGCCAGCAGGCCGGGCACGTCCAGGCCTATGTGGGCGGCGCGCGCCAGGCTGCCGGGGTCGATCAGCGCGCCGGCGTTGTCTTCGGTGCCGTCGATGCCGTCGGTGTCGCAGGCGATCGCGCACACCTTGTCGAGGCCGCGCAGGGCGATGGCCAGCGCCAGCAGGAATTCGGCGTTGCGTCCGCCCCGCCCGCTGCCCCGCACCGTGACGCCAGTCTCGCCGCCGGACAGGATGACGCAGGGTTTCGCCAGCGGCTGGTCGTGCAGCAAGACTTGGCGGGCGATGCCGGCGTGGACGATGGCCACTTCGCGCGCCTCGCCCTCCATGCTGTTGCTCAGGATGAGGGGAGCGTAGCCGGCCACGCTGGCCACGCGCGCGGCCGCTTCCAGCGCATCCTGGGCCGTGGCGATGAGCACGCTCTCGTTGCCGCCCAGGCGAGGGTCGCCCGGCTTCGGCGTTTCCATGGCCGGGTCGGCCAACAGGGCGCGTACCGGGGGCGACAGCGCGATCGCGTATTTCTCCAAAATGGCCAGCGCTTCGGCCGCCGTGCCGGCGTCGGCCAGGGTCGGGCCGGAGGCGACGTCGGCCGGATCGTCGCCGGGCACGTCCGACACCACCAGGGTCACCACCCGGGCCGGGCAGCAGGCCAGCGCCAGGCGCCCGCCCTTGATGCCGGACAGATGCTTGCGCACGCAATTGATTTCACTGATGGGCGCGCCGCTCTTGAGCAGGGCGCGGTTGATGTCGCGCTTTTCTTCCAGGCTGACGCCGGGCGCCGGCAGCGACAGCAGCGCCGAGCCGCCGCCCGAGATCAGGCACAGCACCAGGTCGTCCGGACCCAGCCCGCGCACCAGTTCCAGCATGCGCAAGGCGGCCGCGTGGCCGGCGTCGTCCGGCACCGGATGGCCGGCCTCGACCACTTCGATGTGCTCGGTGGGCGCGCCGTGTCCGTAACGCGTCACCACCAGTCCGCTCAGCGGCCCTTGCCAGTGGCGTTCCACGCCCTGCGCCATGCGCGCCGAGGCCTTGCCGGCGCCGATGACGACGGTGCGCCCCTTCGGCGCCGGCGGCAGGTGCGGTGCGATCACTCGCAGCGGATCGACTGCTTCCACGGCCGCGTGTAACATGGCCAGCAATAATTTCCGGGCCTCACCCGTCTTTGTTTCTTCATTCATTGATTTTTCCTCGCGTGTCGCGCACGCCGATGACGACCAGCAGGCCGCCGATGATCATGCTGGCGGCCAGCAAATACATGCCGGTCGCCGTGCTGTGGGTGGCATCCTTGATGGCGCCCACCAGATAGGGGCTGGCGAAGCCGGCCAGGTTGCCGATCGAATTGATCATGGCGATCCCGGCCGCCGCCGCCGCGCCCGTCAGCAGCGCCGTCGGCAGGCTCCAGAAGAGCGGCAGGGTGGACAGGATGCCGGCCGTGCCCACGCTCAGGGCCGCCATCGCGATCACCGTGTCGCCGGCAAACACGGTCGAGACGATCAGTCCGGCGCCGCCGGCGAAAGCGGCCCAGGCCGCGTGCCAGCGCCGCTCGCCGCTGCGATCCGAGTGGCGCGCCAGCAGCACCATCGCGATGGCCGCCACCGTGTACGGGATGGCCGTCAGTAAACCGATGTCGAACACGTCTTTCACGCCCGTGTTCTTGATCAATTGCGGCAGCCAGAAACTGACGCCATACAGTCCCATGACGAAACAGAAATACACCAGCGCCAGCAACCATACCCTGGCGCTGCGAAATACCTGGCCCAGGCTCAGCGCCGCCTTGCCTTGCGCCTCGGCAAGCACGCCGCTCTCCAACAGCAGCTTTTCATCCTCGCTGAGCCAGGCGGCGGCGCGGATGCCGTCGTCCAGGTAAAACAGGGTCCAGACCCCGACCAGGATGGAGGGCAAGCCTTCCAGCAAGAACAGCCATTGCCAGCCCGCCAGACCGGCCTGCCCGGCCCAGGCTTTCATGATCCAGCCCGACAACGGGCCGCCGACGATGCCGGCCACCGCCACGCCGCTCATGAAGAGGGCGACGATGCGGGCCCGGCGCCGCGCCGGATACCAGTAAGTCAGGTACAGGATGATGCCGGGGAAGAATCCGGCCTCGGCCACGCCGAGCAAGAAACGCAGGGTGTAAAAGGTGGCGACATTATCGGCCAGCATCATGGCCGAGGAAATCAGGCCCCAGGTCAGCATGATGCGGGCGATCCAGACGCGGGCGCCGGCCCGCGTCATCAGCAGGTTCGACGGCACCTCGAACAGGAAATAGCCGATGAAGAAGATGCCGGCCCCTATGCCATACACGGTGTCGCTGAAACCCAGGTCCGTCGTCATCTGCAGCTTGGCGAAGCCGACATTGACGCGGTCCAGATAAGCCGCCACGTAACAAAGGAAGAGAAAGGGCACCAGGCGCCAGCTCACCTTCGCATAGACCGCATCTTCCTTATTCTGCATGGCAACCCTTTCAGTGTGGCCTTGCAGTGTACATCCGAAACGCGGGCCGCCGCGGATGCCGCCGGCCGGGCAAAAAATGGCTTTTGAAACTTTCTCAAAAAAGCGCTTGCACGGCGCCCGGGGGCCGTCCTATAATACGGCCTCTTCAGACGTGGTGACAAACGTCGGATGGTTTTCTGAGGTAGGCAACATGGGTGCTTAGCTCAGTTGGTAGAGCGGCGCCCTTACAAGGCGTAGGTCGGGAGTTCGAGCCTCTCAGCACCCACCAGTTCAGAAAATCGTTCATGCTTTATTGATCGAAGTACAGATCACGCAAGCTTGGAGTGGTAGTTCAGTTGGTTAGAATACCGGCCTGTCACGTCGGGGGTCGCGGGTTCGAGTCCCGTCCACTCCGCCAGCATTTATAAGGGCCCGATTCGTCGGGCCCTTATTCCATTGGGCGGCCGTTTTCTTTGCGCCCGCCAGCGCCCCTTTCACCACCGCGCCCAGATGCTCTCCCACCCATACACTGTCTTCCGCGTCCGCCTGGCCCACCGCGCCCTGCTGCAATTCGCCGCCAGCCTGCAAAGCTCGCTGGAAATCCTGCTCTTCATCGCCGGCCCCGGCTTGCTCGGCCTGCTTGCCGCGATCGCCCTGCCCAGCCTGTACGCCGCCACCCTGGCCTGGCCTGCCGCCATCGGCCTGATCCTGGCGCAGGCGCTGGCGACGGCCGCGCCGGTCTGGCTGCTGCGCAAGCGCCTGCTGCCCGCCGACGTCGCGCGCTGGCTGCTGCCGCTGCCGCTGGCGCCCGCACTGCGCTGGCGCGCCGACGCCGCCGTGGCCGCCATCCTGGTCGGCCCTCTCGCCCTCGCCTACCTGGTGTCGATCGGCGTCTGGCTGCAGCAGTGGCCAGCCTGGCTGCGCCCGGTGCTGAGCGCCGGCCTGGCCGCCACGGCCGCATCCCTGCTGCTGACCTGGGCCGGCGCCACCCTGATACTGGCCGCCCGCGGGCGCGCGCCGGCGCCCACGCGGCGGCGCCGTCAACCTGCGGCGACTAGCGGCTATAGCGCAGGCGCCGCCCGTCCGCGCCTGCCGCTGCTGTGGCACCGCCTGTTCTGGCTGCCCTTCTGGCGCGGCGAAAACCCGGTCGGCATGCGCCAAAGCCTGCTGTGCCTGGCCGCCGCCGGCGCCGCCGCGCTCTGGCTCTGGCACCCGGCGCCGATTCCCGCCGCCGTGCTCGGCATTGCCACGAGCGCCGGCCTGACCCTGCTGACCGACCGCGGCGACAAGGCCGTGCGCGAACAGATCGCCATGCTGCGCCCCGTGCTGGCCGCCTGGCCGCTGGAAACGCGGCGCCTGGAACGCCTGGCTTGTGCGCTCAGCCTGCTTCCCGCGATGGCGCTGCTGCTCTTGTTCGGCGCCGCGCTGGCCACCAGCCCCGCCGGCCACAGCCACAAGGTCGCCGCCCTCTACCTGGGCGCCGCCGCCCTGGCCCAGTGCGCCATCGTCGCCCTGCCCGGCCTGCCCGCCCGCGCCCGCGTGGCGCTGGTGACGATTTCCATTCTGCTGTTGACGGCCATAGGAAGCGAATTATGGAATTAAGATTATGGAATTAATACCCGTACTGCAAATAGACGGGCTGGACTTCCAGTTCGCCACCCGCGCCCTGTTCACCGGCTTCAGCCTGCGCCTGGGCACGGGCGTCACCTGGTTGCGCGGCGCCAACGGCGCCGGCAAGACCACCCTGTTGAAACTGGCGGGCGGCGCCCTAAACGCCCTGGCCGGCAGCATCCGCCTGGACGGCGTCGACAGCCGCGGCGCCCCGCTGGCCTATCGCCGGCTATGCTTTTATTGCGGCGGCGACACGCCACAACTGCCCTGGCTGACGGTGCGCGAATTTCTCGACATCCACCTGGCGCTCTACCCCGCCTTCGAGCACGCCCTGCTCGACGCCCAATTGCGCGCCTTCGAACTGCTGCCCACCCTGGCGCAAGGCGTGGACACGCTGTCGCTGGGCCAGCACAAGAAACTGCAACTGTCGCTGGCCCTGGCCCTGCCGGTGCGCCTGCTGCTGATCGATGAGCCGTTCAACGGCCTCGACGTGGCGGCCGTCGCCTGCCTGCGGCGCCAACTGGCCGAGCCGGAGCGGCTGGCGCGTCAGTGCATCGTGCTGACCAGCCACATCGATCCCGAAGTGGCGCTGGCCGCCACCGTTGTTATTGCCTGACAAGGCACCGCGCGGCGCGCACGGACAGGCAAAAACGGCGACAATGAATGTTGCCGCCAGAACGCACATTTACCGCACGGAGTTACCTTGATCTTTGGCTTTTTCAAAACGCGCAACATGTCGCCGCGCCTGCGCCGCCTGCGCGATTCGGCCCTGTTCGCCACCCTGACACCGAACGAGTTGCGCATCGTCGACGGCTTGATGCACGAGCGCTCTTACCTCGGCGAAGAAATCATCTTCGACGAGGGCGAAGAAGGCCAGGCCCTGTACCTGGTCATGGCCGGGCGCGTGCTGATCAGCCGCACCCAGGCCAGCGAGGTGGAAGTGGTGGCCGAACTGTCGCCGGGCGCCTTCTTCGGCGACCTGGCCCTGCTCGACAATTCACCGCGCAACGCCCAGGCCCGCGCGCTCGACAATTGCGAGCTGGCGGTCTTCTTCCGCGCCGACTTCATTGCCCTGATGGAAACGGACGCCGTCATCGGCTACAAGATTTCCCTGGCCCTGGCGCGCCACATCGGCCAGCGCCTGCGCGAATGGATGAGCGGCGCCTTGCGCATCGAGGCCCTATGATCGTCGTGCCGCAACGTTCCGGCCCGGTGGTCTGGAGCGCCATCATCGGCGCCACCTGCGTGCTGCTGTTCTTGCTCGAACGCGTACTGTGGCTGGCCGTCCCCTTCCTCCTGGCCATCATCCTGTACTACATTTTGCTGGGGCCGATGCAGCGCCTGATCCGCGCCGGCTTCGGCCAGAGCGCGGCCGTGCTGATCGTGGTCGCCCTGTTTTTCGCCACCGCCATCCTGGCCGGCATCGCCGCCGTGACCTGGATAGACCCGCCCTCCGGTTCCTGGCAAGAGATGGTGGAACATTATCTGAACGGGGGCGTCGCCTTCGTGCGCGGCAGCGTGCTGTCGCTGGAATACAAATTCCCCCTGCTGCACCAAGTCCACCTGAGCAAGATCGTGAACCGCCGCTTCGCCGCCTACAGCGACAACTTCGCCCAAAAGCACTTGACCGACATCCTGATGTCGGTGGCGGCTTCGCTGCCGTCGGCCCTGCTGGCACCCTTCCTGAGCTTTTTCTTCTTGCGCGACGGGCGCCGCTTCAAGAAATTCCTCGCGCGCGCCGTGCCCAACGCCTTCTTTGAAAAGACCCTGTTCCTGCTGCACGAAGTCGACCAGACCGCGCGCCGCTACTTCCAGGGTTTGATCAAGCTGACCGCCCTCGACACCGCCGTCCTGGCCTTCGGCCTGTGGGCCATCGGCGTCTCTTCGCCGCTGGTGCTGGCCCTGATCGCGGCGCTGCTGGCCTGGGTGCCCTTCGTCGGCTCCATCGTCGGCTGCGCCATGGTGGTGATGGTGGCTTCCACCGACGCGCCCGGCGAACCGCTGGTGGCCTACGGCGCCATCGGCGTCTTCATCCTGGTGCGCCTGCTCGACGACTTCCTCTTCATGCCGATGACCCTGGGGCGCAGCCTGCACATCCACCCTTTGATCAGCGTGCTGATGATCTTCATCGGCGGCTCGGTGGCTGGGGTGGCGGGCTTGATGCTGGTGCTGCCGCTGCTGGGCGTGGTCATGGTGGTGGGCGAAACCCTGGGCCGCCTGATCACCAATCCCCGCCTGCGGGCCCGTCAGCGCCACGCGCTAGCCTTGCGCACGCGGCAAGCCAGCGTCGATTTGACGCTTTGAGGCTTTGATCCGCATCAAACGCCGCACGCGCCCCCATTGCGACCATGATTTGCCCGCTCTAAGCTGATTGACCAAACCGCGTTCCGCACCGACCCGAGGTCGGATCGGCAAAGACGGAATGCCCGATCAGCGAAGGGGAAACATGATGAGTACCAGTACCAGCAACGACACGGCGGTGCCGCAACCGCCGTCGAACCGCCTGCACGCGGGCCTCGACGATGTGCGCGGCGAATTCGACGCGATCACGGCCAAGATGCCGGTCGATGACGCCTTCCGCAACGCCTTCATGAAAGGCAAGATACGCCTGGCCCACACCCACCCGGCCGTCGACCTGGCCGCGCGCGACAATGCCGTGCAGCAAATCATCGGCGCCCTCGGCCCCGAAGTGCACGACATCCGCGACCAGCCCGTTCCCGGCGGCGTCGGCTACGGGATTTTCTATTCGCCGGCCTACAAGACCAACTGGGGCACGGGAACCTCGATGGCCTTCGACGCCGTCTGCCCTAACCCTCCCGGCGGCAACGTCAACACCTATCTGTACCTGACGGCAACCAACCGCGCCGGGCTCGGAGTCGAAGCCTTCGTCTCCTACAACGGTCAAAACGATACCCATTTCCGGGTCTTCGACTGGTCGCGCAACGACCACTGGCAAACCGACATTCCGTTTTCACAACTGGGCAATTACCTGAGCACCGGCTCCGCCCACGGCCATCCGTATCCGATACTGCCGATCTGGAACAGCACCTGGCGCATCAGCGGCTCCACCTACCGCAACCAGGCCCTGCTCTACAACCATGTGCGCGGCGGCTGGGACTTGATTTACCAGCACGACTACACGGCCACCGACGCCCAGCAAAAGAATGCCTGGATCGGTTCCTGGGCACCCATCGTGGAAACCTTCCAGCCGTCGTACAATCACACCCATCCGATGGGCGCGCTGGCCACTCAGTTGATCAGCGCCAACGGTAATGGACAATGGGGCAACTGGGCCATGCTGGCTCAGTCCAACGCCACCATCCGCACGGATAACGTGGGCTTCCACCGGGAATTCCTCGATCCCGACTACGCCTTTATCGTCGTCAGCTGATCCACAGGGAGTTACGCCATGCCCATTCCAACGCCAACAATGCCACCGCCGCCGGCCAGCCACGAGCAGGCCAGCGTGCCATCCCGATCCGAAGCGCCCATCGACGACGTGCGCGACCGCTACGCGCGCCGCGGCGAGCCGACGGCGGCGGATCGGGCCAGCGCGCGCGCCTTCATCGACGGCAAGATCGAAATGCTGCGGCGCGACCCGCACATGAGCGAGGCGCAAAAGGCGGCCGCGATCGCCGAACTGGAAGCGCAAAAGCGCCAGGTGGAATGACGCGACCGTCATGTGGGCACCGGCGATGGATGGCGGGCGCGTAAAAAAGCCGGAACGGCCCTGCGGGCGGTTCCGGATTTTTCTAGGCTGCTGGCCTCAGGCGGTGAGCGCCATTTTCTCGGCCGATTCCTCGACCGTCTCGTCATCGTCCGAGCGTATCAAATGGTCGAAGGCTGACAGCGCCGCCTTCGCGCCCTCGCCGACCGCGATGACGATCTGCTTGTACGGCACCGTCGTCACGTCGCCGGCCGCGAACACGCCCGGCAGCGAGGTTTGGCCACGGGCATCGACTTCGATTTCGCCGTGGCGCGACAGGGCCAGGCTGCCCTTGAGCCATTCCGTATTCGGCACCAGGCCAATCTGCACGAACACGCCCTCCAGGTCCACCCGCTTGGTCGCGCCCGTTTCCCGCTCGATGTAGCTGAGCGCGTTCACCTTGCTGCCGTCGCCATGGATCTCGGTCGTTTGCGCCGAGGTGATGACCGTCACATTGCGCAGACTGTTCAACTTGCGCTGCAATACCGCGTCGGCGCGCAGTTCGGCGCCGAATTCGATCAACGTCACATGGCTGGTCAGCCCGGCCAGATCGATGGCCGCCTCGACGCCGGAATTGCCGCCGCCAATCACCGCCACCCGCTTGCCCTTGAACAGGGGGCCGTCGCAATGGGGGCAATACGCGACGCCATGGTTGCGGTATTGCTGCTCACCGGGCACATTGATTTCGCGCCAGCGGGCGCCGGTGGCCAAAATCACCGACCTGGCCTTGAGCACGGCGCCGTTCGCCGTCGTGATTTCAATCAGCTTGCCCGGCGTCAGCTTGGCAGCGCGCTGCATGTTCATGATATCGACTTCATACGACTTCACATGCTGCTCCAGCGCGACGGCGAAATGCGGGCCGTCCGTTTCCTTCACCGAAACAAAGTTTTCAATCGCCAGGGTATCGAGCACCTGGCCGCCGAAACGCTCGGCCAGCACACCCGTGCGGATTCCCTTGCGCGCCGCGTAAATCGCCGCCGCCGCGCCGGCCGGGCCGCCGCCGACGATGAGTACGTCGAACACATCCTTCTTGCTCAACTGTTCGGCCTGGCGGGCGCCGGCCTTGGAATCGAGCTTGGCGAGGATTTCCTCGACCCCGCTGCGGCCCTGGCCGAACACTTCGCCGTTCAGATAAATGGTGGGCACGGCCATGATCTGGCGCGCCTCGACCTCGGCCGGGAAGACGCCACCGTCGATGGTGACGGCGCGGATGCGTGGATTGATGATCGACATCACATTGAGCGCCTGCACCACTTCCGGACAGTTCTGGCAAGTCAGGGAAATATAGGTTTCAAAAGCGTAATCGCCATCGAGGTTGCGGATTTGTTCGATCGTCGCTTCGTCGAGCTTGACCGGGTGGCCGCCCACTTGCAGCAGTGCCAGCACCAGCGAGGTGAATTCATGGCCCATCGGGATGCCGGCGAAACGCACGCCCACATCGGATCCGGCGCGGTTGATGCTAAAAGACGGCTTGCGCTCGGCGTCGTCATGCCGTTCGACCAGGGTGATGCGCTCGCTCAACAGGTCGATTTCCTGAAGCAGTTCACGCAATTCGGCCGATTTGGCGCTGTCATCGAGCGACGCCACGATCTCAATGGGCTGCACGACCTTTTCCAAATAGGCTTTCAACTGGGTTTTGAGAGTAGCGTCCAACATGATGTTTTTCCTTTTTTGATGAGTGATGCCGGGCCGAACCAGCCGGTCCGGCATCGAACTACTTTTTACAACTAAGCTTAGATCTTGCCGACCAAATCCAGCGATGGCTTCAGAGTCGCCGCGCCTTCGGTCCATTTCGCAGGGCACACTTCGCCTGGATGGGCGGCCACGTATTGCGCCGCCTTGACCTTGCGCAGCAGTTCGGAAGCGTCGCGGCCGATGCCGTTGTCATGCACTTCCAGCACTTTGATCTGGCCTTCAGGATTGATGACGAAGGTACCGCGCAGTGCCAGGCCTTCTTCTTCGATCAGCACTTCGAAGTTGCGCGACAGTACGGTGGTCGGATCGCCGATCAGCGGGTATTGCACTTTTTTGATCGAATCGGACGTGTCGTGCCATGCCTTGTGCGCGAAATGGGTATCGGTCGAGATACCGTAGATTTCGACGCCCATTTTTTGGAATTCGGCGTAGTTATTGGCCAGGTCTTCCAGTTCGGTTGGGCAGACGAAGGTGAAGTCGGCCGGGTAAAACACGAATACCGACCATTTGCCTTGCAGGGAAGCTTCGGTCAGATCGACGAATTTGCCATTGTGGTAAGCGCTTGCCTTGAACGGTTTTACTTGGGTATTGATAAG
>DMYQ01000320.1 GCA_003482555.1 Janthinobacterium sp. | reverse complement strand
GTAAGCGTCTCGCCAGTCACGTCTGTACGGCCTGATCTGATGTCAGCATGATTGAATTGGGTGCGAAATGAATTGTGCCCACAAATTTAATTATGGACACAAAAATTCAACCGGTCACTTCCTCTCCCAAACGCAGCCCGTATCGGCGGCATACGCCCGAATTCAAGCGCGCCGTTGTCGCCAGGTCGCTGGCCGTTGGCGCATCGGTATCACGCGTCGCCCGCGAGTTCGACGTCAACGCCAATCAGGTCTTCGCCTGGCGCAAGCAGTATGGTGACGTGCTGCGCGATGCGGCGGAAGGTACTTGCCAGCTGTTGCCGATCACGGTGACCGAATCGGCGGCAGTCATGTCGACGAGCACCAGTGTGGCCGATACGGCGCCTGTATCAGGCCTGCTGTTGCTAACGGTCGGCTCGGCGCAGCTGCGTGTGGAGGGCAGCGTCGATCCAGCGCTGTTGGCCCAGGTGCTGGCGCGGCTGCTGCCATGATAGGGCTGCCGGCGGGCACCCGCATCTGGCTCGCTGCCGGCGTCACCGATATGCGCTCCGGCTTCAACGGTCTCGCTTCCAAGGTTCAAACGGCTTTGCAGGAAGATCCATACAGCGGACATGTGTTCGTGTTCCGTGGCAAGCGTGGCGACATCATCAAATTGCTCTGGTGGACCGGTGATGGCCTATGTCTGCTGGCCAAACGGCTTGAGCGCGGTCGCTTCATCTGGCCTCAGGCCGTCGACGGCACGGTCTCGCTGACGCAGGCGCAACTGTCGATGCTGCTCGAAGGCATAGATTGGCGCCGTCCGGAACGGACCTGGAAGCCATCGTCGGCCTTGTAAACGCAACAAGCCTCGCGTAAACTTGGCGCATGCTCAGCCCAGCCGACCTGCCCAACGACATCGATGCCTTAAAGGCCTTGCTGTTGGCCAGCGAGCGCCTGCTGCAACAGCGCGACAATCAACTGGCCGGCCTGACGGAGCAACTCAACACCCGCGCCGTCGAGATCGAGCACCTCAAACTGCAGATCGCCAAGCTGAGGCGCATGCAGTTTGGCCGCAAGTCCGAAAAGCTGGATCACCAGATCGAGCAGCTGGAGCTCCAGTTGGAAGACCTGCAGGCCGACGAGGGCGAGGCGGCGCGTGAGATGCCGGCGGCCGATCGGGCGCCGCGCAAGAAGTCGGCGCGCCGTCCCTTGCCCGATCATCTGCCGCGTGACGAGAAGGTCTACGCGCCGCCAACCGATGCCTGTCCGGCCTGCGGCGGTGGCCTGCGCCCGCTGGGCGAGGACGTGGCCGAACAACTGGAGTTCGTGCCGGCCAGCTTTCGCGTGATCCGCCATGTGCGCCCCAAGCTGGCCTGCTCCTGCTGCGACGCCATCGTGCAAGCGCCGGCACCAAGTCGGCCGATTGAACGCGGTATCGCCGGCCCCGGCCTTCTGGCGCACGTTCTGGTGGCCAAGTTCGCCGATCACCTGCCGTTGTACCGCCAGTCGGTGATCTTTGCGCGCGAAGGCGTCGAGCTTGATCGGGCCTTGTTGGCGAGCTGGGTTGGTGCCGCCAGCGCACTGCTGCGCCCACTGGTCGATGCGATCCGGCTCCATGTGCTGGCGGCCTCGAAGCTGCATGCCGACGACACGCCGATCCCGGTGCTCGCGCCTGGTAACGGCAAGACCAAAACGGCACGCCTGTGGACCTATGTGCGCGATGACCGGCCTTCGGGCGATGCCACGCCGCCAGCGGTATGGTTCGCTTACACGCCGGACCGTAAAGGCATCCACCCACAAACTCACTTGGCCAAGTTCGAAGGTGTGCTGCAGGCGGACGCATATGCAGGCTTTAACGCCTTGTTCGACGACGGCGCGATCCGCGAAGCGGCATGCTGGGCGCATGCGCGGCGCAAGTTCTACGATCTGCACGCGGCGCGTCCAACGACTGTGACCACTGAGGCGCTACGGCGAATCGCCGAACTCTACGTCATCGAGGCCGAGATCAGAGGCAGGCCACCCAATGAGCGACGTCTGATACGCCAAGACCGTTCGCGCCCACTGGTCGACGACTTGGAGCGCTGGCTGCGCGCTACGCTCGAGACGCTGTCGCGCAAGTCCGATACGTCAGCGGCCATCCTGTATGCGCTCAAACTATGGCCGGCACTGCTGCGCTACTGCGACGACGGCGCCGTCGAGATCGACAACTCCGCGGCCGAACGTGCGCTGCGCGGCGTGGCGATTGGCCGTCGCAACTACCTGTTTGCAGGAGCCGACAGCGGTGGCGAACGCGCTGCGGCGATCTACACCTTAATCGGTACCGCCAAACTCAATGGCGTCGATCCGGAGGCTTGGCTGCGCCATGTGCTGGCGCACATCGCCGATCATCCGGTCAACCGGGTCAACGACTTCCTACCCTGGCACTGCGCCGCGCAGATCCCCTCCAACTGAAAAACACTCCGCTTCCCAGCGGGGTGATGCCATCATCCGGCAGTTCGACGCCACGCTCAAGACGGCGCTGGCCGAACGCTTACCAGCAGACTGGCGACGGCCCCGGCGCTGTCG
>DMYQ01000193.1:15272-18719 GCA_003482555.1 Janthinobacterium sp. | reverse complement strand
AGGCCCGAGCCCCCGTATTCGGTCGGGATGGTCACGCCCAGCAAACCGAGTTCGCCCATTTCGCGGAAAATCGCGACGTCCATTTTTTCATGGCGGAAGGCTTCCAGCACGCGCGGCGCCAGTTTGTCCTGGCTGTAAGCAAAGGCGGCGTCGCGCACCATGCGTTCATCGTCGCTCAGTTGCTGCGACAAGAGCAGCGGATCGTCCCAGTGGAATGCAGCTTTTTGTGGCATGACATGCTTTCAGTAATGTTGTTGAATTCGCCGTGCGGTGGAATTTGCCGCGAAGTTGCCACGCAGTTTGCAATCAATCGCCGGTACTGCTCAGCAATTCGGCATTGTGGTGCCGTTGCTGCTCTTCCATCACCATTTCGCCCAGCATGCGTTTCAGTCGGTTGAATTCCGGGTCGCTGGGGTCGCGCGGGCGTTCCAGTGTGATGGCGACGTCGCGCTTGATGGTGCCGGGCCGGTAAGTCATGACGATGGTGCGGTCGGCCAGGTAAATCGATTCCTCGATGCTGTGGGTGACGAAGACGATGGTGGTGCCGAACACTTTCCAGATCTTCAGCAGCTCGTCTTGCAGATTGCGCCGGGTCAGGGCGTCGAGCGCGCCGAACGGTTCATCCATCAGCATGATGGGCGAGTCGAGGGCCAGCACGCGGGCGATGGCGACGCGCTGGCGCATGCCGCCCGACAAATCCTTGGGAAAGCGGTCGCGGAAGTCTTGCAGGCCCAGCATATTGAGCAGCATGTCGACCCGCTCCCGTATCTGGGCCGGACCGCGGCCGGCGATTTCCAGGCCGAAGGCGATGTTGGCCTGTATCGTCATCCACGGAAATAGCGCGTATTCCTGGAACACCATGCCGCGCTCCGGCCCCGGTTCGGTGACGGGGCGCTGGTCGACCAGGATGCACCCGGAAGTCGGATGGGAAAAGCCGGCGATGGCGTTGAGCAGGGTCGACTTGCCGCAGCCGGAAGGCCCCAGCAGGCAGATGAATTCGCCGCTGGCGATGTCGAGGTTGATGTCCTTGAGGGCGACGACTTCCTTGCCGCGACCGGAAAAGATCTTGTTGACGCCCTGGATGTGTATGCTTTTCATTGCCGGCTCCTAGTTATGGTCCAGACCGCGATGCCATTTCAGCAGGTGGTTGTTGAGGGCGTTCATGCCGAGGTCGATGGCCAGGCCGAAGAAGCCGATGGTAAACATGCCGGCGATGATCTTGTCGGACCAAAAATATTCGCGCGCTTCCAGGATGCGAAAGCCCAGGCCGTTGTTCACGGCAATCATTTCAGCGACGATGACGACGATGAAGGCGGTGCCCATGCCGATGCGGGCGCCGGCCAGGATATACGGCGTGGCGGCCGGCAAGATGACGCGGCGGAACATGGTCATCTGGTTTGCGCCCAGGTTGCGGGCGGCGCGCAAGTAGATGGCGTCGACTTGCTGCACGCCGGCGATGGTGTTCATCAGCACGGGAAAGAAGGAACCGATGCTGATCAGGAAGAAGGCGGGCGGATTGCCCAGGCCAAACCACAGGATCGCCAGTGGAATGTAGGCGATGGGCGGGATGGGACGCAGGATTTGCAGCAGCGGATCGAACAGCTTGTAGACGCCGGGCTTGGCGCCCATCAACAAGCCGAGCGGCAAGGCCAGGCCGGCGCCCAGCAGGAAGCCGCCTATCACCCGGGTCAGGCTGGCGAAGGCATCGTGCGGCAATTCGCCCGACACCAGCCAGACCAGATAACTGCCCTGGTCGGCCGTATAAGCTTGCGTGGGCGCCAGGTATTCGCACCATTTGCGCGCCACCGCCAGCGGCGAGGGCAAGATCTGCGGGTTGATCCAGCCAAAGTAGGCCAGCGCCTGCCACAGCGCCAGTGCCAGCAGCGGCACGATGGCGCCGTGCAGCACGCGTTTGAGAAAGGCGCCGTTCACTGTTTGCCCGCCGGATGGGCTGGCACGGATTTCTTGGCCGCTTCCAGCAGGTCGAGCTTGACCCAGTCCTTGGCCGCTGGCGGATTCGTCATGCGGCCGACGCCATATTTGATCATGTAATCGGTGGTCAGTTGCACGTGGGCCAGGGAGATGTCTTCGCTGAAGCTGGCATTGTCCATCGCGTCGCGGTAATCCTCGGACGACACTTGGTTCTTGAACATCGTTTCGCGCACGTATTTTTCAGCTAACAGGGGATGGTCGATGAAGAGCCGGGTCGCCGCCACGAAGCATTGCATGAAGCGCTGGGCCACGTCGCGCTTTTCCTTGTACATTTTTTCCGACATCACCAGCGCGCGCACCGGCTGGCCCAGCGGCGACTGGTAGGGTTTGAGGATCTCGACCCCGTATTTCTTGTGGAGGGCCTGGGTCGAATACGGTTCGGACTGGCTCATCGCATCGATTTCCTTGGTCAGCAAGGCTTGGTTCAAATCGGGATAACCCATATACATGATCAGCACGTCCTTGCCCGGCTTGTCCGACCAGCTCATCTTGTTCTTGGCCAGTTCGTTGAACAGCAGGATTTCTTGCGGGCCGCCGCGGGTGACGCCGACTTTCTTGCCTTTCAAGTCGGCCACGCTGTGCAGATTCAAGTCGGGGCGGCCGACGATGCGCACGCCGCCCTTGGCGAAGCCGCCCACCAGGTACACCGGCACGCCGCTGGCGCGGCCGGCGATGGCCGCCTCCAGCGCGCTGGCCGAAACGTCGATTTCGCCGGCGACCATGGCTGGCACGATGTCGAGACCCTTGGCGAAGATGCGTTCCTCGATCTTCAGATTGTACTGGGGTGCGATTTCCTTCATGTAGGCGACGGCGCCGTAGTGGGCGAATTTCAGATTGCCGAGCCGAACCAGGTCGGCGGCGCTGGCGGCCGGCAGTTGCGCCGCCAGGGCCAGGCCGACGGCGAAGGTGGTGAAAAATCTCTGGATTGCGCTGCGTGATGTCATGTCTCTTCCCCTGTGAGCTTGAATATTTTTCTCGGCTAACGCCGCCCAAGCCCATGCTTGGCGGCCAAAGAAAATTCATAGCACTTTTCTAATAGCAGCTTTCATGCCAAGGATGCCTTTGCCTGGACATGTTTACAAGCGACTGTTTTTAAAGGGATATGTGGCAATGTGGTAGGGGAAAGGGGCGGGCGGTTCCGGTTTTCCGCACACGGCGGCGCCATGGCGTCCGGCTTTTCGCGCTTGCAAGGGGGAAGTGGGTGAACTAAGTCGGCGGGCGCCGATCCAAATAATAAAAAACGCGTCGCAGGCCCCGCAAGGGGCGCTGGAACGCGATTTGGTTTCCGGAGGCCGGGATGCAGGCGCCGGGCTTGACGTTGAACTTGGCTTCAGACTTTCCGACTTCAGACTTTCCTAAGTTTCTGACTTCAGACTCTCCTGAGCAAACCTGTAAGCAAGTCTGCGGGAGAGTGTCACGAACGAAGGCTCCAAAGGCTTCGAAGGCTCCGAAGGC
>DMYQ01000193.1:4715-15199 GCA_003482555.1 Janthinobacterium sp. | reverse complement strand
GGCTTCGAAGGCTCCGAAGGCTTACTTGTTTTAAGTATTACTTGCTTTCAGGTACGACGATGACGGTGTCGCCAGTCTTGCCGGCTTGGCCCTTGTCGCCGGTCGCGCCGGTCGCGCCGGTGGCACCCGTGGCGCCCGCGTCGCCGGTGGCGCCAGCCGAACCGGTGGCGCCAGCCGAACCGTTCGAGCCATTCGAACCAGCCGTGCCGGCGTCGCCGGTGGCGCCCGCTTTACCGGGTTCGCCCGCGGGACCGGCCACTGGCACGGAGACGGTCGGGTTGACAACGATGGGGGCCGGATTGGTGACGGTTTTTTCGCAAGCGCTCAGGCTAAGAATGGCGACGGTTGCCAGTATCAATGGGTATTTCATGGAATTTCCTTTGAAGAGGGCTGGGCACGGGATGTGTACAGCAAAGCGGACAGATGAGCATCAGATCAGTGAACGACGTCTCCGTCAGCGCGAACCGGACCAAGCATAGACTGGCCTTCCGGGCAACTCTGTACGCGAACGCACATAAGAAAAAAACTTACTTTGGTGACTAAGATGCTAAGAAAGTACCAACTATTCACATTTATGTTCGTTGGCGCACAGACCATGCGGGCCGCCGCTGGCATTCTGGCTGCAGATGTCGAGGACATGTGGCCGATTGGCACAGAGAGTTGTCGATATGACGCCCGTCCCGACGAATAGCAATTGTACCTAAGGAGAATTCATATGCATGCAATCAGAACTCAAGCGCCATTGGTCGACAACCCGACAGCGACACAGCAAGAAACCCGCGCAAGCGAGCGCACTTCGCAGTTGGCTCTGGTTGAACGCGCCGCGCCAGTGCCGCCGGAACGCAAGAATCCCATTTCGATGGCGCCAATCGAACGCGTGCGTTCCACTTCGGCCACCTTGCGCCGCATTGAAAACATGCAAAAACTGATAGGCGAGCTGTCGCTGCACGAGATGCTGGCTGATGAAATCGCTTGGTTCTTGAAGTTTTCGCCTTCCGGCGCCCGCAAGTACATTCGCGACCTGCGCGATGCCGGCGTGATCGAACTGGCGCGCTACATCGAAGGCACGGCCACCTATCTGGGCAAGGCCGTGTACCAGCTGACGCCCGATCCGGAACGCGTGCGCGCCTTTCTTGCCGCCATCGTCCAGCCAAAGCGTGAAGGCGCGGCGCCGCGCAAGGACCGGCCTGGTCTGCGCGAGCAAAGCATGGCTGGTAACGGTCGCCATTTCCATATCCTGGCCGACGACACCCATTACGCGATCCGCGTCAACCGTGGCCCGGTGATGCGCGATCCTCTGGTGGCCGCCCTGTTCGGTTCCGCGCCTTCGCAGCAAAAAAGCGAATAAACGGGGGCAGCGCCGCAAGAAGTCGAATATGGACATGGGGGAGGCCGCCAAAGCGGTCGCCCCGCACAAAACAGCCGGGCAGTGCGCCTGGCTTTTTGTCGTTTGTAAAATGCATGCCGGCGCGCCCAGGTGAATTGGCGAATTGAAAACGAATTGAAATATACGTTGCCAGCCCCATGTATGGCGCAGCCCGTCCTCCATCCATCAAAAAGGAAGTCCCCATGTTGCCCAGCGCCGCCTCACTGGAACTAAAACCCGTTCCCCAAGTCACTTTCAAGACCCGCACCCCGGACCAATGGCAAGACGTTTCCAGCGACGCCCTCTTCAAGAACAAGACTGTGGTCGTGTTTTCCCTGCCGGGCGCTTACACGCCGACCTGCTCTTCGACCCATTTGCCGCGTTACAACGAGCTGGCGGCCACCTTCAAAGCCAACGGGGTCGATGACATCGTCTGTATTTCCGTCAACGACGCCTTCGTGATGAACGAGTGGAAGGCCGGTCAAGACGCCGCCAATGTCACCGTGATCCCGGACGGCAACGGCGACTTCACGTCCGGCATGGGCTTGCTGGTCGATAAACGCAATCTTGGCTTTGGCATGCGTTCTTGGCGTTATTCGATGCTGGTCAAGAATGGCATCATCGAAAAAATGTTCATCGAACCGGAAAAGGAAGGCGATCCCTTCGAAGTGTCCGACGCCGACACCATGTTGAACTACATTAATCCGGCCGCCAAGGCGCCGCCGTCGGCCCTCATTTTCGCCAAGCCCGGCTGCCCCCACTGCGCCCGCGCCAAGGCGGCGCTGCAAGCGCACGGCCTGGACTACACGGAAATCACCATGAGCCAAAAGATCAACAGCAAGGCACTGCGGGCCGTGGCCGGCGCCACTACCTGGCCGCAAGTGTTCATCGGCGGCGCGCTGATCGGCGACGCCGATGCGCTGGACGCGTATTTCGCATCGGGCGCGCTGGCGCGGGGCAGGCCTGCCGGCGACACTGCCAGCTGAGGCGGGGGCGCGATGGACGCTGTGATCTGGATCGCGGTGACGGCGCTGATCATCGCGCTGCCCTTGCTGTGGCCGCGCTGGCGCCTGCGAAGGGCGCTGGCGCTGCCCTTGCCGGCGTCCGCCGTCGCCATACTCAATGAAAACATTCCCATTTATGGGCGCATGCCGGCTGACTTGCAAGCGCAGTTGCGCGGCCTGGTGGCGCAATTCCTGTATCAGAAAAAGTTTGTCGGCTGCGATGGCTTGCAGATCAGCGAAGAGATGCGCGTGACCATTGCCGGCCAAGCCTGTCTCTTGCTGCTGAATCGCTACACCAAGGTGTATCCGGGCTTGCACACCATTCTCGTGTATCCGCATGAATTCGTGGTCGGGCGGGCCGAGATGGACGCCGGCGGCGTCGTCACCCACAGCGAACATGGCTTATTGGGCGAATCCTGGGGCGACGGCCGCGTCATCCTGGCCTGGGAGCATGTGCGGCGCGGGCCGGCCGACTGGAGCGACGGCCACAACGTGGTGTTGCACGAGTTTGCCCACCAGCTCGACAGCGAATCGGGCGCCGCCAACGGCGCTCCCTTCCTGGGCGACGCTTCCAGCTATCACAACTGGGCGACCGTGCTCTCGCGCGACTTCGCTCACTTGCGCCACGACGCGATATACCGCCAGCGCAGCGTGCTTGATCATTACGGCGCCAGCAATCCGGCCGAGTTTTTCGCAGTCGCGACGGAAACATTTTTTGACAAGCCCTACCAGATGGCCGGGCATCACGGGGCCCTGTATGAACAATTCCAGAAATATTACCGGGTCGACCCGCGTGACTGGCTGGCGCCGCCCGAGCCCGAACCGGGCATTGACGGGTATCCACACGAGCACGCTGTTCACTGATTAAATTGTGGATATTGGCTAATGAAATGATGCATAATCAGAATAGCCGAAGGGGACATGAGCCGTTTCGCCGGCTTTGGTTTTTCAGGATTGAAGGATTCAGACAGCACTAGCGTAAAGGCCACGGTTATGCAATTCGAGGAATTCGAATTCTTTTCGTCCGACGAAGTAGCGGTCGCCGCGCCGGCGCCGCGCGAGGCGGCATCGCCCCTCGTGCGCTTGCAATACCTGGTGGACAACACGCCGGCCATCATCTATTGCACGGTGCCCAGCGGCGACTTCAAGATGACCTTCGTCAGCAATAACGCCCTCAATGTGCTCGGTTACCGGCCGGAAGACATGGTGGCCGACCCGAATTTCTGGTTCGACCACATCCATCCGGACGACGCGCCGAATATCTTTTCCAGCCTGGCGCTGGTGTTTACCGAGGGCCAGCGCGCCTATGAGTACCGTTTTCGCATCGCCGACGGCTCCTATCTGTGGATGCACGATGCGCTGCGCCTGATCCGCGACGAGCAGGGCGCGCCGCTGGAAGTGATAGGCGCGCTGACCGACATCACGATCCGCAAGACGATGGAAGAGTCGCTGCAAGCCAAGGGCGAGGAGCAGCAATTGTTGATCGGCAAGCTGCAAGAAGCCCACGACCAGTTGCTGCAATCGGAAAAAATGGCATCGATCGGCCAGTTGGCGGCCGGCATCGCCCATGAAATCAATAATCCGGTCGGTTTCGTCAATTCAAACATGGGTTCCCTGCAAGGTTATGTGACGACCCTGTTTGGCGTCATCGACGAGTACGAGCGCGTCATTGCCGCCTTGCCCGGCCAACCCGAGGTGGGCGCGCGCGTGGCGCAAATCCGCGAAGGGGCGGATCTGGCCTTCCTCAAGGACGACGTCAACGACCTGGTCAAGGAGTCGATGGATGGCTTGAAGCGGGTCAAGGACATCGTCCAGTCGCTCAAGGATTTTTCGCACGTGGGCGAAACGGAATGGCAGATCGCCGACCTGCATCATGGCCTGGACAGCACGCTCAACATCGTGTCCAACGAAATCAAGTACAAGGCTACGGTCGAGAAACATTACGGCGTGCTGCCGCAAGTGAAATGCCTGGCCTCGCAACTGAACCAGGTGTTCATGAATTTGCTGGTCAATGCCAGCCATGCGATCAAGGAACGGGGCACCATCACCATTCGCACCGGCTGCGCCGAAGACTGGGTCTGGATCGAGATCGGCGACACGGGCGCCGGCATTCCGCCGGAAAACCTGAACCGCATCTTCGAGCCTTTCTTCACCACCAAGCCGGTCGGCAGCGGCACCGGCCTGGGTTTGTCGCTCTCTTACGGCATCGTGACCAAGCACGGCGGCAAGATCGAGGTCGCTTCGGAAGTGGGGCAGGGCACGCGTTTCACGATCCGCCTGCCTTTGGTGCCGCCGGCCGCCGCCTGATCAGTCGTTTTTTGAATATGGATGCGTAAAAACAACCGTTTTTCACATTCGTGTTTCAAATGGACGGGCGAGGCGAAAACCTGGTCGATTTTTCGCTGCCGACCTTCACCAAAATGCGCTCAAGTGGCTGCCGCGTGGCTAGCAGTCTCTAGAGAATGACGGAACCGTCCGGGCCCCATTTCACTTCCATGATGCCCGGCTCTTCCCGTTCCAGGCGGCGCGCTTCCATTTCCTGCGGCGTCAACTGCGCGTGCTGCGATTCTTCCAGCAGACGACGCTCTTCCAGCAGCTTGTCGCGCAAGGCCAGGGCCAAGGGGATGTTGTCCTGCAAGTCGCTCACTTGCCAGGGCTTGGGAATGAAACGGAACACCTGGGCTTCATTGATGGCGCTCATGGCGATCTCGAACTCGGTCGAGGCCGACAACATCATGCGCACCGTTTCGGGCGCCACATCCTTCATCGCGTTGAGGAAGTCGATGCCGCTCATGTGCGGCATGCGCTGATCGGATATGACCAGGTCGAAGCGGCATTCGCAGGCGCGGCTGAGGGCGTCGAAGGGATTGGTGAAAATTTCAATGTATAAATCGTCGATTTGCAAGTGCTGGCGCATCGAGCGCTGCAGGGCGTGTAAAACATTGATTTCATCGTCGACCAGCAAGAAGCGTCGCATCATGTTTCCTTAGTCTGGAATACGCGGATGGTCAGGCGACCTCCGCTTTTGGCCTCGAAATCTTGCACCTGCTGGATCAGGCGCGCGTCCAGCACATGGTCGGCCGCCAGCAGCATCAAACCGTCGCGGCTGACCAAATCGCGCGACAAGACCATGCCCGGAATCAGTTCGCCCGACAGCACCGCCACATCGCCGACGATGTCGGTCACGGGCGGGCCGTCTTGCAGGTGGCGGAAAGCGGCCACCACCGTGGGGTCGTAGCGCTTGCCGCTACTGTCGTAGATCAGGGCTTTCGCCTCTTCCGGGCGCAACTGGCGCTTGGCCATGGCGCCCGTCTGCAAATTGTCGTAGTCGGAGGCGAGGGCCAGGATGCGGGCGCCGAGCGGGATGGCCAGGCCGGCCATGCCGTCCGGGAAGCCGGCGCCGTCGAAGCGCTCCAGTTGCGAACGCAGGATGGCGGCGGCGCCGCGCAAGTCTTCCAGCGCCATCAGCAATTGTTCGGCGCGCACCGGGTGTTTGCGGAACAAACCCAGGTTTTCGCCCGACATCATGGTCACCGGCGTTTGCAGCAAGTCGTCGCTGAAACCGATCTTGCCGATGTCGAGCAGCAGGGCGGCGATGAAGATTTCCTGGATTTCCTTGCCCGGCAGGGCCATCTGCACGCCGATGCGGCGTGACAGATCGGCCACCCGGCGCGAATGGCCGGCCAGGGTGCCGCCGCGCATTTCGATGATGCTGGAAAACAGCTTGATGGTGGTGACGAAATTCGTTTTCAGCTTTTCGTTGACGACCAGCACTTCGTCCGTGGTTTTTTTCAAGTCCCGGGTGCGCGCCTCGACCTTCGCTTCCAGGCTCAGGTTGAGCGACTTCAAGGCGTCGTTCTGCTGCTGGGTGAGTTCTTCCAGACGCAGCTTTTCCTGTTCCAGCACGCGCCGTTCGAGCGCGTGGCGCACCACCAGCACGATGTCGTTATCGTCCCAGGGCTTGGTGATGTAGCGGTAAATCTCGCCGCAATTGATGGCGTCCAGGATGGACTGGATGTCGGAATAACCGGTCAGCAGCAGGCGGATCACTTCCGGCCAGCGCTGCCGCACCTGGGCCAGGAATTGGGCGCCATCCATTTCCGGCATGCGCATGTCGGAAATGACGAGGTCGACTTTTTCCGTTTCCAGCAGCAGCAGGCCGGCCGCGCCGCCCTCGGCCGTGAGCACGCGGTAACCCTTGGCGCGGAACAGGCGCCGCAGCGAAGACAGAATATTCGGTTCGTCGTCGACGCACAGCAGGGTCGGCAGCGGTGGCGCCGGCGAGAGAAGGGCTTCTGTCATGGGCGGATATCCTTGCTTGCCGCATCGGCGTGTCTGATGGGCAGCGTGATGCGAAAGGTGGTGCCGCGGCCGGGTTCGCTATCGACCTCGATGCGGCCCTGGTGTTTCTGGATGATGCCGTAAGCGAGCGACAGCCCCAGCCCGGTGCCCTTGCCGATCGCCTTGGTGGTGAAGAAAGGGTCGAAGATGCGCGTCAGATTGTCGGGCGCGATGCCGCTGCCGGTGTCGGCCACCTCGATCCACACGCTGGCGTCGGCGCTGCCCGTGCGCAGGGTGATCTTGCCGCGCTGCTCGCCGATCGCATGGGCCGCGTTGACCACCAGGTTCATGATGACCTGGTTGATTTGCGAGGGCAGGCATTCGATGTCGGGGATGTCGCCGTATTGCTTGACCACGTCGGCCTTGTACTTGACTTCATTGTTGACGATGTTCAGGGTCGAGTCCATGCCATGGTGCAGATTGGCCCAGACCCATTCCTGGTTGGCGTCGACGCGGGAAAAATCCTTCAAGTCTTGCACGATGTGGCGCACGCGCACGATGCCTTCCTTCGATTCGTCCATCAGCACGGGGATGTCTTCGCGCAAGAAATTCAAGTCGATCTTTTCGCGCATGATGCGCAGGCGGGTGGCGACTTCGGGCGCGGCGATGCTCGCTTCCGCGCTTTCATAGGCTTGCAGCATGGTAAACAGGCTTTCCAAATAGCCTTGCAGGGTGCCGAAGTTGGAAAAGATATAGCCGATCGGGTTATTGATTTCATGCGCGACGCCGGCCGCCAACTGGCCGATCGAGGCCAGTTTTTCCGACTGCAGCAACTGTTGCTGGGCGGTCGACAGTTGCGCGTTCAATTCCGTCAATTCCAGGTTGTGGCGGCGCGTTTCGGCGTCGGCGATGTCGCGCTGGCGCAGTTGCTCGCCCAGGCGCAGGTTCGCCTCGGCCAGTTGCGAGGTGCGCTTTTCAACGATGCCCTCGAGGCTGTCGTGCGCCCGCCGCAGCGCGTTTTCAGCGACCCGGCGCTCGGTCACGTCGCGCATGGTTTCGATGGCGCCGACGATGCGCCCGCCGGCGTCGCGCAGGGGCGCGGCCGTGAAATGCAGCCAGTGGCCGCCGGCGCCGAGGTTGGGAAAGAAATCCTCGGCTTCGTAGGCGCCCGGGATCACGTCCGAGCGACTGTGCCGCGTCAGCGCCGCCGCGTCGATGTCGGCGTCGACGATCAAGTCCGACAGCATGGGCCGTTCGCGCGCGTAAAAGGCCAGGCCGTGCTTGCGGGTGCCGACCATTTCTTCGCTGGTCCAGCCCAGCAGGTGTTCGCAAGCCTTGTTCCAGTGCGTGATCACGTGCGCCGTGTCGATGGCGAAGGTGGCGACCGGGTGGCCGTCGAAAAACTCGGACAGGGCGATGGCGGGCCGGGTGGCCGTGCTTGAATTGTCGCTCATGCGCGTCTCCATCAGCGCACCAGGATGCGCGCGACGTCGCGGAAAGCTTGTTCGATTTCCTCGAACAGGGCCAGCCAGGCGTCGTCGCTCAAGTCGAAGGCGCGCCAGGCCGAATGCGAGAGGGCCGGCGCCAGGTCATCCTCGGTTCCGGACAGGTCGAGGCCGTGGGCCAGGACATTGGCGAGGTGGATGGTCAGTTGCAGCCCGTCCGTTTCAGGCGAGTCCGGCGCGTGGTGGCCGGAGACGGCGTACTCGATCGTGGCCGGGAATTTCCAGTGCGCGGCCAGGGCGCCGCCGACCAGGGCGTGGTCGACGCCGAAGATGGCGCGTTCGGCCTCGGCCACGCCGCAATCGTGCGACTGGCGGTAAGCCAGCGCCTCTTCATAGCGGGCCGGGTAGCGGCTCACCAGCACCAAGGTGCCCAGGTCGTGCAGCAGGCCGGCCGTGAAGGCGGTGTCGGGGTTCTGGCGCAGGTGCGGCGCCAGGGCTTTGGCGGCCACGGCGGTGGCCACCGAATGGCGCCAAAAGGCGGTAAAGTCGAAGCGCTGGCCGGGCGCGGGCGTGAAGGCGGCGCTCACCGAGCAAGCCGTCACCAGGGTGCGGATGCTGTGAAAGCCGAGCACGGCGATGGCTTGGCGGATCGAGGTCACCGTCGACTGCATGCCGTAAAACGAGGAATTGGCCAGGCGCAGGGTCTTGGCCGTGAGCGACTGGTCGAGGGTGATCTTGGCGGCCAGCTGCTTCAGATCGAAATCGTCATTTCCAATGCTGGCCAGCAGTTCCATCACCACCACGGGCAGCGAGGGCAGATCGTGGATCTGCTTGACGATCTCGTCCATGCTGACGGCGCTCATGTTGCCGCCACGCCGCGGTGCAGGCTCAACAAGCGCAACAGCAAGGGCGTCGCTTCCACTTCGGCGCTGCGGCGGAACAGCTGCGCCAGACGCGCTTGCGCGGCGTCCACGGCGGCATCCATTGTGGTGGCGTCCAGCGCGGCGGCGTCCACAGGGGAGGCGTCCACCGGCGCGGCGCTTGCTTGCGCTGGCGCGGCAACATCGTCCCGCACGCTGCAGGCGGCGATGCCGCGGCGCCGCAGCGATGCCAGGCTGGCGACGCTCAGGGTGGCGCCGGCGGGCAACAGCACGGCGCCATCGGCATCCCTCAGGTCGGCCGCCAGCACCATGCCGGCGCTGGCCTGTTCGAGCGGGATCAGGCGCGCGCTCATGCGTCGGGCTCGCAGCGGCTGAGCGTGATCAGGCTGCCGCGCGACGCCGAGTTGGCGCCCATCGGGTACACGGCCACCGTGTAGCAAGCGCCTTCGATGCTGGTCTGGTGGCTGCCGCCGTGCGCCGCCGCGCCGGCGGGGGGAAACAGGGCCGGCAAGACCCGGCTGGCCTCGTTGCCGAGCAGGGCGCCGCCCCGTTTGAACAATTGCTCGGCGGCCCCGTTGACGAAAGCGATCATGCCGTCGTCGTCCATGCCGATCACCGGCAGCGGTAAAAATTGCAGCAGTTCGCGGGCGATGCTCAGGCTGATTTCATCGCGGCTGATCTGTTGCAGTTTTTGCCGCAGCAATTCTTCCATCTTGCGGTTGGCGGTCGCCAATTCGTGGTTGGCGGTGCGCACTTCCAGGTTCAGGCGCTCGTTTTCGTCGGAAATTTCCTTCAGCCGGAAGGCGTCCGCTATATGGCCGCGCAACAAATCGTCTTCCCACGGCTTGGTGAGGAATTTGTAGATGGCGCCCTCGTTGACGGCATCCGTGACGGACTGCAATTCCGTGTAGCCCGACAGCATGATGCGTATCGTGTCCGGATATAACTGGCGCGCCGCGCGCAGGAAGTCGGCCCCTATCATGCCCGGCATGCGCTGGTCGGAGACGATCACGTCGACCTTGTGCTGGGCCAGCAAGTCCAGGCCTTCCTGGCCGCTGTTGGCCGTGTAAATCTGGTATTCGTCGCGGCGCAGCAGGCGCTTGAGCGAAGCGACGATATTCTGTTCGTCGTCGACCAGCAGCAGGGTGCGTTTTTGCCTCTGGATGCGCAGCAAGTGGATGGGCAGGCAGCGCTTTTCGCGCAGCAGGTCGGCGATGTCGGGCGGACTCATGGGCGGAGAAAAGAAATAGCCCTGGATCAGGTCGCACATATTGCGCCGCAAGAAGTCGCACTGGGCTTCCGTCTCGACGCCCTCGGCCACCACCTTGATGCCCAGGTTGTGCGCCATCGAAATGATGGTTTTCGACAAGGCGGCGTCGTCGATATCGGTGACGATATCGACGATGAAGGCGCGGTCTATCTTCACCAGGTCGAAGGGGAAGCGCTTCAGGTTGCCGAGCGAGGAATGGCCGGTGCCGAAGTCGTCCAGGGTCAGGCAGACGCCGAC
>DMYQ01000193.1:0-4582 GCA_003482555.1 Janthinobacterium sp. | reverse complement strand
ATTCCGGATTCAGCGTGTGGCGTTTCAGGGCGGCGGCCACCTTGGAGGCCAACTGGCGGTCGCGGAACTGGCGCGGTGAAATATTGATGGCGATCTTGACCTCGCCCAGGCCCGCCTCGCGCCAGGCTTGCACATCCTGGCAGGCGCGCCACAGCACCCAGTCGCCGATATTGCCGATCAAGCCGACATGTTCGGCCAGCGGGATGAATTCGTGCGCCGACAGCAAGCCCAGTTGCGGATGCTGCCAGCGCACCAGGGCTTCCAGGCTGGAAATCTGGCCGTCGCGCAAGTCCACCAGGGGTTGATACATCAGCAGCAACTCGTCGCGCACGATGGCCAGGCGCAGGGCCGCCTCCATGCCGATGCGCTCCATGGTGCGCTGGTTCATTTCGGAATCGAAAAACTGGTAGCGGCCGTGGCCCTGTTCTTGCGCGCGCGTGCGGGCCAGGTCGGCGTAGCGCAGCAGGGTGGCGGCGTCGTTGCCGTCTTGCGGATAGAGGGCGACGCCGATGCTGCAACTGGCGTGCACGCTCTGGCCATCGAGGGTGAAGGCGCCGGCCAGGCACTGGAAAATTTCCTCGCACATGGAGGTGACGTCGCCGGCGTTGCGGATTTCGCCGAGGATGATGACGAATTCGTTGCCGCCGTGGCGGGACACGGTGTCGTGGCTGTGGATGCAGCCCAGCAGGCGCCCGGCCACGTCCCTGAGCAACTGGTCGCCGGCCGCGTGGCCCAGGCTTTCATTGACCAGGTCGACATTGTCGACGCCCAGGCAAAGCAGGGCCACGGTGTCGGCGTGGCGCGCCGATTGGACGATGGCTTGCTGCAGGCGGTCGTTGAACAGGCTGCGGTTGGGCAAGCCCGTGAGTTCGTCGTGGACGGCCTGGAAGGCCAGCTTTTCCTCGTTCAGCTTGAAGGCCGTGATGTCGTTCAAGATGCCGATGTAGTGGGTGATGTCGCCGCGCTCGTCGGGCACGGGCGAAATGAACAGTTCGTTCCAGAACAGGCTGCCGTCCTTGCGGTAGTTGCGCAGCACCACGTGGACGCTTTCCCTGGCGTCGATGGCGGAGCGGATGGCGGCGACGGCCGGTTGCTCGCGGTCGTCGTTTTGCAGGAAGCGGCAATTACGCCCCATCACCTCGATCAAATCGTAACCCGTCATGCGGCAAAAGGCCGGGTTGGCGTACATGATGGGAAAGGAGGCTTGGCTGGCGTCCGAGATCAGCACCCCGTTCAACGAGGCGGCCAGGGCCCGGTTCGACAGTTGCAGCATGTCCTTGAGTTGCTGGCGCTGCTCCAGGTCGCTTACCCACCACAGCAGGTAAGAGGGCAGGCCGGCATCGTCGACGATGCAATAACTGGCGATCTGGGCCCGGTTCAGGGCGCCGCCGCGGCGCAGGAAGCGCACGTCGTGCTTGCCGCCGGCGCCGCCGGGCTGGGCCAGCATGCGCGTCATGTCGGTTTGAACGAAGGCGCCATCCTCGGACACGATGCGCCGGCTGAAGTGCTTGCCTATCAGTTCGGCCTCGGTGAAATCGAGCATTTTGCACATGCGCGCGTTGGCCCGCAAGATGAAGCCGTCCAGGTCGAGATGGATGATGCCGACCGGGGCCTGGTCGAAGGACGCCTGCAAACGTCGCTGGCTGGCGGCGAGGCTGGCGCCGGCCGAGGGCGCATCGGCGGAAGCCGGATCGGCGGATTGCTGGTGCGTCAAATCCATCAAGCGTTCCCATCTTTACAGTGTGTCTTGAGTGCGGACTGCGGCGGCGGTGAATTTATTATACGGCGAAAGAAGATGATTGATGTTCCTCTAGAACATTTTTTACATCTTGCCGCCAATGTGCGCGCGCGAACGGAAGGCGCGGCGGCATGGGCGCAAGGTGAGCGCTGACTATAGACTCTTGGAGGAATGCCATGTCGACCATACTCGCGGGCCATTTTCAATTGCAACAGCAAATCGATACGGCGCGCGCCGCCCTGGTCGCGGCCGGTTTTCCCGACGAGCGTATCAGCGCGTTTTTCGTCAATCAGCCGGGCCAGCACGATCTCTATGAATTCGGCGGCGACCGGGAAAAATCGCCGGGCGCCAAGGAAACCCCGGTCGGCGTGAGCCAGGGCGTGGCCGTCGGCGGCGTGGTCGGTGCCGCGCTGGGCGCGGCGACCACGCTCTTGGCGGGCCCGGCCGGCCCGGTGGTGGGGGCGCTGGTCGGGGCCCACGTCGGCTCCTTGTATGGCTTGCACAGCATGAAGGAGGCGGGCGAAACGGAGGAGGGCGAGGAAAACCGCGCGTCGCCGCGCCACCCCGGCATGCTGATCGCCGTGGCGCTGGACGACGCCGGGCAGCGCCAGCGCGCGCTCGATCTGCTGCGCTCACTGGGCGCCGAGTACCTCGAAGAGGCGCAGGGCAGCATCGTCGACGGCGACTGGCGCGACTTCGATCCCCTCAGTTGTCCCGCGCTGGTGGACTGAGCCGCCTGCCCCCTTGCCGCAATAAATTGCCTGGTTTACAGGCAATTTTTTGCGGTATGATCCTTGTTAGAATAAAACCAAACCGCCGCCGGGCTTGGCCGTCGCCGGCCGCTTGAGCATGGCCGAAGCAATGCTAACGAGTATTGATAGGGGGACGCGTCAATGACACAAGCATGGGTGGTGCTCACCAAGTCGGACGGCCGCGATATCAACGCCCCGTCCGAAGCGCAACTGGCCGCCGCGCTGGCCGACGTCTTCCAGGAATCCAAAGCGGGCGGCGACGGCGTCACCGCCGTGCTGCGTTTCGGCTACGACGACGGCTTGATGTATGAAATGGAAGTAAGCGGCGGCGGCGACGTCAAGTTCGAGGAGTGGTCGGATCGCGATTGCGAACTGGCGCTGGCCAGCCCTAAACGGATGAGTAGACTCAAGCAAAAAGATGTGTTGCAGTTGTGGACGTGGCTGGCGCAACGCCAGGTCGCGAAAATCCGCGGCCAGCCCTGGCAATCGACCTGAGAACGGGGATCGCCCGGCGCGCGCGACAAGCGCCGTTCATTGGGGCGACAGCCCTGGCTCCGCCCGCGTCGCAGGGGACCGGCCCCAAAGTTCCCCGTTT
Organism: Janthinobacterium sp.; assembly: GCA_003482555.1. Taxonomy (GTDB): domain Bacteria; phylum Pseudomonadota; class Gammaproteobacteria; order Burkholderiales; family Burkholderiaceae_D; genus Janthinobacterium. The sequence continues at coordinate 1,497 of DMYQ01000193.1, read as the reverse complement.
GACCTTTGTCTCAAATCGCCGCGGCGCCGCTCGATGCGCCATCAAGCCGGGATCGTCATGCCGTGCGGCGCGCTGATGTCGTCCCCTATCGGTACACGCCGGTTTCACGCCGGCGCGCGCGGCCTCGGGCGCGGATGGCGCGGTGTTTGATATAGCGCAATGAGGCTCATGGCCACAGCTCATAGACTGGCTGAGGTGTAAAAAAACCATCATTACGAGACAAGGGGCGCGCAAATGGACGACAAGAAAGTGGCATGGGTGACAGGTGGCATGGGTGGTCTGGGTACGGCGATTTGCCGAAAGTTACATGCCGCCGGTTTCCGGGTCGTGGCCACTTATTCGCCGGGCAACGAAAAGGCTCAGCACTGGATCGAGGCGCAAAAGGACGATGGCTTCCGCTTCACGGGCTGCAAGGTCGACGTTGCCGACTTTGACGACTGCGCGGCGGCCGGCGCGAAAATGCTGGCCGATCTGGGGCGGGTTGACGTGCTGATCAATAACGCCGGCATCACGCGCGACCAGAGTTTGCGCAAGATGGGGCAAATCGACTGGTCGGCCGTGCTGCGCACCAATCTGGATAGCGTGTTTAATATGAGCAAGCAGGTGCTGGAACCGATGCTGGCGCAAAAATGGGGCCGCATCATCAATATTTCTTCGGTGAACGGGCAAAAAGGCGCCTTCGGACAAAGCAATTACGCGGCGGCCAAGGCCGGCATGCACGGATTCACCAAGGCGCTGGCGCTGGAAGTGGCGCGCAACGGCATCACGGTCAACACCGTTTCGCCCGGCTATTTGCGCACAAGCATGGTGGAAAAAGTGCCGGCCGAGGTGATGGCGTCAAAAATCCTGCCGCAAATTCCCCTTGGACGCCTGGGCGAACCGGACGAGGTGGCCGCGCTGATCGCCTATCTGAGCTCGGAAGAGGCGGGTTTTGTGACTGGTGCGAATATCGCCATCAACGGCGGCCAGCATATGTGTTGAGTCATGGTGGAGACACACCCGGCAGAGCTGGTCCAGGAAGACTGGCGGCCGGCGTGAAGTGATGGAAGGGGCGGTACCCGCGGGTGAGGCGCGCGTCTTATTTGAGTGTTGCGTGTCTTATTGCGTGTCTTATCTGCGGGCCTTTTCCATGCGGGTCTGGCAAGCGATGCACAGGCGTGCTTCGGGCCGGGCGTTCAGGCGCGACCAGCCGATGTCGCCGCCGCAGCTTTCGCATACGCCATAACTGCCGTCGTCAAACTTGCCCAGCGCATGCTTGAGGATGCGCAATTGCAAAGCCCTGTGTTCCACCGCCTCGTTCACCAATTCATTCAAGGTGCGGGCGCTGGCGTTGTCGGCCGGCGAAGCCTCGATTTCACTGAAGGACGGCGTGTTCGGCCCGGCCGTGACGGCGTCGTCCGCCATCTGCTCGAGCAGAGCCGCCTTGCGCTGCTCAAGCATGGCTCGCAGCATTGAAACTTGTTCCTGCTCTAGTGCGTTCATCGCCGCTCCGGCTAG
>DMYQ01000041.1 GCA_003482555.1 Janthinobacterium sp. | reverse complement strand
GAAATAGGTCAGCTCATAAATATCCTCGATGCCGCGCGATGACCTTGAACACCAGAGCCTCGAAACCGGGCGTGATCGGCGTTCCCAGTTCATCGCTGAGCGCCTTCGCGCGCACGATCACTTCTTGCGGATCAGAAATGTCGGCCGGCGTGATCTTGTCGACAACGTCGGCCGCCTCGTAGCCCAGCATGCGCTCGGCGCCCACATTGAAAATCTGGATCACGCCCTGGGCATCGGTGGCGATGCTGGAGAAATTGGCGCTGGTGAAGATTGCATCTTGCAAGGCTCCCGCTTTCAACAGGGACTGCTGTCCCATTTGCAAGGAATGATCGAGCTCGGCCGATGGGAATGATTTCTTGCGCATGATGTTGGTCCTTGGGGAAACGATGTTGTAGCGCAATGCGCCGACCTGATGCGCGAGACGCAACGCCAGAGAGAAAATTGACACTGTGGGCGTAGGCCTATGTACTGGAACGGGAGAGAGGGGGGCGATATTACGTGGCGCCGGCGCGTGCTATGACGCGGAAGTGGGGTATTCCGTCATGCGGCCCGGTGCTCAAGGAGTGATCCATTATTGCATAGACCGGGCCGCTTTTCCGTGTTTATCTTATTTCAATTGCGCAAGGTAAATTGCAATGAGTAAAGGCGACCCGGAGCAAGCGTTTACACCTTCATGGGCAGGATCACCATCTGCAAACCTTCCAGATGCAGGCGCCGCTGCACGGCCAGCGCGGCCTGGTTGTGCAGCAGGCGGGTGAACCAGTTATCGGTGGAAAAAATCAACTTGCTGGTAAAGAAAATCGCGTTCGGGAAAGCGTGGCTGATCTCTTCGCACAGGCGCGTGACTTCGTCCACGGCATCGGTGCCGAAGCCGATGTAGGACGAGGACGCCATACCGTGGCTGTGACAAAAGTCGACGAAATATTCCAGGGTGGCGGCGGCTTCCTCGCGCATTTCTTCGAGCGCGCCCTCGCCGCCGTAAGCGTGCGAATCGACCGTGCGCGCATTGACGAAGATAAAATTCTTGAAATGGCCGGGAAACATGCGCTGCACCCACAGCAGCGCGTGCAAGCCGCCGCCGCGCGAAGTGCCGACGATGAAGACCGCCGTCTGATTCTCGGGATTCGGCTCGATCGCTTCCGTGTCCGAGCCGAAGGGTTGGCCGGCGAACACTTCATCGACCGAGCAGATCGCCTTCTTGGTTTGCGCGTAATGCTTGCGGATCAAGACGCACAGACCGGCGATGGCGGCGATGATGACGGCCGTGGCCCAGCCGCCCTCGGTGAAGCGCCGCACCACCAGGATGGCCAGGATGCCGGCGCAGATGACGAAGCCGACCAGCGACAGCAGCAGGCGGCGCAGCCAGTGCGTGCCCGGCTTGCGGTTGCGCATCCAGTACAGGCACAGGCCGAACAGGGAAATGGCGAAGGTCAGGAACACGGAAATCGAATACAGCACCACCAGCAGGGTGACGCTGCCGCGCGTCCAGAACAGGATGGCCAGCGCCGCCACGCCCAGCACCAGGATGCCGTTTTGCGTCACCAGCCGGGTCGACAGGTAGCGGAATTTGTGCGGCACCCAGGAATCGGCCGCCATGTTCGACAGCACCGCCGGCCCGCCCAGGAAGCCGGTGTTGGCGGCCACGAACAGCAAGCCCGCCTCGAAGGCCAGCACGATCACCAGCAAGACCTGGTTCAGCAGCGGCCCGCCCAGGCCCATGCTGGCGATGATGGTCTTGAAGGTGGACGCGTTCAAGGTTTCGCCCGGCACGACCTTGGCGTCCCACAGCAGATACAGCAAGATGATGCCGGCGGCCGTGAAGGCCAGCGACAGGGCCATGTACAGCATCGTCACCTTGCCTGTGCGCACGCGCGGCTCGGCCAGCAGGTTGACGTTGTTGGAGACGGCTTCCAGGCCGGTGTAGGTGCCGCCGCCCTGCGAATAGGCCAGCAGCAGCATGCCGGCGACGCCGGTCCAGCCGATGTTCTTGGCCAGGGCGGCGGTATCGACCAGGGTGTTGGGGACGATGTCGGGCAGGTGCGAGGCGTGCGCGTAGATGCCGTAGCCGATCAGGATCAGGTGGGTGAAGACGAAGCCAAGGAAGATCGGCAGCAGGATCTGGATCGCTTCCTTCAAGCCGCGCAAGTTCATCACGATCAGCAAGCCGATGAAAAACACTTCGGCCCACAATTTGTAGGGCTGGAAGCCGAGCGGCAGGAAGGAGGCCAGCGCGTCGACGCCGGAAGCGATCGAGATGGCGATCGTCAACACGTAGTCGAGGATCAGGGCGCAGCCGGAAATGAGGCCCATGTAGGGCCCCACCAGTTTGCTGGCCACGCGGTAACCGCCGCCGCCGGTGGGGAACAGTTCGATCACCTGGTTGTAGGCGAGCGCGATGATGAACACCGTCACGGCGGTGGCCAGCGCCATGTACAGGCCCAGGTGGGTGTGCGCGCCGAGCGCCTTGAAGGTTTCTTCCGGCCCGTACGAGGACGAGGACAAGCCGTCGGCGCCCAGGCCGACCCAGGCCAGGAAGGCGACCAGGGCCATCGAGTGGCGGGTCTCCAGCTTCATCGGGTCGAGCGCCTTGCCGAGGATGATTTCGCGGATCTTCTTGTTATTCATGCGTGCGGGGCGCCTGCGCAGCGACGGTAGTCTGAAGTAGGCCCGATCATACCCGCATTGTTCCCGGTGAATACTTGTGCAAATACAAAATAACGGCCCAAGGGTTGCCGAATTGCCGCAAATCAGTGATAATGCATCTCGCGTTGCCGGGATGGCGGAATAGGTAGACGCACGGGACTCAAAATCCCGCGCTGGAAACAGCGTGCCGGTTCGATTCCGGCTCCCGGCACCAAAAGAATCAAACACTTGAACGGCATCCGGCGACGGATGCCGTTTTTGTTTTGTTCCGCAATTCCCCGCTATTTCCGCAAAAGCCGAAAACCGCCAGCGAGAAGAAAATTTCCGGCCCATCGTGACCGCCCACCTTGTAATTTAAGCGCGTGGCACCGCCGTCCGCACAGCGGTCACGTTCACCGGAACGCCCGCTTTGGAGAATTTCCCATCAATACCCCCACTCCTGATGCGCCAGCGGTAGCTTGTTCAGCAACTCGCGATACTGCCGCCATTGCGGCATATAGGCATCCATCAGGGCGGTGAAATGGTCATTGTGACGCCGCTCCAGCAGATGCGTGAGTTCATGCGCCACGATATATTCCAGGCACTGCAAGGGCTTCTTCGCCAGGTCGGTATTGATGCGGATATTTTTGGGGCCGGGGCTGCAACTGCCCCACTTCGTCTTCATCTTTTGCACGAAGAATTTTCCAACTTTCACGCCCACCAGCTTCTCCCACTTGGCAATCAGCGCCGGGACGACTTCTTTAAGTTGCTCGCGATACCACGCGTCCAGCACTTCCTGCCTTTTCTCGTGGCTGGCCGCGGGCCGCAACTGAAGAATCATCTTGTTATGCTTGAGCTCAACGGTCGGCGCGGCGTCCTTCTCGACCAGCTTGAGCAGATAACGCTTGCCCCAAACGTAATGGCTCTCCCGGTCGAGGTATTCGCGCGGGGTTTCGCGTTCCTGCTCGCGCAACTTCTTTTGCTGGCTTTTTATCCAGGCCAGCTTGGTGATGGCAAACACACGGATGGTATCGAGATCCATGCGCACGGGCGCCGCGATGCGCACCTTGCCAGCGGGCGGATGGACGCTCAAGTGGATGTTCTTGATGTCCTTCTGCACGACGTCGACGACAATATCGCCTAGCTTGAATTGCATCAAAGTCAGTATTCCTTTTGCTGCCGAACAACGGGAAAGATGCGCTCGACCTCGTCCACGTCGCGCAAAATCCCATACAAGGCCGCCTTGATGACGTTTTCCTTGGCTTGAACGCCACGCCAGCCATCGGGGCGCGCGTGTTTGACGGCCGCATCGATCTTGAGCGCCAGCACCAGCGCGGCGTCCGCTCCGCCAACGTCATAGTGCACGGCGGATTCCGCCGCATCCTGTGCGCCAGCGCCAGGTACGCCTTGGCGCAGCAAGTTGTATAGCGCGCGCCGTCCCGGCGTGTTCAGTTGCTCGGGGGTGTCATCGGCCTGTCCCGCCTCGACCCGCTTCGCCAGTTCCGCGACCCGCTTCAAATATTGCTCGTACTCGATCGCTTTGGCCTTGCGCGCCGCGATGATCTCATCGAGCAGCGCCGACATCTTGGCGTAATAAACCGGATCGTTCAGGTTTTCCTTGATGATCTTGCTGCGCACATTGTTTTCGATGGTTTCGGCGACCGCGTCCTTGTTGCCCTTGAGCCCGGCCGGCAGACTGTTGATGGCGCTCGCGATGCCGGTCTTGACAATCAATTCCAGCAGCGGCATATCATCGAAGGGCGAAATCGTCCTTGGCTCGCTCGCTTCGATATACGTGTCGATCAGGTGGCGCATGTCGGCCTCGTAGGCTTTCGTGTCCAGCTTTTCGTCGGCGGCGTTGCGGATGATCTCGCGCAGCTTCAGGTAACGGTCGATCGCCTGTTTGATGCGCAGGATATCGGCGTCGTCGTAACCGGCCCTGCCGAGGTCGTCCACGATATTGGCGTAAGCGCGCACCAGCGCCACCATCGCCTTGTAGAGCGCGACGCGTTGCGTCTCGTGCGCCTTCAAGTCGTCCGCGATTTCGGTATTGCCGCAGAAGTAGTGGATGTGTTCAAGCTCGCCCTGGGGCGGCGTCACCGGCTCACACAGCAGCGCGACAGATTCCAGCGCATTGTCCAGCCGCTCGCGGCCCTTGCTCAGGCGGTCTTGCATCAGCACCTGGGGATCGGCGCCGCCGGCACTATTGTCCAGTTCTGTCGTATAAACGGCGATGGCTTTTTCGACCTTTTTGAACAAATCCTTGTAGTCGACGACATAGCCGAACTCCTTGTCGTCGCCGTCGAGCCGATTGGTGCGGCAAATGGCTTGAAACAAGCCGTGATCCTGCATGCTCTTGTCGATGTAGAGATAAGTGCAGCTTGGCGCGTCGAAGCCGGTCAAGAGCTTGTCGACCACGACCAGCAAGCCCATGTTCGCCGGTTGCTCCTTGAACAGCTTCTTGGCTTGATCCTCATAAGTTTCGGTCTTGGACTTGCCGGGCAGCGCCGCGACGTTTTGCAGCAATGCCGTGTAAGTGTTGTAGATGAACTGCTTGTCGGTCTCGGTATTGGCGCCGGTCTCTTCCAGCGTGACATTCTGCGCTTGCGGATTGTAGGAAGTGACGACCGCGCATTTTCCTTTGAAAGGGGTGCCCTGAAACAGCACGAAATACTTGCATGCCTCGTAAATGCTGGACGCGACAAGGATGGCGTTGCCGCGCTGGTTGGACAGGCGAGGCTTGTCGCTGAAGTCGAAAACAATGTCGGCCACCACCCGATTCATGCGGGACTTCGAACTGAGCACGTTTTGCATCGTGCCCCACTGCTCGCGCAGGGCCGCCTTTTGCCAATCGTTCAAGTTCTTGGTATGGGCATCGAACCATGCGTCGATCTTTTTTACGGAACCGAGTCGCTGGTCGATGTCGCGCGCCTCGTAAAGCAGATCGAGCACCACTTCATCCTCGACCGCCTCGCTGAACTTGTAGGTATGGATGTAGCCGCCGAACACTTCCAGACTTGTCTGTTTGTCCCGCGCGAATAATGGCGTGCCGGTAAAGCCGACAAACACCGCATTGGGCATCAGCGCCTGCATCGTGCGGTGCAACTTGCCGCTCTGGGTACGGTGGCATTCATCGACGAACACGAAAATCTCGCCGACCGTCTGGCAAGGTTGCGCTTTCAGTTCCTTGATGAATTGCTCGAAATCGTCGATGCCCTTCTTGCCAAACTTATGCACCAGCGAACACAGCAGACGCGGCATCGCCGAGCCGAGCTGGGTCATCAAGTTACG
>DMYQ01000306.1:11499-13050 GCA_003482555.1 Janthinobacterium sp. | reverse complement strand
GTGCCTTAACGCCCTATTTAAAGATGCAAGCCATTGATTTAATTCATGTTTGTTGTGCCATCAGACAAAGATGGGCTAAGCGAGCAGGAACTGCCAGGCGAAAAACACCGTCAAACCGACGCCGATGGTCGCCAGTTGGTGGCGGGTGACGGCGCACACGAGCGCCGCCACGATGGCCGCCACCAGTTGCGGATTGTGCCAGCCAAATTCCAGGCCTTGGCCGTGGGGCGACAGTATCATGGGCACGATGATGGCGGTCAGCACCGTGACGGGGACGAAGCCGAGGGCTTTTTTCAGCAGCGGCGAAAACGCCACGCGGTCGCCCAGCACGAAGATCACGGCCTTGATGAAAAAGGTGATCGCGGCCATGCCGAGGATGGTCAGGCTGATGTTCATGCATTCTCCGTGTCGATGTGACGGACGGCGGGCGCGCGCGACAGCAGCAGGCCGACGCCGACGCCGGCAGCGATGGCGGTCAGCAAGCCCAGTTTGTAAGGCAGTCCCTGCAACAGGTAGGCGACGGCGCCGGCGGCCAGCGCCGCCGCGCAGTGCGGCAATCGGAACAACTGCGGCACGACGATGGCGATGAAGGTCGCCACCATGGCGAAGTCCAGGCCCAGGTTTTGCAGGTTCGGGAAAATCGCGCCGAACAGCAGGCCGACCAGGGTCCAGCATTGCCAGTTGCCGTACATGGCCAGGCCGGAACCGAGGAAGTACCAGTGGCCGTGGCGCGCGTGCGGATGGCTGCGGTAATAGCGATCCACCACGGCGAAGGTTTCATCGGTGAGCAGAAAGCCCAGCAGCCAGCGCCAGCGCTGCGACAGGTGGCGCACATAGGGCATCAGCGCGGCCGCGTACAGCATGTGGCGCAGGTTGACGATGAAGGTCGCCAGCCAGATCACCAGCATGCCGGCATGGCCGGCCATCAGGCCGACGGCGATGAACTGGCTGGAGCCGGCGAACACGCCCAGCGACATCAGCTGTCCCTGCCAAGGGGCGATGCGGGCGCCCGCCACCAGGGCGCCGAAAATCATGCCGAAAGGGGCGGCGCCAACCAGCATCGGCAGCGTGTCGCGGGCGCCGGCGCTAAAGCTGGACAGGCGGTTCGGGTGGGGCATGGAGATTCCTGCGCAAGGGATGAAGCCCATTTTGCACCGTGGCGGCGCATTGCGCTTGTACGTTCTTGCGGTTCCGGCCGTCCCGGCGAAATGGACGGGACGCCGTCACGGGCGCCAGCGCCCTGGCGCGATGCCGTAGGCGCGCTTGAAATGCCGGTTGAAATGGCTTTGGTCGCTGAAGCCGGTGGCGGCGGCCACGTCGGCGACCGACTGGCCCTGGCGCAGCAAGCCCTGGGCGCGGCTCAGGCGCAGCTGATTGCGCCAGGCGTGCGGCGGCATGCCTACGGCGCAAGAAAACAGGCGCGCCGCGTAAAAGGCCGACAGGCCGGCCGCCCGCGCCAGCTCGGACAGCGACAGCGGCGCGTTCAGATTCTCGCTCAGTTTTTCCTTCATCAGCTCGACCCGCGCGGCGTCGGCATGCACGGCCGGCGCC
>DMYQ01000306.1:6705-11475 GCA_003482555.1 Janthinobacterium sp. | reverse complement strand
CGGCGCCCGCTTCCAGCATGCGGTGGGCCCGCGCCAGGCGCGCCGCCAGTTCGGCGTCCTCGATCGCGCCGTCCGGCAGCCAGGGCACGGCGGCCAAGCGGCCGGCCATGTCCGACGCCAGTTGCCGCATCCAGGCCAGCGAGGGGTAGAAGGCGCGGTATGCCCAGCCGTTTTCGGTGGCCCGTTCGCCGGTGTGGATTTCGCCGGGATTGATGGCGGCGATGCTGCCGGCGGCGGCCACGCAGCGCGTGCCCCGGTAGCGGTAGCTTTGCGCGCCGGCGCCGATGACGGGGATGGAAAACCCCTCGTGCCAGTGGGGTGTGTACTCTTGCGTGAAATATTCGGCCGTGAGCAGCTCGGTGTCCGGCAGCAGCGGGCTGCGCCAGAACCGGGCCTGGTCGCGGAAGGGGCTTGTCATGGTGGCCTTCGGTTGGGGTGCGCGGGATGGCGCCGCGTGGCGGCGGCCATCCCCATCCTACGCGCACCCGCGCCGGGCTTCGGCGATTAGAGCGGCTTGCCGTCGGCGTCGCGATACTCGATCGGCGCCAGCTTGAGCGCGTTCAACTGCGGCTCGATCTTGGCCTTGTCGCCGACGCCGATCACGATCAACTGTTCCGGGCGCAGATATTTTTGCGCCGCCGCCTGCACCTGGGCGCCGGTGACGGCGGCAAAGCGCTGCGGCAGCTTGGCGTAGTAATCCAGGCCCAGGTCGTAGATATAGGTGTTGGCCATGCTGGCCCCTACGCCCTTGTTGGTTTCGAACTGGCCCGGCAGCGACAGCACTTGCGAGTTGCGCGCGTTGGCCAGCTCGCCCGGCTTCATCGGATGGGCGATCATGTCGCGCACTTCCTTGAACATCTCGGCCACGGCCGGCCCGGTGACGTCGGTGCGGATGCTGGCGTCGATCGAGAACGGACCGGGCGCGCGGCGGTACTGGAAGTGCGAATGGACGCCGTAGGTATACCCCTTTTCTTCGCGCAGATTGGTGTTCAGGCGGCTGGTGAAGAGGCCGCCCAGGGCCGCGTTGAGCACTTGCAGTTGCGCGAAATCGGGCGTCTTGCGGTCCGGCCCGATGGCCGCCACGCGCACCGCCGTCTGCGGCGCGCCCGGCTTGTCGACCAGCACCAGGCGCGCCTTGGTGGTGGCGACGACGGCGGGCGCCGCCGGCGCCACGTCGGCGCGCGCCCAGGCGCCGAAACTGGCCTCGGCCAGCGTCTTCAGCTCGGCCTCGGTGATGTCGCCCGAGACCACCAGGGCGGCGTTGTTGGGCAGGTAGTGCTGGCGCCAGAATGTCTGCAGGTCGGCGCGGCTGGTGGCCTTCAGGGCCGCCTCCGTTCCCAGTTCGCCATAGCCGTAGGGATGGGCGGCGCCGTACAGGGCCGCCGCCTGCACCCGGGCCGCCACCGCCGGCGCGCTTTCACGCTCCTGGGCCAGGGCGCCGATGCGGCTGGCGCGCTGGCGCTCCACTTCCGCGTCCGGGAAGGTTGGGTGCTGCACGACGTCGGCCAGCAGATCGAGGGCGGCGCCAAAGTTGGCCTTCAGCGACAGCACCTCGGCGTTCGAGGCGTCGGCCGAGGAACCGGTACCGAGGAAGGCGCCCAGTTGCGCCACTTGGTCGGCGATCTGCGGCGCGCTGCGCGTGGCCGTGCCTTCGTCCAGCAGTTGCGCGGTGAAGCTGGCCAGGCCGGGCAGCTTGGGCGGATTCGCTTCCGAGCCGGTCTTGAGCACCAGTTCCGCCGACACCAGCGGCAGCGCCGGATTGTAGTGGTGGATCACGGTGAGGCCGTTGGCGAGCGTGAACGAAGTCCCCTGCGGCAGCACGATGGCCGGCAGCGGGCCGCCCTGCGGCACCCGCTTGCGCCAGGCTTCGTCGCGGTTCAGCGCCGTGCTCGGGCCGGCCTTGACCTTGCCCGGCGCCGGCGTCGCCACTTCCGGGCCCAGATCGGGCGTGCCGGGCACGCCGTACACCACGGCGCGCGCCCTGTTTTGCAACTGGGCCGCCACGACGCGCTGGATGTCGGCCACGCCGACGCGGCGGAAGCGCTCGATGTCGCGGCCCAGGTAGCCGGGGTCGCCCAGGTATTGGTTGTATTGGTTCATCTGGTTGGCCAGGCCGTTGCCGCCGACTTTTTCAATCTGGCTCAGCATCGCCGTCTCGATCGTGTTGCGGGCCCGTTCCAGCTCTTTCTCGGTGGGGCCCTTGCTGCGCATTTCTTCCAGCTCGGCATCCACCGCCGCCTCGATTTCCTGGGCGCTGTGGCCGGGGCGGGCCGTCACGTCGACCGTGAAGATGGAGCTCAGCGCCAGCGAATTCTGGCTCGCGTTGACGTCTTGCGCGATCTGCTTGTCATACACCAGGGTCTTGTAGAGGCGGCTCGATTTGCCGCCCGCCAGGATTTGCGCGGCCAGGCTCAATTCCGCGTCGCCGGGCTGGTAAGCGGGCGTGGTCAGCCAGCCCATGAAGACGCGCGGCAGCTCGACCCGGTCGGCCACGACGGCGCGCCGCTCGGCCGTGATGGGCGGCGTGACGACGGCCGGTTTCGGCAGCGCCGGGCCGCGCTTGAAGCTGGCGAAATACTTCGCCACCATGGCCTTGGTCTTGACCTTGTCGATGTCGCCGGCAATCACCAGGCTGGCGTTGTTGGGGCGGTAGTAGCGCGTGAAAAAATCCTTGATGTCGCCCAGCTTGGCGGACTGGATGTCGGCGTGCGAGCCCATCACGCTGGCGTAGTAGGGGTGGGTCTTTGGAAACAGTTGGTGGAACAGGGCTTCCTCGACGATGCCGTAGGGCCGGTTTTCGATGCTCTGGCGGCGCTCGTTGCGCACCACGTCTTGCTGGTTGCTGAGGGCGGTCTGGTCGAGCACATCGAGCAGATATCCCATGCGGTCGGAATGCACCCACAGCGCCAGTTCCAGCTGGTTGGCCGGCACCGTGTCGAAGTAATTGGTGCGGTCGAAATCGGTGCTGCCGTTGGAATCGGTGGCGCCCGCGCCTTCCAGCAACTGGTCGGCCAGGCCGCGCGGCACGTGCTTGGTGGCGGCGAACATCATGTGCTCGAACAGGTGGGCGAAGCCGGTCAGGCCGGGCGCCTCGTTGGCCGGGCCGACGTGGTACCAGACGTTGACGGCGACCACGGGCAGCTTGTGGTCTTCCACCAGGATCACGTCCAGGCCGTTGGGCAGGGTGTATTTTTCAAACGGGATGTTGGGGATCGCGGCGCTGGCGGCGGCTGACGTGGCGTTGTCGGCGGCGGCGGCGCGGGTAAGCGTCGTCGTGCCGTACAGTGAAAGTAATAGCGCGGGTAGCACCAGTAATTTGAATGACTTCATGGGTGGGATCCGTCGTCTGGGGTGGGAGGTGAAGTTCAGGGTTTTTGCATTTCCGATTGAATCAGGGCGCGGCTTTTCGGGTCCAGCTTTTGCACGGCGCGGGCCAGTTTTTCGCCGCGCTCGATGGCTTGCGCCTGCTGCGCGGTCAGCGCCGCGGGCGCGGCCAAGGGCACCGGGGCCGGCGCGGATGCGGGCGCGGGCCGGGTCAGCAGCGCCTGTCCGCCCAGCGCCAGCGCGGCGGCCAGCAGGGACAGGCTGGCGGCGGCGGCCAGCAGGCGCAGCTCGCGCGGCTCGAACAGGGCGGCGGCGCTGGGAATGGGCTTGACGGCGGCGGCCGGCGCGGGCGTGAACGGGGCCGCGCCCGGGCTCGGGCCAAGATTGGCGGGGTGGCTGGCGGGGTGGCGCTCGGGGCCGCGCGCCTGCAGCGCCAACTCGTGCGCGGCCGCGTTCAAGAGGGCCACGTGGCGCTCGACCGTGTCGGCCAGCACGGCGTCGTTGAGCGCCACCAGCGCGAAGATCGGATCGTCGCTGTCGACTTTGATGCCGGTCTTTTCAAAGACCAGGTTGCGCAGTTTTTGACGATCCATGAGCTACCACTCGACTTTGTCGAGTTGCTCGAAGATGTCGCGGTAGACCACCTTGATGCGCTGCTTTTCCATGATGTTGAATTTATCGTTTTGCAGCACTTCCGTCATCGTCAGGCGCGCCGTGTTCATCTTCTTGATATCGGCGCCGAAGGTGTCGGCGTTGCGCTGGCCCAGGGTGACGCTGCCGCGCACCCGGCCGGCGTTGTCGTTGTAGGACTGGGATTCGGTAAACAGCTTGCCGGACGCCGATTGCAGCAGGCCGAAGTGTTCGTTTTGCCACAGCACCAGGGGCACCGAGGTCGACTTGGCCGTGGCGACGAAGCCGGTGGCGGTGTCGTGCAAGGTGTCGCCGCCGCCGACGATGGTGTGGATGTAGACGGTGCGCCCGGATTCCTCGAGCAGGGAAAAGCAGTCATTCTCGATCAGGTAGCCCATCAGCGGCGAAAAGGTGTTGGCGCCATTGTCGATGACGCAGTTGCCGTCCTGTTCCAGGATATCGATCATCAGTGCGTCGAAGCGTTTCGGGTCGATGTTGCGCGTATCCGTCATCACCGGCACATGCTTGACCTGCATCGCCTTGTAGCGCGAAAAGGTGGCGTTTTCCTGATCCGTGTCGTAGCAGCGCAGGGGCAGATCGTCCTTGCCCGCCATCCACTGCGCGAGGATGGTCGAGACCAGGGTCTTGCCGATGCCGCCTTTGCCCTGCAGGATGAAATGAACCGTGTTTTGCATTGCAATACTCCAATTGAGTCGAACAGCTTTTAAATACCACTGGTGACGGCGCCCGCCCCGGCGTCGAGGGTAATTCTTTTAGGCGCGGATGGCAACCGCCATGCGCCCCCGCCCACCTTCA
>DMYQ01000306.1:5246-6546 GCA_003482555.1 Janthinobacterium sp. | reverse complement strand
GCGGCGTGGTGGCCGGGTAAATCCAGGCCGGGGCCGGCCGGCGGCGGACGGGCGCTTCAGGCGATGAAGCGCAACAGCCCTTGCAGCGCGTGCGCCACGGATTGTTCGCGCACGGCCTGGCGGTTGCCGGCGAACACCAGGCGCTCGGTGTGGACGGTGTCGGCGTCGGCCCAGGCGAAGCAGACGGTGCCGACCGGCTTGCCGGGCACGGCGCCGCTGGGGCCGGCGATGCCCGTGGTCGAGACGGCGACATGGGCGTTGCTGTTGGCGAGGGCGCCGCTGGCCATGGCGGCGGCCACTTCTTCGCTGACCGTGCCGAGCTGGGCCATCAGCGCGGCCGGCACGTCCAGCAAGCTCGTTTTCGAGGCATTCGAATAGGTCACGAAGCCACAGTCGAACCAGGCGGTGGAGCCGGCGATGTCGGTGACGGCCTCGGCCACGCCGCCGCCGGTGCAAGACTCGGCGGTACTGAGCAGCAAACCTTTTTCTTGCAGTGCGCGACCCACCCGGGCCGCCAGATCGAAGATGTCGTTTGTCACGTGGGGCTCCTGGTTGCGGGGGAAAAGCGCCGTGCGGATCGCAGTCCGACGGCGCGCGGGCATGGCGCGATTCTAGCGCGGCCGGCCCGCTATTGACCATGCAATATTTCAAAAAGGCTTGCGCGGCCCGATAAAACTTGCGACACTCGTTTCGAGCCGGAGCGGCGCAGGGCCAGGCGGCAGACAGGAAACCACTATGATCAACCAGGCCGACATCCTTGGCGCGCGCATCCTGATCGTCGACGATCAGGAAGTGAACGTGACATTGTTGTACTACCTGCTCAGCAATACCGGTTACAGCGCCGTCGAGTCGACCACCGACCCGCGCGCCGTGGTCGAACTGCACCGGCTCCACGATTACGACCTCATCATCCTCGACTTGCACATGCCCGGCATGAACGGCTTCGAGGTGATGCGGGCGCTGCAGCCGATGGAGGCTGGCGCCTACCTGCCGGTGCTGGTGATGACGGCCGACCCGGATCAAAAGGTGGCGGCGCTGGAAGCGGGCGCGCGCGACTTCATCAGCAAACCCTTCGACACGTCCGAAGTATTGACGCGTATCCGCAACATGCTGGAAGTGCGTTTGCTGCACAGGGAGGCGAAGCACTACGGCGCCCGCCTGGAAGAGACCGTGCGCCGCCGCACCGCCGAGCTGCAGCGCTTCCGCAGCGCGATCGACGCCAGCGCCGACGCCATCTTCCTGATCGACGCGGCCGGCGCGGCGCTGGTCGACGTCAACGACGGCGCCTGCCGCATGCTGG
>DMYQ01000306.1:2610-5157 GCA_003482555.1 Janthinobacterium sp. | reverse complement strand
GCCGCCGCCGCGTGGCCGCCCTGGCGGCCAGGGCGCTCAAGGTGCTCAAGGTGACTATGCGCCGGCGCGCGCGCCCGAGCTGATCGAATGCGAACTGGCGCGCCACGCGGGCGGGCCGGTGCCGGTGGAACTGTACTGGCAGTGGCAGGACGCGGACGCGGACGGGGAGGGCGGTTTGATCGCGGTGGCGCGCGACATCAGCGAGCGGCGCCAGGCGCGCCAGCGCATGGAGCACATGGCCCACTACGACAGCTTGACGGGGCTGCCCAACCGCAGCCTGTTTTACCAGACCCTGGAGCTGGCCATCGGGCTGGCGCGGGAAAAGGCTTGGCGCATCGTGGTGCTGTTCATCGCCCTCGACCGCTTCAAGAATATCAACGATTCGCTGGGCGCGGCCCTGGGCGACGAGCTGCTGCGCCAGTTCAGCAACCGCCTGGTGCAGTGCGTGCGCCTGCGCGACACGGTGGGGCGCATGGGCAACGACGAATTCGCGCTGATCCTGACCATGACGCGCGACCAGCAAGACGCCGTCAACGTCGCCAACCAGGTGCGCGACGCGCTGCGCGCGCCCTTCGACTTGAGCGGCCACGGCGCCACGCTGACGGCCAGCATCGGCATCGCCGTGTATCCGGACGACGCGATCGAGCCGGAGACCCTGATCAAGTACGCCAACACGGCGATGGCGCGGGCCAAGGAGGCCGGGCGCGACGGCTACCGCTTCTTCACGCCCGGCATGAACATGCAGGTGCTGGCGCGGCTGGACCTGGAGCTGGCCCTGCGTTACGCCCTCGAACAAGACCAGTTCGTGCTGTATTACCAGCCCAAGGTCGACCTGCGCACCGGCCGCGTGAACGGGGTCGAGGCGCTGTTGCGCTGGCGCCGGCCCGGCTTCGGCCTGGTGGCGCCGGCCGAATTCGTGCCCCTGCTGGAAGACAGCGGCTTGATCGTGCGGGTCGGCGCCTGGGTGGTGGACGCAGCCTGCGCCCAGATCGCCGCCTGGTGCGCGGGCGAGGTGGGGCCGGTGCACGTGGCGGTGAATGTGTCGAGCCGCCAGTTCGCGGAGGGCGACCTGGAGGGCTGCGTGCGGCAGGCGCTGGCGCGCCACAAGATCGCGCCGGCCCTGCTGGAACTGGAGTTGACGGAATCGGCGCTGATGACGAACGCCGAACGCACGGTCGTCGTGCTGGGCAATCTGAAGCGCCTGGGCGTGCTGATCGCCATCGATGACTTCGGCACCGGCTATTCCAGCCTGTCTTACCTGCAGCGCTTCCCGATCGACAAGCTGAAGATCGACATCGCCTTCGTGCGCAACATCACCACCAACCCGAACGACGCCGCCATCGCGCGCGCCATCATCAGCATGGCGCACAGCCTGAAGTTGCGCGTCATCGCCGAGGGCGTGGAGACCCGGCCGCAGCTAGAGTATCTGCGGCGCCAGCGCTGCGACGAAATGCAGGGCTATTATTTCAGCCGGCCCCTGCCGGCCGAGGAACTGGGCGCCCTGATCGAGGCCGGCAGCGCCCTGCCGATCGAGGCGGATCAGGCGGCGCAGCCGGCGCAGACCCTGCTCATCGTCGACGACGACGTCAATGTGCTCTCTTCGCTGCACCGCCTGTTCCGGCCGGACGGCTACCGCATCCTGACGGCGGCCACGCCGGCCGAGGGCTTCGAGCTGCTGGCGCTGCAGCGCGTGCACGTGATCGTCTGCGACCAGCGCATGCCCGTCATGAGCGGCACCGAGTTTCTCAGCAAGGTCAAGGAAATGTACCCGGAGACGATACGCATCATCCTGTCCGGCTACACGGGGCTGGAGGCGGTGCTCGACTCGATCAACCGCGGCGCCATTTACCGCTTCTATACCAAGCCGTGGGACGACACTCTGCTGCGCGAAAACATACGCCAGGCTTTCCACCACTATTGGTTGGTGAACCAGCCCGCCGCGGCGGCGCGCGTCGCCGACAACGCGGCGATCCCGGTCGAATCCATGCCGCATTGATGCATGCCGGCTTAATCCTTGAAGTGGTCGAAGCCTTCCAGGCGCAAGTCGAGGGGGCGGGCGTCGGCGTCGACCAGGCGCAGGCCGGCGGCGGCGTCGACCCGGCCGACACGGGTCAGCGGGGTGGCGACGCTGGCGCCCAGCGCGCGGATGGCGGCGCGGGCGCCGACCGGCGCCGTGAAACACAACTCATAGTCGTCGCCGCCGGCGGCGCAAAAGCGGCGCCGCAGCGCCAGCGACTGCAGCGCCAGCACCGGGCCGACCGGGAGGGCGTCGACGTCGAGCGTGGCGCCCACTTGCGAGGCGGCCAGGATGTGCCCGAGGTCGCCCACCAGACCGTCTGAAATATCGATCGCGGCGTGCGCCAGGCCGGCTTCGGCCAGCGCCGCGCCCAGCGCCACGCGCGGCGTGGGAGCGTGCATGCGCGCGGCGGCGGCGGCCAGGCCGTCCGGATCGAGGGCGATTTCGCGGCGGTAGGCGGCCAGCGCCAGGCGCGCGTCACCCAGGGTGCCGCTGATCCAGATGTCGTCGTCGACCCGGGCCGCGGCGCG
>DMYQ01000306.1:1876-2460 GCA_003482555.1 Janthinobacterium sp. | reverse complement strand
GTGGGCGTCGGCCAGGGCGAACAAGCCTTCGGAAAAGCCGGCCAGCCAGTCGCGCTCGGCGCTCGGCAGGGCCAGCGCCAGGGTGAAGGCGAGCGGGCGCGCGCCCATCGCCGCCAGGTCCGACAGGTTGACGGCCAGGCTCTTGTGGCCCAGCTTGCGCGGCTCGGCGCCGGCGAAGAAATGCCTGTCCTCGACCAGCATGTCGGACGAAATCGCCAGTTGCATGCCGGGCGCGGGCGCGATCAGGGCGCAGTCGTCGCCGATGCCGAGCGCGGCCCGGCCGGGTCGCGCGCGCGTGAAGTATTCTTTGATGAGGTCGAATTCTGAGAGCATGCCGCCATTGTACCGAATGCCGCCTCCTTGCCGCGCCCCCTCCGCGTCGAGGACTGGCCATGCGCTGGCGGTGCATCCATGAAAAACCGGTTGTGACTTCGAACTAGCCGAGTCGGGCCAGCACGAAATCGACGAAGCTGCGCACCTTGGCGCTGGGGCGGATTTCCGGGCGCCGCACAATGTGCAGGGCGCGCGTCGGCAAGGCCCAGTCGGGCAACAGTTCCAGCAACTCCCCGGACGCCAGATACGGC
>DMYQ01000306.1:1085-1832 GCA_003482555.1 Janthinobacterium sp. | reverse complement strand
GCGGCGGCCAGCAGGGCCTGGCCGTTGTTGCTGACGAAGGCGCCGCGCACCGGCACGTTGACGCTGTCGGCGCCGCGCGTGAAGCGCCAGAGGGGTTCGGGCCCCCATGCGGCGAACGCCAGGCAGTTGTGTTGCGCCAGCCCGGACGGATGCGCCGGCGCGCCGTGGCGGGCCAGGTAGGCGGGGCTGGCCACGGCTTGCATGCGCGCGGGGCGCAAAGGGCGGGCGATCAAGCCATCGTCGCGCAAGGCGCCGGAGCGGATTGCCACATCGACGCCGTCGTCGGCCAGGTCGACCACGTCGTTGCTGAGCATCAGGTCGATATGCACCCGGGGGTAGTCGGCCGCGTAGGCGCCGATCACGCTCATCAGTTGCTGCGCGCCGTAAGCCAGGGGGGCCGTGATGCGCAGCCGTCCCTGCGGCGCCGCGCGCAGCGCTTCAGCGACGTGGTCGGCCGCGTCGACGCTGGCCAGCACGTCGCGGCAGCGCTCCAGATAGGCGGCGCCGATCTCGGTGAGCACCTGTTTGCGGGTGCTGCGTTCCAGCAGGCGCGCGCCCAGTTGTTGCTCCAGCGCGCGCACATGCTTGCCGACCATTACCGACGAGATGTCCAGGGTCCGCGCCGCCGCCGCGAAACCGCCGGCCGTCGCGGCGACGACGAAGACTTGCATGCTGTGAAGTTTATCGCTCATATTCGTAATGATAAGTTAGGAGTGAGTGAAGTTTTACCATATTTATTGCCAATTT
>DMYQ01000306.1:478-908 GCA_003482555.1 Janthinobacterium sp. | reverse complement strand
GCCGAGGCGCCGGCCACGCGGGCGCTGCCGCCCGACTGGTATCCGGAAAGCGTGGCGGCGGGGCCGGACGGCACCCTGTACGTCAGCAGTTGGCGCCAGGGCGCGGTGGCGCGCCTGCGCGCGGACGGCGGCGCGCCCGAGATCCTGGTCGCGCCCGGCGCCAACGGCCTGGCCAACGGTCAAGGCGTGCTGGTCGACGCCGCCCGCCGCCTGCTATGGGTATGTTCCGGCGCGCTCGGTCACACCACGGTGCCGCTGACGCCCAGCGCGCTGAAAAGCTACGATCTCGACAGCGGGGCGGCGCGCGGCGATTATCCCTTGCCGGCCGGCGCCGACGGTCGTCCCGGCCATTGCAACGACGTGGCGCAAGACGCGCGCGGCGCCTTGTACGTGACCGATTCCCTGCAGCCGCGCCTGCTGCGCCTGCGGC
>DMYQ01000306.1:0-341 GCA_003482555.1 Janthinobacterium sp. | reverse complement strand
TGCGGGTGGACGTCAACGGCGACGGCTCGGCCGGCCCGGCGCGAAAAATCGCCATGCCGCGGACGCTGAAAAACGCCGACGCGCTGCGCTTCGACGGCCGCGACCGCCTGTTGATCTTCGAGAGCAACGCTTTCGCGGCGGACGGCGCCTACGGCGGCCGGATCACGCGCGCCACCATCGCTGGCGCCGGCGCCACCCTGCGCACCATCGTCGCCGGCCTCAACGAGCCGTCGTCGGGCGCGGTGCTCGGGCGGCGCGTCTACTTCATCGAATCCAAATATCCGCTGCTGCTCAAGCACAAGGACGACGACGCGGCGATCCCGCGCGGCGTGCCCTTCGAC
>DMYQ01000307.1:9974-10966 GCA_003482555.1 Janthinobacterium sp. | reverse complement strand
TAGAGCCACTACCCAAACTTTACAGCACTAGGCTAAATTAGCATTTTTTGTTGAAAAGGTGAAAACAATTTAATCATATTCGGAATTTGGTATTATGACGAGTGCCACTTGTTTAAAATCGATGGAACCACTTCAACCACCATGTCACCCGCCTCCGACCTCCTGGCCACGACCCTGGCCCTGCCCGACTTCCATCCGCGCCTGCCGCAGCAGCGGCGCCTGTACGAGGCGGCGAAAACGGCGATCCACCAGAACCAGCTGGGGGCCGGCAACAAGCTGCCCTCCAGCCGCGACCTGGCGCGCGACCTGGGCATCGCCCGCAACACCGTCATCGCCGCCTTCGAGCAACTGGCGGCGGAAGGGTATGTGATCAGCGCCCTGGGCAGCGGCACCTATGTCGCCGACCTGCGGGAACTGAGCGCCAGCATGCACCGCGGCGCCGGCGCCACCAGCCTGAGCGCGGCCGCCTTCGCCGCCCGCGCGGCCGCGCCGCTGTCGCGGCGAGGCGCCGAAATCACCACCTTCGCGGCCGGCGCGCGCTTCGAAATCCAGCCCTTCGCGCCCGGCGACGCCGACTTTTCCTCGTTCCCGTTCAAACTCTGGCAGCGCCTGCAGAACCGGGTCTGGCGCGAAGCCCGCGCCGACCTGCTCGACTACGGCCAGTCCGGCGGCTACCTGCCGCTGCGCCAGGCCATCACCGAATACCTGCGCATTTCGCGCTCGGTGAAGGTGTCGGTGGAACAGGTGATGATCACCGGCGGCACCCAGCAGTCGCTCGACCTGTGCGCGCAATTGCTGGCCGACGTGGGCAGCACGGCCTGGGTCGAAGACCCCTGCTACTGGGGCGCGCGGCGCGTGTTCCAGGCGCGCGATCTGCTGCTGCACCCGATCACGGTGGACGCCAACGGCATGGCGCTCGACGAGAGCGATCTGGCCACCGAGCCGCGCCTGATCTACGTGACGCCCTCGCACCAGTACCCGACCGGCGCCGT
>DMYQ01000307.1:5597-9890 GCA_003482555.1 Janthinobacterium sp. | reverse complement strand
CGCTACACGGGGCGGCCGCTGGCGGCCCTGCAGGGGCTCGACACCGACAACCGCGTGGTCTACATGGGCACCTTTTCCAAGGTGCTTTACCCGGGCATCAAGATCGGCTATCTGGTGGTGCCGCCGGCCCTGATCGAGCCGTTCAAGATCGCCCTGTACGACTTGCAGCGGCCCGGCCAGCTGATGGTGCAGGCGGCGCTGGCCGACTTCATCGCGCTCGGCCACTTCACCACCCACATCCGCAAGATCCGGCAGATTTACGGCGCCCGCCGCGAGCTGCTGCGGCGCACCCTGGTGGCGCAACTGGGGCCGCAACTGAGCCAGAGCGTGACCATTTCAAGCGAGGAATCGGGCTTGCACCTGGTGGTCGAACTGCCCGACCGGGCCGACGACGTGGCGCTGGAAAAGCTGGCCGCCGAATCGGGTATCCAGGTCAAGGCCCTGTCGACCTACTACCTGGCGCCGCCGCTGCGGCGCGGTCTGCTGGTCGGTTACGCCTACGTCACGCCGGAGAAAATCGCCTATTACGGCAAGCTGCTGGCGGCCGTCATCCAGTCCGGGGTGCGCCGATGAAAAACATGCCGTGGCGCGACTTCGGCGCGCTGGTGGTGAGCATCGGCGTGGTCGGCCTGGGCCTGGGCGCGACCATGCCGCTGACCGCGCTCACGCTCGACCAGCGCGGCGTCGGCACCGACGTGATCGGCCTGATCACCGCCATCAGCGCGATCGGCATCCTGGCGGCGGCGCCCTTCGTGTCGGGCTGGGTGGCGCGCTTCGGGCCGCGCGCCACCATGATGGGCGCGGTGTGGGCGGCGGCGCTGGCGACGGCGGCCATGCAGTTGTCCGACAGCCTGCCGCTGTGGGCCGTGCTGCGCTTCATTTTTGGGGCCGCCATGGGCGTGCTGTTCAGCATCGGCGAAGCCTGGGTCAATCGCCTGGCGCCGGACGCTTCGCGCGGGCGCGTGGTGGCCATGTACACCACCAGCTTCACCCTGTTCCAGCTGGTCGGGCCGGCGCTGGTGGCGCTCTTCAACGCGCGGGTGGCGTGGAGCTTCGCCGCCTGCGGCGCCCTGTTCCTGTTCGCCCTGCCCGGCCTGGCGCTGATCGCCAACGCTGCGCCGGCGCGCGCGACCGACGAGGAAGGCGTGCGCTGGCGCCTGATCTTGCCGCGCATGCCGATGATCGTCGTCGGCGCCGCCTTCTTCGCCCTGTTCGACACCCTGGCGCTAAGCCTGTTGCCGCTGTACGCGATCCGGCACGGCATCGCCACCGACCTGGCGCTGCTGTCGGCCAGCGCCATCCTGGTCGGCGACACGGCGCTGCAATTCGTCTTCGGCTGGCTGGCCGACCACTTCGGCCGCGCCCGCGTACACCTGGCTTGCGGCGTGATGGTCTGCCTGCTGCTGCCGCTGCTGCCGCTGGCGGCCGACACGCCGTGGTTGTGGTGGACCCTGCTGCTGGCGCTGGGCGCCTTTGCCGGCGCCATCTACATGCTGTCCCTGGTGGCGTGCGGCGAACGCTTCGGCGGCCACTCGCTGACCTCGGCCAGCGCCATCGTCAACGCCACCTGGGGCGTCGCCAGCGGCGGCGGGCCGCTGCTGACGGGGTGCTGATGCGGGAGGCCGGCATCAACGCCCTGCCGGCCGTGCTGTGGGCGGGCGCCGCCCTGTTCGTCGCCAGCGCCGTCTGGGAGCGCGGGAAGGGGATTTAAGGCGGCTGGCCGCCATCCTGCAATGCGTCGAGGCGCGCGCGCAGCTCTTTCGGCACCGCGTAGCCCGGGTAGGTGCGACGAAAACCGTGCCACTCATCCAGGGCTTCCTTTGGCCGGCCCGCCTTGTGCATGCTCTCGATTTTCAGCAACCATGCTTGCGGCTCTTGCGGCGCTTCATCGCCGGCCCGCGCTTCGGCCGGCGCCGACTCCGCCCGGGAGGGCGCGGCGGCTATTTTCGCGCGGGCGGAAGAAACCTGATCGTTAGCGGCCACCCGCGGCGGCGCTTCCCGCGCTTCCGTGGAGTCGCTCGCCATCCGGCTCGAACCGGCCAGCCGGTCCTGAGGCGCCACCTCGCCCGTTTGATCCGCCGCGCGCGGCATCGGCGCGGCCGACATCGGTGTCGGTGCCGGAGCCGCCATCGGCTTCAACGCCGCGGTGAGCGTCCCGGCTATGTCGACGCCCGCCACCACCGACGGCGCCGCGATCTTCTCTTCCGCTCCTGGAACGCTCGCCGCGGCGGCCGCGCGCCCCGCTTGCCGCCTGGCCGGCGTCACGGCCGGACGCGACATGGAGTCGGCCGGCAGCGCCGTCAACGGCTCGGCCGCCGGCGCCGCCATGGGTTGTGGCGGCCGCCAATGGCGGCCCCGCTGACGGGCGGCGTCGGCCAGCTCGGCGTCGAAGTGGTTCCACCGATGTGTGCATTGCGGCCCTATTCGCGGCACCTGCCCCCGGTGTAGTATCGCTCCCCCCCTCGGCCCATGCCGCGCCCTTGAAGGAAACTGTTGCACGCCATCCGTCCTTGCCATCGCCACCCGGCACGCATGGAGCGCATCCCGAGCGCGCCAGGCGCCGGCAATCGTGCGCGCCGCAAAAAAAGGCTACCATTGCTTAGCTGCGGCGCGCACGACGCGATCCGCTTTCCACCCACCCTGGCCGACGAGTCGATGGACCAAGCGCTTGCGCTGCTCGAAGGCGCCCCGCGCGTATGCGCATCCATCCATTGAAAGCCGCCATGCTCAATCTGAAAGACCCCACCCTGCTGCGCCAGCAATGCTATATCGATGGACTATGGCTGGACGCCGACAGCGGCCAGACCACGGCCGTGAAGAATCCGGCCACCGGCGCCACCATCGGCAGCATCCCGACCATGGGCGCCGACGAGACCCGGCGCGCGATCGCCGCCGCCAACGCGGCCTGGCCCGCGTGGCGCAAGAAGTCGGCCAAGGAACGCGCCGCGCTCCTGCGCAAGTGGAACGACCTGATGCTGGAAAACGCCGACGACCTGGCCCTCATCATGACCGCCGAACAGGGCAAACCGCTGGCGGAATCGAAGGGCGAGATCGCCTACGCGGCCTCCTTCATCGAATGGTTCGCCGAAGAGGGCAAGCGCATCTACGGCGACACCATGCCCTCGCCGTGGCCGGATCGGCGCATCGTCGTCAGCAAGGAGCCGATCGGCGTGTGCGCCGCCATCACGCCGTGGAATTTCCCGGCCGCGATGATCACCCGCAAGGTCGGCCCGGCGCTGGCGGCCGGCTGCCCGATGCTGGTGAAACCGGCCGAGTTGACTCCGTTCTCGGCGCTGGCCCTGGCCGTGCTGGCCGAGCGGGCCGGCATTCCGGCCGGCGTCTTCAGCGTCGTCACCGGTTCTTCGCGCGCCATCGGCGCCGAAATGACGGGCAACCCGACGGTGCGCAAGCTGAGCTTTACCGGCTCGACCCAGGTCGGGCGCGTCTTGATGGAGCAGTGCGCGCCCACGATCAAGAAACTCTCGCTGGAACTGGGCGGCAACGCGCCCTTCATCGTCTTCGACGACGCCGACCTGGACGCCGCCGTCGAGGGCGCGATCGCCTCGAAATACCGCAACGCGGGCCAGACTTGCGTCTGCGCCAACCGCCTGTACGTGCAGGACGGCGTCTACGATGCCTTCGCCGCCAAGCTGGTGGCGGCGGTCGCCAAGCTGAAAGTAGGCAACGGCCAGGAGCCGGGCGTCACGCAGGGGCCGCTGATCGAAGACAAGGCTGTGGATAAAGTCGAGCAGCACATCGCCGACGCGCTGGCCAAGGGCGCGCGCCTGCTGGCCGGCGGCAAGCGCCACGCCCTCGGCCACAGCTTCTTCGAGCCGACCATCCTGGCCGACGTCAGCGCCGCCATGCTGGTGGCGCGCGAAGAAACCTTCGGCCCGCTGGCGCCACTGTTCCGCTTCCACTCGGACGAGGAAGTGCTGGCCATGGCCAACGACACCGAATTCGGTCTGGCCGCGTATTTTTATTCGCGCGACATCGGCCGCATCTGGCGCGTCGCGGAAGGCCTCGAGAGCGGCATGGTGGGCGTGAACACGGGCTTGATCTCGAACGAAATCGCACCCTTCGGCGGCGTCAAGCAATCCGGACTGGGCCGCGAAGGCTCGAAGTACGGCATCGAGGATTACCTGGTGGTCAAATACATTTGCATGGGCGGGATCTAATGTAGTGCTTGTTCTGTGGCGCTTGCGCCACTGCGCCCGCGGTCGCCCGGCCGCGGGCGCGCCGGCCAGCCCCGCGCAAGACCAGCCCTCTTCATGTAGATTCAAAAAAGCAATA
>DMYQ01000307.1:0-5414 GCA_003482555.1 Janthinobacterium sp. | reverse complement strand
TAAAGATACATGCAAGCCCTTGGCCGCATGCAAGACTATCCCGTCTGGCAAGACTTAGGTTTACTTCCCCATTGACAAACAAGCACGATGGCCGACCTCGCCGAATTGACATTGCACGACATAGAAGTGAGCGCGCCCAAGCGCACCTGGCAAGAAGCCGAGGCGACCGACGCGCGGGCCGGCAGCGGCCCGGGCGCGCGGCTATCGTCCACGGAAAATGCCCCGCAACGCTTCGTCTTCACGGGCAGCGGCGCCGAATACTTCCGCATCTGGGTGGTCAATCTGCTGCTGACGATACTGACCCTGGGCATATACTCGGCCTGGGCCAAGGTCCGCCGCATGCAATACTTTTATCGCAATACGCGCGTTGCCGGGGCCATTTTCGATTACCACGGCAATCCCAAGGCGATACTCAAGGGCCGCGCCATCGCGCTGGGCCTGCTCCTCGCCTATAAGGTGGCTTCCGGCATGTCGCCGCTGGCCGCGCTTCCCTTTGCCCTGCTCTTTTGCGCCATCATGCCCTTCCTGCTGGCGCGCTCCTTCCGTTTCAAACTGATCAATTCGAGCTACCGCGGCTTGCGCTTTCGTTTCGCCGGCAGCGTGGCCGACGCCTACCGGGCGCTCAGCCTGTTGCCCATCATGCTGGCCATCGTCGGATTTGTGCTCTGGAGCGTGCTGACCTCCTTTTCCCGCAACCCGGGCGTGGGAACGGTCGTGGTCATGCTGCTCGCCGTCGTGATCGTGCTGGCCATGATTCCCCTGGCCCATTTCCAATTGAAGCGTTACCAGCACGACAAAGCCTATTTCGGGCAAACGCCGATCTTTTTCCACGCCGGCGTCGGCGATTTTTTCAAGATCTACGGCCGCGCCGTCGGTTGCCTGTTCCTGGGCGGCGTGTCGGCCAAGGCGTTCGCCTTAATGACAGGAAAAATATTCCTGCTCTTGCAGGCGACCGCCTTCGGCTGGCTGTTTACCATGCTGTACGCCCCGCTGAGCGCGTATGCCTCCTATCTGTTTGTCAGCCCGTATATTCAAAGCCGCATCCAGAACCTGGTCTGGAACCAGACTGAATTGGGCATGAACCGTTTCGAGAGCACGGTCAGCGCCCGTCATTTGCTGTGGATACACGCCAGCAATGTGTTCTTGATCGTGCTCACCCTGGGCCTGTATAAACCCTTTGGCGCGATACGCTTGCTGAAATACCGGGTGGAATCCATGTGCCTGCTCCCCGAATCGGACCTGGAGTCCTTCCTGACCGACCAGGCCGGCGACAATGCGGGCGCCCTGGGCCAGGAAGCCGGCGATGTATTCGATATGGATATAGCCTTATGATTGAAGCGACATATTTCGACGGCCAGTCCACGCGCAGGCACAAGGTTACCCTGATCATCCACAAGCGCGTGGTGTCGATACGGGGCGAAGGCATGCACCGCAGCGTCCGCATGTCGAAACTCGACATTTCAGAGCGCCTGCGGCACGCGCCGCGCATCTTGCGCTTTCCCGACGGCGGTTTTCTCGAAGTGAGCGATGCGCGCCTGAATAACATGCTCAGGAATAATCGCTACGTCGAACCGCGCGTGGTGCAATGGCAAAACAATTGGCCGCTTTCCCTGTTCGCGCTGATCGGCCTGCTGGCGGCCTTGCTCTCCGGATACCAATGGGGCTTGCCGCTGGCCAGCGACGCCATCGCCCAGCGCTTGCCGGTGACAATGATGAACAAGATCGGCGACCAGGAACTGGCCATGATGGACCAGCGTTACCTGAAGCCGTCCACCCTGCCCCCGCTCGAACAAGCGCGCCTGCGCGCCATGTTCGCGGCGCTGCGCCAGCCGAACGGCGATCACACGCCGTATCAATTGCAATTTCGCAACAGCGGCATCGGCCCGAACGCCTTCGCCATGCCGAATGGCGTGATCGTCATGACCGACCAGTTGTTACAGGAAGCGGGCAACGACCAAGCCATCATGGGTGTGCTCGGGCATGAACTGGGCCATCTGCGCCAGCGTCATTCGCTGCGCCACATCCTGCGCGCGGTCGGCGTGGGCGCCATGTTGAACTTGTGGGTGGGCGATGTCTCGAGCGCCCTGGCGGCGTTGCCGACCATTTTGCTGGAGCGGAAATTCTCGCGCGACTTTGAACGCGAAGCGGATCAATACGCGATCGCCATGATGCACGCCAACAAGCTGCCGCTGTCGCCGATGGCCGATATGTTCGAGAAAATGGCGGCCACCAGGGTGCGGGCGGAGCAAGCCCGGGCCGAGGCGGCCGCCGATGGCGGGCAAGATCCCGCCGCCGCGCCGCCGCTGCCGCGGGCGCCGGATTACCTCAGCTCCCACCCCAGCGACTATGAACGCACCGCCACCTTGCGGGCGGCGGACGGGAAATAGCGCGCGCGCGGGGGCCCGCCTCCCGCACGCGCCAAGCTCAGGCGATCGGAGCGTAACGGCTGAGGCGCTGCGCCAAGCGCGGCGCCAGTTCGTGGCCGGCGGCAACGGTCATCTCGAGGTCGTTCAGCAAACCATCCTGCAAGCCGTAAACCCAGCCGTGCACGCTGACTGGCTGGCCCCGATCCCAGGCATCGATGATGATCGTTGTCTGGCACACATTGACCACTTGCTCGATCACATTGAGCTCGCACAGGCGGTCGGCGCGCTGCCGGCTCGGCAAGACGTCGCCCAGATAGCGCTCGTGCTTTTGATGCACATCCTGGACGTGGCGCAACCAATTGTCGGCCAGGCCGATGCGGGTGCCCGTCATGGCCGCGTGCACGCCCTTGCAACCGTAATGGCCGACGATGATGATGTGTTTGACCTTCAGCACATCGATGGCGAATTGCAGCACGGAAAGGCAATTCAAATCCGAATGCACCACCACGTTGGCGATATTGCGGTGGACGAAGAGCTCGCCCGGGGCCAGGCCCAGCAATTCATTCGCGGGCACCCGGCTGTCCGAGCAACCTATCCACAGGTATTCGGGAGATTGCTGCGCTTCCAGGTTCTTGAAAAAGTTTGGATCCTTGGCCACCATGGAGTCGGCCCATACCCGGTTGTCCCGCAACAATGAAGCCAGTGCCGAGACGCTAGTCGGTTCGTTCATATTCTCTCCACATAAGAAGACCGCCGAGCACCCGAAAAGGCGGTCAGCGGTCCATTCAACAGGGACGCTCGCGCGTCCAATACCCCATCGAAAAACTTATTCGAAGAAGTCCTTGACCTTGTCTTTCCAGGTCTTGCTTTGCGGACTATGCTTGGCGCCACCTTCGGTGGTCGATTTCTCGAAATCGCGCAACATGTCTTTTTGCTTTTCCGTCAGCTTGACGGGCGTTTCGATGGCCACGTGGCAAAACAGATCGCCCGCGTAACCGGAACGCACGCCCTTGATGCCCTTGCCCTTGAGGCGGAAGGTCTTGCCCGACTGCGTGCCTTCGGGAATCGTGAAGGACACCTTGCCGGACAGGGTGGGCACTTCGATATCGCCGCCCAAAGCCGCCTTGGAAAACGAAATCGGCATTTCGCAATGCAAATCGTCGCCTTCGCGCTGGAACACGGCATGCGCCTTGATGTGGATTTCCACATACAGGTCGCCAGCCGGGCCGCCATTCGTGCCCGGTTCGCCGTTGCCGGACGAGCGGATACGCATGCCATTGTCGATACCGACCGGTATCTTCACTTCCAGGGTCTTGTTGCGCTTGATGCGCCCGGCGCCGCCGCAAGGGGCGCAGGGATCCGTGATGATCTTGCCGTTGCCGTGGCACTTGGGGCAAGTCTGCTGGATGCTGAAGAAACCCTGTTGCATGCGCACCTGGCCGTGACCGGCGCAGGTGGTGCAGGTGCTCGGCGCGGTGCCCGGCTTGGCGCCCGTGCCGTGGCAAGTGTCGCACTTGTCCCAGGACGGCACGCGGATGGTCGTGTCGAAACCGTGGGCCGCCTGCTCCAGCGTGATTTCCAGGTTATAGCGCAAATCGGCGCCGCGGTACACTTGCGGCCCGGCATTGCGGCTGCGGCCGCCGCCACCGAAGATGTCGCCGAAGATGTCGCCGAAGCTGTCGGCGAAGCCGCCCGCGCCGCCGCCAAAGCCGCCGCCGCCGCCCATGTTCGGATCCACGCCGGCATGACCATAGCGGTCATACGCTTCGCGCTTTTCCGGATTGGTCAGCATTTCGTAGGCTTCTTTGACTTCCTTAAACTTTTCTTCCGATTCCTTACTGTCCGGATTGCGGTCCGGATGGTATTTCATCGCTAGTTTACGGTAAGACTTTTTGATCTCTTCTTCCGAAGAGTTCTTGGCGACACCGAGTGTCTCGTAAAAATCACGCTTTGCCATGTTGTAGGCACCTTGCAGTCTAGCTACTGATGTACTAATTACACGAAAAAGCCGAGTCGAGTACCGCTTGGGACGGTCGCTCGGCTCGGCATGTCAGCGCGGCTGTTAACCGCGCCGTAACCGGGCGACCGTGGCCGCCCGGCCGCCTCGGACCCTTACTTGCTGTCTTTGACTTCCTTGAAGTCGGCATCGACGACATCGTCTTGCTTGGCGCCGCCCGCTTCGGCCGCGCCCGGCGCTTGCTGCTGCGCGCCTTCGGCGCCGCCAGCGGCTTGCTGCGCCTGCATGTCGGCGTACATCTTTTCGCCGAGCTTTTGCGAAGCCGTCGACAAGGTTGCGATTTTAGCGTCGATCTCGGCCTTGTCGGCGCTTTTCAGCGACGCTTCCAGGTCGGCGATGGCGGCGTCGATTTTTTCCTTTTCACCGGCTTCCAGCTTGTCGCCGTACTCGACCAGCGATTTGCGGGTCGAATGGGCCAGTGCGTCGGCCTGGTTGCGCGACTCGGCCAATTCCTTGACCTTCTTGTCTTCTTCCGCGTTCAGTTCGGCATCCTTGACCATCTTCTGGATTTCCGCCTCGGTCAAGCCGGAGTTGGCCTTGATCGTGATCTTGTTTTCCTTGCCGGTGGCCTTGTCCTTGGCGCCCACGTGCAAGATGCCGTTGGCGTCGATGTCGAAGGTCACTTCGATCTGCGGCGTGCCGCGCGATGCCGGTGGAATGCCTTCCAGATTGAATTCGCCCAGACCCTTGTTGCCGGCCGCGATTTCACGCTCGCCCTGGAAGACCTTGATCGTCACGGCCGGCTGATTGTCGTCCGCCGTCGAAAACACCTGGCTGAACTTGGTCGGGATGGTCGTGTTCTTGTGGATCATCTTGGTCATCACGCCGCCCAGGGTTTCGATACCCAGGGACAGTGGTGTGACGTCCAGCAACAGCAAATCCTTGCGCTCGCCCGACAGGACCGAACCCTGGATGGCGGCGCCGACAGCGACGGCTTCATCGGGGTTGACGTCCTTGCGCGGATCCTTGCCAAAGAATTCCTTGACCTTTTCCTGCACCTTCGGCATGCGGGTCATGCCGCCGACCAGGAT
>DMYQ01000293.1:5836-7417 GCA_003482555.1 Janthinobacterium sp. | reverse complement strand
CAGCGTCAAGGCGGCGCCCGCGAAAAAGGCCGCGGTCAAGCGCGCGGCGCCGGCCAAGGCCGTCCGCAAAGCCTGAGCTAGCGCAAGACACGGCCCGGGTCAAGCCCGGGCTGGCGTCCCGCCAAGCTGGCGGTTGCGGGCGGCGGCGCACCGCCGGCCCGGGGATTTCAGGCGAGCCGGTGGATCCGGATCGCTTCGATCAAGCCGTCTTCCTGGCGTTTCACTTCGCCGATCGTGATCAAGCCTTCTTCGGCCAGTTGCTTGACGCTGTCGTGGGCGGCCTGGAACAGGGGCAGAGTATCGCCCTTGGCGGCAACCGGACGGATCCAGGCGACGCTGCCGACCTTCATTTTTTCGTAGACTTCTTTGGCGACATCACGCATGTATTATTCCTTATCGTTGTAAACCACTGAAAGCGCGGGCCAGCCCGTGCTGAGGCATAGTTTATCACCCGAGCGGGCAGAAACAAGATTCCATAAAACAATAGCGCTATTTGCCGGCCGCGACAGCCTCAGTCGCGGCCGCCACGACCGGCGCCAGCGCGGCCAGTTGTTCCATCAATTGGGCGAAGCGCTGCTGTCCGGGCGCGATGCTGTCGACGTGCATCAACACCTGCGCCGCCTCCGCCGCCAGGGCGCCGTCGTGGCCGTTTTTTTGCAAGTGCGAAACGATGATTTGCGCCGAATTGAACAGGATGCGCAGATTGTTCGGCAGCTTCAGACGGGCGTCGCGCATCCACGCCACGGCGTCCGGCATCTTGTCGGTCTTCCACAGCAGCACGCCGCGGTTCATCAAGTCGGTCGCTTCCTTGCGCGAAGCGAGTATCAGCGCATTGCCCTCCTCGCCCATGCGGGCCTTGTCGAAAATGCGTTGCACCTCGTCTTGCAGCACGGGATTGTCGTGGTTGTTGCGGATCACGTAGCACAGCAGTTCGACGGGCGCTTCCTTGACGCCCACCGCGAACAGCAGGATCGCCAGATCCAGGCAGGTGGGGGTGTCGGGCCGCGCCGGATCGGCTTCCAGCATTTGCTCGAGTTCATCGCCGCACTTGCGGGCGCGCCGGTAGTCGCCGCTTTCGTGGTGCACCATGCCTTCCGTGATCTTGGCGCGCAGCCCGATCAGCTCGACGGGGAATTCGCGCTGCGCCAGCAGCAACCACTGCAGCGCCTCCTTCGGTTCGTTCTTGATGCCGCACACGCGCGCCAGGCCGAAGTAGGCATCGGCCGTCTTCATGACCGAATACTC
The DNA here is from genome assembly GCA_003482555.1 of Janthinobacterium sp. Lineage (GTDB taxonomy): Bacteria > Pseudomonadota > Gammaproteobacteria > Burkholderiales > Burkholderiaceae_D > Janthinobacterium. The sequence goes on along the minus strand of DMYQ01000293.1, from coordinate 6,172 downwards.
GCCAATCGCGATGCACTTGCGGAAAGCCTTTTCCGCCATGCCGACATGGCCCAGCCTGAGCGCCACCTGGCCCAGGTTGCGCTGGCGCGGCACCGAATTGGGCGACAGCGCGGCCGCCTTTTCCAGCACCGAGCAAGCTTCCTCGTGCAGCCCCATCAACTGGAAGGCGAGCGCCATCTGGTCGTAAGCGTCGATGTAATAGCGGTTTTCCGCGATCACGCCCTGGAACATCTGGCGCGCCGCCTCGTGCTCGCCATTATTCATGCGGATCTTCGCCACGCCGGCCCTGGCCCAGTTGTAATCGCGCCCGGCCAGCACCCGCTCGTAGACTTCGCG
>DMYQ01000293.1:5088-5696 GCA_003482555.1 Janthinobacterium sp. | reverse complement strand
TGCGACTCGCACAGCCGGGCCGCGCGCAAAAAGTCTTTTTCCAGGCAAGCCTGGTCGATCTCGCGGAACACTTGCTTCTTGTGCCAGACCCGGTTCAGGCGCGTCAGCAGCACGCCCTCGGTGATCGGCTTGATCAGGTAGGCGTCCGGCTGGTGCTCGGCGGCGCCCATCACCGACTCGACGCTCTTTTCGGCCGACACCATCAGCCACACGCTGCTGGGCGCCGTCAGGTTGTGCACCCGCGCCTCTTCCAGCACTTGCTGGCCGTTCTTGCCCTCGCCCAGGTTGTAATCGCACAGCACCACGTCGTAGCGGGTCTTGGCCAGCATCTTCATGGCTTCGCCGCCGCTGGCGGCCTGGTCTATGAAGCGGGCGCCCAGGTTGCGCAGCGATTCGCGCAGCAGGATGCGGATGCCGGCAAAATCGTCGATCAACAGGTAATGCTTGTCGGCCCAGGCGGTGGCGCCGCCCGCCGCCACCGGCGCCTCGGCGCCCGGCAAGGGATGGTTGTCCATGTGGGTGCTGTCCATGGTTTCAGGGCAGGCGCAGGATGAAGCAGCCGCCGCCCAGCGCGCCGCCGTTTTCCAGCGCGATGCCGCCGCGGCGCC
>DMYQ01000293.1:0-4928 GCA_003482555.1 Janthinobacterium sp. | reverse complement strand
CGATTGGTGGCGAAGTTGATGCCGCTGGAGGCGCCGTCCATGGCCGCCGCGCCGGCCGCGATCAAGGCCGGGGAAAAACCGTCGCCATTGTCTTCCACGCGCAATTCCAGCATGTCGCCCACCTCCGCCACCGACAGCCGTATCGTGTCGCGGGTGTAGCGGTAAGCGTTGTTGATGGCGTGGCCCAGCACGCCGATGATCAAGTCTTCGTCGAAGCACCAGATCAGCTCGGCCGGAAAACTGGTGTGCAAGGTGATCGCCCGCGCGGCCAGCAGGATTTTTTCCTGCGCCACGACTTGCTCGACCAGTTGCCCCACCAGTTGCGGACGCGCGTCGAAGGGATAGCCGGGCTTGCCGACCTGCTTGTACAGGGCCAGCAATTGCATCAGATTGTCGTTCAGGCGCTTGGTCTGGTACAGCATCTGCGCCATGCGCGGATAGGCGGCATCGTCCGCGGTGCCTTCCGGTGTAGCGCCTTCTGGCGTAACGCCTTCTGGCGTAACGCCTTCCGGCCTGAGGCCTTGCCGCTCCTGGGCGCCGGCCAGCAGAGATTCCAGCGTGCCGTTGACAACGCTGATCGAATTCTTCATGTCGTGCACGGTGGACGCCAGGAACAGAAAGAGTTCGGGCGAACCGCTGAGATCTTCCATCTTGAATGCCTCCACCGTGGCGCCGTTGCCGCCCTCCACGTCAGTCTGCAACATTGCAAATTAAAATTAACAATAAAATTATAGCGCCTGGCGAAAGGCGCGGCGCCGAATCGCACCACCCCACGCCAGAAATAGGTGCATTAAATGGTAACTTATTCTGGCGACCACTTCACGTTCGCCGGCGCAAATCCTTGAGCAAGAAGCGGGCCGGGTCGAGCGCCGCCACCAGGCTCGCTTCCAGCGGCGCCGGTTCGCCGTCGAGCTGGGCGGCCAGCAGCTCGGCCGCCAGCGGCGCCCAGATCAAGCCGCGCGAAGCGTAGCCCAGCAAGCCGTACAGGCCGGGCTGGCGCGCCACGTCGCGCAGGCGCTCGCAGCGCCCGGCCGCCGCCGCATCGGGCAGCGCACCCACCAGCGGCAAGCGGTCCGGCGCCACGCAGCGAAAGCCGGTGCGCCCGGCCAGCGGCGCGCGCGGCGCGGCCACGCCCAGGATGGCGGCGATCTTGTCCAGGTTCTCGCGCTGGCTGGCGGCGCGCAGGCCGGGCTCGCCGTCCGCGTCGTAACTGGCGCCCACGCAGACGATGCCGTCCGCCGCCGGCGTCATGTAGGCTTCCCGGCACACCACCAGCGGCGGCGCCGGCAGGCTGCCCTCGGCCAGGTGGGTGACCTGGCCGCGCACGGCCGCCAACGGCAGGCCGGCCGCCTGCGCCAGCGCCGTCGCGCCGCAGCCATTGGCCAGGATCACGGTGGGCGCCTGCGCGATGAGGGCGCCGTCCGCGCCGCCGACCCGCCATGCGCCGCCCACCCGCGCCAGTTCCAGCACGCCGGTCGAAAAGATGCGCCGCAGGCGCGCGCCGCAAGCGTCCAGCATGGCCGCGCAAACGCCGGACGGGCGCGCCCAGCCGCCCTGGGCGAACAACCAGCCGCCGTCCGGCGCCGGCGCGCCCAGCAGCGCGCCCGCCTCGGCCGCCTCCAGCCAGCGCGCGTAGTCGGCCGGATAGGCAGCGCCGGCCGCGATGCGGCGCTGCGCCTCGGCGTGGGCCGGGTTGCGCGCCAGTTGCAGCACACCGCAGCGCGCGCCCGCGAACGCGGCGCCGACGCCGCCCAGGCTACGCCAGTGGCGCAGCGCATACAGGTAGGCGGCCCGGCCCAGGCGGGTGGACGGGTTGTCGTCCTGCGACAGCAGCGGCATGAAGATGCCGGCCAGGTTGCCGGATGCTTCTTGCGCCGGCCGCGCGTGGCGCTCGATCAGGGTGACGCGCCAGCCGCGCGCGGCCAGGCGTTCGCAGGCGGCGGCGCCGGCCAGGCCGGCGCCGATGACGATGGCGTGGCGCGCGGCCGGCGCGGGCGCGGGGGCGGGTACGGCCGCGGGCGCGGGCGCGCGGCGGCTGCCGAAGACGGCGTGCAAGCCATCAGCCGCGAAGACGAAGCCGGCGCCGCTCAGCGCCTGGCGCGCCGCCGGCGCCAGCGCCGCCGCCGTCAAGGTGGCGCCGGGCCGGGCCAGGCGCGCCAGCGCCGTGGCCGAACACGCCGGCCCTTGCAGGTGAAAGGCGTCGACCGCGGCGCCGATCTGGGCCAGGCTGGCATCCGCCTCGCCCAGCATCAGGTCGAGGGTGACGCGACCGCCGTCGAGCAGCATGCGGTGCCAGCCGTTCACGGCCGGCGGCCATTGCTGGCGCAGCTCGGCCGGCAGCGCTTCCAGGTCCACCGGCGCGGGCGCCAGGGCCAGGTAATGCAAATGGGTGGCGCGCCCGGGATCGGCCCGCCACGCCTCCAGGGTCGCCAGGAAATGGGTGCCGTCGCCGAATCCGGTGTCGAGGATCATGCGGCGCGACGGCCGCGCCCCGGCTGCAAGGAGCTGGTCCGGCAAAGTCAGCGTCCCGCGCGGCAAACGCAAGCCGGGTCGTGGTCGTCGACCATGCCGATACCCTGCATGTAGGCGTAGACGATGGTGGAGCCGACGAACTTGAAGCCCCGCTTGAGCAAGTCTTTCGACAGGCGGTCGGAGAGCGCGGTTTTCGCCGGTCGCTCCCCGCTGGGCCAGTTGTTGACAATGGGTTTGCCGTCCACATAGGCCCACAGGAAGCTGTCCAGGCTGCCGCCCTCTTCCAGCAGGCGCAGGTAAGCCTGGGCGTTGCCTATCGTCGCCGCCACCTTCAGACGGTTGCGCACGATGCCGGGGTTGGCCAGCAGCTCGGCCACTTTGTCGGGCCCGTAGGCGGCGATCTTGACGGCGTCCCAGCCGTCGAAGGCGGCACGGTAGTTTTCCCGCTTGTTCAAGATGGTTTCCCAACTCAGGCCCGCCTGCGCTCCCTCCAGGTTCAGCATTTCAAACAGGCGCGTCTCGTCGTGGCAGGGCCGGCCCCACTCCGTGTCGTGATAGTCGATATAACGCGGGTTGGCCATATTGGCCCAGGAACAACGCTGTACGCTCATGAAGAACCCGAAGAAAAGTGAAGGTGCCAGTATATGTCAGCGCCCCGGTCAGCGCCCCGCTCAGCGGCCCCGCAAGATCGCGCCCAGCACCAGCAAGCCATGCTCGATCTCGGCTTCCGGCACTGCCGCGAAACCGAGCAGCAAGCCCGGCGCGGCGCGGCAGGCGGGCGGCGCGTCGGCCGCCGCGTAGTGCGACAGCGGGCGCAGCTCGATGCCCCGTTCCAGCCCGGCGCGCGCCACCGCGTCTTCGTCGTGGCCGTGGCGGAAATACGCGCACAGGTCGAGACCGGCGTCCGCCGGTCCGCACGCCAGTTGATCGTCGAGTTCGCGCGCCAGGCCGCGCAGCAGCAGCGCGCGGCGGCCCGCGTTGATCTCGCGCGTGCGCTTGATGTGGCGCCCGAAGTGGCCCTCGGCGATGAAGTCCGCCAGCACCATCTGCGGCACGATCGCGGTATGGCGGTCGATCACGTTCTTGGCCCGCACCAGGGCCTCGGCCAAGGCCGGCGGCGCCACCAGGTAGCCCAGGCGCAGGCCGGGAAACAGCACCTTCGACAGGGTGCCGACATAGATCACGCAGCCGTCGCGGTCCAGGCTGTGCAACGACGCCAGCGGCGCCCCGGTGTAGCGGTATTCGCTGTCGTAGTCGTCTTCGACGACCCAGGCCTTGGCGCGCGCGGCCCAGGCCAGCAGCTCCAGCCGGCGCGGCAGGCTCATCGTCACCCCAAGCGGCAACTGGTGCGATGGCGTCACGTACACCAGCCTGGCGTGCGGACAGTGGGCGGCGCCGTGGGCCACGTCCAGGCCCTGGGCGTCGACCGGCACCGGGAACACGTGCGCGCCGCCCGCGTGCAGGGGGCCGCTGGCGCCGCGATAGCCGGGCGACTCCATCCAGGCCGCGTCGCCGGGGCCGAGCAGCATGGTCGACAGCAGGAACAGCGCCTGCTGCGAACCCGAAGTGATGAGGATTTGCTCGGGCGTGCAAACGACGCCGCGCGCCGCCTTCAGGTACACGCACAGCAGTTCGCGCAGCGGCAGATAGCCGGCCGGATCGCTGTAACCCATGCGGTGGTCGGGCCGGCGCCAGCGGCGCGCCTCGAGCCGGCTCCAGACATCGAATGGAAAATGCTCGATGCCCGGCATGCCGATGCGGAAGGCGCGCAGCGGGCTCTGGTGCCAGGCCACCTTGTGCATCGCGCCCGCGTAAGCCTGGCCGCGCGCGGACAGGGGCCGCAGCAAGCCGGGCGCGGCCTTTGCCGGCGCCGCGACCGGCAGCAGCGCGCTGACGAAGGTGCCCTTGCCGACGCTGCCGCTCAGGTAACCCTCCGCCGTCAACTGGGCGTAAGCGTTCAGCACGGTCTGCCGCGAAATCGCCAGCAAGCGGCAAAATTCCCGGGTCGGCGGCAACTGCATGCCAGGGCTGATCGTGCCGCTCAGGATCGCCGCCTTGATCGCCGCGTACAACTGGCGGAACAGCGGGGTGGCGTCGGCACGGTCGAGCGGCAACGCGGTCAGTATCTGGGTCGGATGCATGGGTGGGCGGCAATGGCTGGCATGGTCAGGGAAATTTGTCGGAGGCAATAGCAATAGGTATAGCAAAAGCATAGGCAAGCACATTTGCGCATGGACCGCAGCCTTGCCATTTTAACGGCATATCCGCCCATGATCGCCCATCGGCGCCAACATCGCCCGCCCGCCATGGATGTGGCGCCGATACCGACCGCACAGGACACAGGATATTTATCAATATCCGCACCTTGCAAGTAGCGCAATATCAAGCGGCAGGTCTCTCTCTGCAATCATCAAACGCCGGGTAGCAGCGGCGCATTGCTGCGCCGCCGCCCCCTA
>DMYQ01000198.1:40897-49162 GCA_003482555.1 Janthinobacterium sp. | reverse complement strand
CGGCCATAACCATTGATTGCAACTTTGATCGTCATACTTTGCTCCCGATTAAAAAAAATGAGGTACTTAGCACTACAAACTAGAATCAGGCGGCGAGAACCGACTTGACCTTGGCGACAACGTTCTCGACCGTGAAGCCGAAATGCTTGAACAGCACGCCGGCCGGGGCCGATTCGCCGAAGCTGTCGATGCCGACCACGGCGCCTTCCAGGCCCACGTATTTGTACCAGAAGTCGGTCACGCCCGCTTCGATCGCCACCCGCGGCACGCCCTTGGTCAAGACGCTCGCCTTGTAGGCGGCGTCCTGGCGGTCATAGACATCGGTCGACGGCATCGAGACGACGCGCACCCGGATGCCTTCGGAAGCCAGGGCGCTGGCCGCCGCGACCGCCAGTTCCACTTCGGAACCGGTGGCGATCAAGATGGCTTGCGCCTCGGCGACGTCGTTCAAGACATAGCCGCCGCGGGCGATGTTGGCGATCTGTTCGACACTGCGTTCCTGGAACGGCAAGTTCTGGCGCGAAAAGATCAGGGTCGAAGGACCGTCCTTGCGCTTGACCGCGGCGCCCCAGGCGACCAGCGATTCGAGCGTGTCGCAGGGACGCCAGTTGTCCAGGTTGGGGATCAGGCGCATGGACGAGACGTGCTCGACCGATTGATGGGTGGGGCCGTCTTCGCCCAGGCCGATCGAATCGTGGGTGAACACGAAGATCGAGCGCAGCTTCATCAGCGCGGCCATGCGCAGCGCGTTGCGGCTGTAATCGGAAAAGGTGAGGAAGGTGGCGCCGAAGGGAATGTAACCGCCATGCAGCACGATGCCGTTCATGATGGCGCTCATGCCGAATTCGCGCACGCCGTAATTGATGTGATTACCGGGCTGGCCGGAACGCACGGCAACGCACTCTTTCCAGTTGGTCAGATTGGAACCGGTCAAGTCGGCCGAGCCGCCCAAAAATTCCGGCAGCGTGGGCGCCAGCGCCTGGATGGCGTTCTGGCTGGCCTTGCGGGTGGCGATGTTTTCCTTCTTTTCCACGCAGGCGGCGATGGCGGCGCTCAGCACTTCGTCGAAGGCGGCCGGCAAGTCGCCGCGCATGCGGCGCGCCAGTTCGGCGGCCTGGACCGGGAAGGCTTCGGCGTAGGCGGCGAAGCGCTCGTCCCACTCGCCCTCGAGCGCGCGACCGCGCGCCTTGCCATCCCAGGCGGCGTAGACGTCGGCCGGCATCTCGAAGGGCGCGGCGTCCCAGCCGATGTATTCGCGCACGGCCGCGATTTCCTTGTCGCCCAGCGCGGCGCCATGCACCTTGTCGCCGCCCTGCAGATTCGGGGAACCCTTGCCGATGATGGTCTTGCAGCAGATCAGGGTCGGTTTCGCGGATGCTTTCGCGGCCGTGATGGCGGCATCGATGGCGGCCACGTCGTGACCGTCGACGGCGGCGATGACGTTCCAGCCGTAGGCTTCAAAGCGCTTCGGGGTGTCGTCCGTGAACCAGCCCTCGACCTTGCCGTCGATCGAGATGCCATTGTCGTCGTACAGCGCGATCAGCTTGTTCAAGCCCAGGGTGCCGGCCAGCGAACACACTTCGTGGGAAATGCCTTCCATCAGGCAACCGTCGCCCAGGAAGGCATAGGTGTGGTGGTCGACGACGTCGAAACCGGGGCGGTTGAACTCGGCCGCCAGCAATTGCTCCGACAGGGCCATGCCGACCGCGTTGGCCAAACCCTGGCCCAGCGGGCCGGTGGTCGTTTCCACGCCGGGCGTGACGTCCACTTCCGGGTGACCCGGGGTTTTCGAGTGCATCTGGCGGAAGGATTTCAAGTCGGCCATGCTCAAGTCGTAGCCGGTCAGGTGCAAGAGCGCGTAGTGCAGCATCGAGCCATGGCCGTTCGACAAGAGGAAGCGGTCGCGGTTCAGCCATTTCGGATTGGCCGGATTGTGGCGATAGTGGCCGCTCCACAGGGCGACGGCGATTTCGGCCATGCCCATCGGCATGCCGGGATGGCCGGAATTGGCCTGTTGGACAGCGTCCATCGCCAGCGCGCGGATCGCATTGGCCATCTTGGTGGTAGGGAGCGTAGATATCATGGTGGTCTGGTCGATCGCGGAGTGTGAATTCGTTTGCAGTAGGGATGCGCTACTTCGTGAGCTAAGTATTTTACCAGACCAAGAGTGTCCGAATTAAAATTGCGCTGTCGGGCAAAGCGTTTTTATAGCGTTTTTCGCCGCTTTTGCCGCGTTTTTGCCGCCTTCACCCTCACCAGGATTTTGCATGCCGCGTTTTTACTGCCCCCTCCCCCTCGTCCTCGGCGCCACCATCGACCTGCCCGAGGCGGTCGCCCACCACGTCCAGGTGATACGCCTGGCGCCGGGCGACGCCGTCACCCTGTTCAACGGCGAGGGCGGCGAATACACGGCCATCCTGGCCGGCGTCGAAAAGAGACGGGTGAGCGCCGAGCTCAAGGCGTACGCGCCGCGCGAGGCCGAACTGCCCTATGCCGTGACCCTGGCGCAAGCCTTGCCGGAAGCGTCGAAGATGGACTGGATCATCGAAAAAGCCGTCGAACTGGGGGTTTCCGGCGTCGTGCCGCTCGCCGCGCAGCGCTGCGTGGTGCGCCTGTCGGCCGAACGGGCCGAGAAAAAGCACGCCCACTGGCAAGGCGTGATCGTGTCGGCGTCCGAGCAAAGCGGGCGCAACCGGTTGGCCCGACTGGCGCCGCTGAATGAATTCCAGCAATGGATAGCCCAGCAGCACTTGCATCGCCGCATTATCCTGAGCCCGCGCGCCGACGTTTCGCTGGCCGACTGGGCCCGCCATGCGGCGCCGCAAGCCGTCACCCTGATGGTGGGCCCGGAAGGCGGCTTCAGCGAAGCGGAAGAAAAACTGGCGCTGGCGCACGGCGCGCTGGCGCTGAGCATGGGGCCGCGCATCTTGCGCACGGAAACGGCGGCGCTGGCCGCCCTGGCCGCGCTGAACGGCGCCTGGGGCGGCATGTAATAGCCAGCCGGCAATATTAAAAGGACGCTCGGCAACCAAGGTCGCGGGAGTGCGCCCATGCCGGGCGCACCGCAAAAAAAAACCCGCCAGCTTGCGCTGGCGGGTTTTTTTATTGCTGGCGCCAACTTGCGTTGGCGCTTCGCCAAGTCCGCTTAGAACTTGTAGTTGTACTCGGCGGTCAGGCGTACCGAACGTGGAGCCGTGTAGCTGATGACGCGGCCATAAGTCGATGAGATGGTCGTGCCTTCCAGGTTATACGTCTCGTCGATCGTTTGCGCCGTCTGCTTGTTGAACACGTTGAAGACGTCGATCTTCAGCGCCAGACCCTTCACTTGTTGCGGACGGAACGACAAGTTGGCGTCGAAGCGGATATCCCATGGCAAACGACCCAGGCTGCCGCGTGGAGCAGGACCGTCGCAATAGAAGTACACCGAACCGTAATCCTGAATGCCGCCAGGAATATTCGGCTGGTTGCCGAAGCAGCTGCGCGGACGGCCGGAAGCGGCCAAGCCGTTGCCGCCGATGGTCCACTCGGGTGTCAACTCGTAGAAACCGTAAGCCTTGACTTGATGCGTGCGATCGTTTGGCAACAGGCCATCGGCGCCAACCATCAAAGGATAGTTATCCCAGGTCGAGGTCGCGGCCACGTCGGTTTGTGCGTTGTCCGACTTGGTTTGGCCTTCGGTGTTGCCGGTGCTGCGCGACCATGTGTAGTTGATCTTGCCGTACCAACCGTTGCGCATCGGATGTTCGGCAAACAGATCGATCGCCGTGTAGGTGCGCTTGGCTTCGTCGAAACCGAGATCGGCCTTGGTCAGATGAACCGTCGTGTAGTTCTTGCCGCTGTTGTTGAAATCGACCAGGAAGGTGTTGTCCTGGCCTGGATTGAACGACGCGCAATTGAAACCGCCCCATTTCGAACCGTCGACGGCCGGATGATTGGCCAACCAGGTATCGAACACGGTTTGATCGCAGAAGTCATCGATGGTTGCCTTCAGCTTGCGGTAAGTCACTTTCGCGCCAAAGTTCAAACTCGGCGAAAACGCTTTTTCAAAGCCCAAGGTCACTTCATCCTGATACGTCGGCTTGATATCTAGCGCCGTCAAGGTCGCCGGATCTTTCGATTGGCCCAACTCGTTGTTCGTCGAGAACACGCCGGTCATCGGGTTCAGGCCGGTTGGCTGCCCGTTGGCGTCCGTCCCGGTGTACGTGAAGTATTGACGCACGTTCAGCGAACGGCTGGCGCCGCGCACTGCCAGATGGGTAGGGATTTGCAGCGAGTAGCGACCGGCGCTGCCGAACACTTTCATCGATGCGTCGCCAAACACGTCCCATGCGGCGGCGAAGCGCGGCGAAATCTGGTTCTTCACTTCCAGGAAGGTTTGACCGTCGCCGTTCTTGTTTTTGAACTGTTCGTCGCGCAAGCCCGCCGTCAGCAACAGGTTCTTGGTCACTTGGAATTTGTCTTCGATGTATTGCGCCGACTGATCCGAAGCGGCTTGGGTCGTGTCATCGAAAATACGTTTGCTGACGTAGTAACCCTGGGTGCCCAGGCCGCCACCGGTTGCGGGAACGATCAAATTACCGTCGCCAACGCTGACCGGTTTCAGCGGATCGTTTGCATGGAAGTACGTCCAAAGGCCACCGCCGCCGAAGACTTCACCGGCGCCGGAAGACGACAGTTTGTTGTCGTCGATACCCGCGCGCAGAGTGTGTTGGCCGATTTTATATTCCAGATCGATGCGCGAGGACTTGATCTTGCTGGACGCATCGTCCGGCGAGACAAAACCCGACAGCACTTGCGAGCTGTGGTAGTTCAAGCCATCGGCCCGCGCGGCCGTAGGGGCGGACACTTGGAACAAGGGACCCGTCGACGCCGGGCCGACTTGATCGTAGCGGCTCGAGTTGACTGTTTTACTCGTGCCGTACAAGGCCGTCACGGTCAGGTCGTCCGTCAGATTACCCGTGTAGCGCAAAATTTGCGAATCGGCGCCGACCGACGGGTTGTAGTCGGAATTGTTTTGGTAGTGCTGCGACGCCGTCGTCGCGCCGCGCGTGTTGGTGGCGTAGTCGTAGCCGGCCAACTGGCGATCGGTCTTCGCGGTGTCGCCGAGGAAGGTCAATTCCAGGCGATGATTGTCGGTGATATTCCAGTCGAACTTGGCCAGGTAGCGGTCGATCTCGTCTTGCTTCGATTCCCAACCGGACACACTGTTCGAGGAGGAAGTACGAGTACCGAGCGAGCTGTTGAACGCGTTGGTGCCCTCGGAATTGTTTTTCTTCGTTTCGACGGCAGCGAACATGAACAGCTTGTCCTTGATGATCGGACCGCCGAGGTAACCGCCATAGGTCTTGTTGGTGGCCTTATTTTCCGAATTGCGGCGGAACAAAGTGCCGTCGGTGGTCTTGTTTTCAACGGCGCCGGTGACCGGGTACATGCTGTCTTTCGCCTTCGAACGCAGCGCGTCCGGCTCGATGCTCGAGGTGACACCGAATTCCCAATTGTTGGTGCCGCTCTTGGTGGTGATGTTGACCACGCCACCGACCGAACGGCCGAACTCGGCGCCGAAACCGCCGGTCAGGATCTGTGCCTGGGAGATCGCGCCGAAAGGCAGTTCCGACGCGCCCAGTTGGGTCAGCGGATTGGTGGTTGGGAAACCGTTGATGTAGTACGCGTTTTCCGACGCGCCACCGCCGCCGAAGGAGGCGCCGGCCGCATAACGGGAATCGGCACGGGTGGTGTTTGGCGCCAGTTGGATGATCGCGTCGACGTTTTGCGCGATCGGCAATTTGGCCAGTTCCTTGGCGGTGAAAGTCGCGCCATTGTTCGAACTCGACACGTCGATGCGGTTGCGGCGACCGGTCACTTGAACGGCTTGCACCACCGAGGGGGCGCCGGCGGAGAAGGAAGCGTCGACACCCTGGCCGACGATAACGTCGACTTCAGTGGTGTTGGCGACTTTACCGCCGCGCATCAGCTCAACCTTGTAGTGGCCCGGCGCCATTGCGGTGGCCATGTAGCGGCCACTGGCGTCGGGGGTGATCGCACGCTTGGCGCCGGTATCGGTGTTCAACAAGACAAGCGAGGCGCCGGCTGGCGAATCGACCGTGCCGTAAATATTACCGGCCGCGTTGGACTGAGCCATCGCCGTCGGGACCACGCTTGCAGCCAGTGCGGCGGCGCCAAACGCGATCGACAACGCGCGCACTAAAACAGTTTTTCTCAACATGTGATTTCCTATTAGTTAAGCTTTTCTGGTAGATCAGCTCATGTAAAATTGACACACCAATTTTTGTTCAATACGTTTTTTGACGTCTCGGTCTTGGTGCGACATCTCCTGCTTTTACGGAAGATTTTCGGTTGGGTCGCGATACAGTAATCTCCCAACCATGCGTCACATGGAAACATATCAAAAGGAACAGTGTCAATACTCCAATTCTGTTCGTGCGCAGAAACAACAGTTCCTGCACCAGCAAAAAGCGAAATTGGCACGCCACCCCAAAACGGTGCGGCAATGCACAAATTTAATGCGCCGAAAAATTATGAAATTAACTATCGATAAATGATTTTTCGCCTGCGGCATGAGCTGTGTGACGGACTCTCCATGCGACAAAAGCGCCGCGCCCCACACTCTGTGGCAAGGCGCCCCACGCTCGGCCCACCAGCGTCCCCCACGACGCCGCGCACTCAACGAGCGCGTATGGAACGCCCCGCAACAGGGTCTGATTTAATATTCAAGCTGAATATTAAATCGCGCGCCATCGTTGCGCGTCGCGGCAAAACCATCATATCGTTCGCAATTATTTTATTGGCGCCGATTTTGTACTGACGGCACGCGTGGCCTCCGATTTTCTTTGCAAGTTATCTTGTACTTCCCGTGCGAATTGATCGTAGTTGGCAGCGTTGGCGGTTTTTTGCGCCAGCACCTTTGCATTATTCTCCGCAACGAATTTTTCGGTGGCTGTTTTCCAGGCGCCACTCTCGACGCCAATTTGATCCGCTATTTTCTGCGCCGCGCCGGCGATAGCGGAATATTTGGCATTGATCTGTAATCCGGCACGAATGAATTCTTCGTTACTCATCAATTTGAGGATGTCGGCCGGAATGGTTTTCTCCGCCGGCAAAGCGCCATTCAAATTGCGCACAAAGCGCCCGTAGCATTCCGACCAGGCGTTGATGCCGGCATTCACCGAGACGATTTCGGCATTCTTGGTCGACACGGCCGGGATGGTCGGGCGCACGCAGGCGAACTTGTCGTAGGCGACGGCGGCGCCATCGAAATGCGTCGTGTAATAGGCGATCTCGGCCTTGCGCGCGCCCCGCTCTTGCAGCAGGGCCAGCGACTGCGGCGCTTCCCGGTTGCCGTGCTCGGCCGCCTGTTTCAGCCAGTACACGGCCTTGCTCGCATCCTCCGGCGTGCCCTCGCCAAAACCATACATCTCGCCCAACTGCAGTTGCGCGGCGGCGTTGCCGGCATTGGCCAATCGCGTAAAGCCCTGGAAAGCGTGGATGAAATCCTTTGTCTCCCAGAGCGTTTGCGCATCGGCCAACTCGTCGGCGCCGGCGCGCCCAAATGTCAGCAATAGACACACTGCCAAAGCTAGTTTTTTCATTTTCTGACTCGCGGAAAAATTATTTTCAGGATGGCCCGCCCATTGCAAAGCAGCCCGTGTTCGCATGTATTGCGGCAGACGACAATCGCTATTCCGGTCGCCACCCGCTTCATGGAAATTTGATGCAAATTTCATGCTATATTAGAAAACAATATTTAACAATTTATACGTGCATTCCCGATGCGCCGCCACCACGCCGATCGCTTCCGCCAGCGGCCTGACACGCGCCACCCAATTGACGACGGGAACAGCCCCGCCGGCACCACACCATTACTCGCGCAAGACGGACCGGAACTGGAAAGGATGAGCCAGCGTGTGGCGCCCTTGTATATACATCGCATGAATCGCAATAGATGGCAGGAATTTGCTGCAGTGCAGCGCCGGAGCGCCTGCGCCTGCCCGCGCCGTTCGGTGAAAGCCGGTTTTCGGCATCCAATCGGGCCCCGCGCGCACCATTCCCGCATCGAAATTTCATCTTTTCATATTGCATAAATACAACACTTGTGTTGGAAAAACCACACTTTCGTGGCCCCTGCAACTTCCCGGCCGGCGGCGCCAAGCGCGACTGGCCTCGCGAGGCGGGAGCGCCGTCAACGCGCCAGAGCGGGGCCGTCCGATCGACCGCTTTCCCCACCGCGCGCGACGGCGCCGCGGGATG